>NZ_MTEG01000058.1:0-10721 GCF_002108615.1 Klebsiella sp. YJ
CTCGGAGGGGGGGCACTATTTCCGTTCTCCAAACAGTCCCTTGGATGCGCTAGCAGGCGGGCTGAAATGGCGTAACGGAAATTTCGGCGGTTCCGGCGTAGAACCCCATATTGCAGCGGCCAGTGCATCACGTTCTGCTTCGCTCGCAGGCAGGACACCGTTAATGACTAAATACTGATTTTTAAGGCCAATAGCTGATAATTCGTCATGAGTACGAGCGACTTCCTGCAGTGTTGATTTTTGCAATCGCGCGACCAGCACAAGGCGAGTTCGTTCAGGATCGGATAATGCCTCAACCGCATGAGCATATTGCTCGCGTTGTTTTTCCAGCCCAGCCATTGGACCAAGACAGGAAGCACCATCCGGGTTACTTTCGATGAAGCTGCTCCAGGCTCCGGGAAGCTGAAGAAGGCGAATAGTGTGGCCAGTTGGGGCAGTATCAAAAATGATGTGATCAAAGCGGGTCAGCAGAGAAGCGTCAGTCAGTAAGCCAGTAAACTCGTCGAATGCAGCGATCTCTGTCGTACAAGCTCCTGAAAGCTGTTCACTGATGCTGTTAACAACGTCATCAGGCAAAAGACCTTTAATAGGGTCAACGATTCTGGCGCGGTATTGCTGGGCGGCGTCCTGCGGGTCAATCTCCAGAGCCGAAAGACCAGACACAGCAGTCACGGGCTGGATAGTGTTACCGATAGTCTGATCGAATACCTGACCGACATTGGAAGCCGGGTCGGTACTGACAAGCAGAACACGCTTTCCCAGTTCAGCCAGACGTATAGCCGTTGCGCAGGAAATCGAAGTTTTGCCTACACCTCCCTTACCGGTGAAAAACAGGTAAGACGGGATATTCTCTAAGAATTTCATATGTCCTCCTGACATACTCAACAACAGGAAGTTTTACCACCACAGCAACTGGTGGAAGCTAAACCCACCTTTTCCAGCGGTATACCAAACCAGCGAGCCAGTTCAGCGCGTTTTGGGTATCGCCCGGCCATCACCGTTTCACCATCAAGCAACAGCAGCGGAAGCCCTTCAGCTCCAGAAGCCTCAAGGAATGCTTTCGCTTTTTCGTTCTCAACGAAGCTCATAGGCTGCTGCGCCAGGTTATAACGTTCGATCTGAACCCCACGCCCTTTCAGCCATTGCACATCAGCAGAAAAATTGACCAAAACCTGATCGACATCTGAACCACAAACGCCGGTACTGCAGCACATCGCCGGATCAAACACCGTTAACATTTTCATCTTTAACACCTCATATTCGTAAAAACATATATGTACAGGCAAAATTTTTAGATACAAACAGCCTTACCGCTGCCAGAGCAGTTGGCCGATGCCAGCTTACGGGCGATGGCCTGTACGTCGTCCTGTTGACTTAACCAGGCCTGCTCAATCACCAGGGCAGCCCAGGAAGGAATATGCGGGGATAAGCGATAATGAACCCATTTCCCCTGCTTGCGATCCAGCAACAGGCCACTTTCCCGAAGCATCGCCAGATGGCGGGAGGTCTTGGGTTGTGATTGTTCCAGCGCTGTGCAGAGATCGCATACGCACAGCTCCCCCATCTCCCTGAGCAGTAGCACGATACCCAGGCGGGTTTCATCAGATAGTATTTTGAAAAGTTGTAGGGATGCAATTTCTGGCATTATGTACTCCTGCTATGAATGGGTATTGTCTCTCCACCAAAACAAGAAGTCAAAATCATATGTGTTTTCTCGCATGTGAGTGCAGGTGTCACTATGCGGTTGAAAAACGACCTGATGTGCGATCGTTACGTTAGTTGGGTAGGTAAAAAAGTCATTTGAGGCTAAAACATTGCTTAGTGCGGGCTTTCAGTTCATAGAGAAGAATGAATAATATCAATTATAACAATTGGTTATTTCCTTAGCGTACGTTTTCGTTCCATTGGCCCTCAGACCCCTATCTCTATATCACTAATTAATCCTTCATGTATGATTTTTTGATCCACTCAATAGTTCCCCTTAACGTTGAGTCCGTTTCAAACTCAGTCCCGAGAACGAATGAACTATATACATAGATACCTGCTTCTTTGAGTTTTCGCAGCGCTGCATAATTCACATCAACTGAATCTCTCTTGCCTTTCATCATTTTTAACGTATGGTCAGATCCTGATTCAAGGCCAATATTCATCTTAAAAATGTTGAGTTTTTTAAGTGTACTCACCAGACCTTCATTTCTGACGATATCAATGGCCTGACCATAAATGAAAAAATAGGGATCAAAACCAAGATCGTAAGGTCTGAATTTAACCAGTTTTCGCATGTAAGAGGCAAAGCTTGTAAGGCTGTCACAGACTTCATAAAATAATTCAGCACGTATTTGCTGATTTGCTAATTTCACTTCCTCCCAGAACCTATGTGGACTGGAAAAAAATGTCTAACAGCATATCGCTCTCGTGATACGTCACGCCTCTTTTGTTTAATTTTCTGAAGTAAGGCGCATTCAGAGATGCATTTTTACTATTTCTTTAAAAGCTAGATCCGCCGCAGTAAGTAAAATTGATTAATGTTTGTATTCATCCTGGCTCATTGACAGGAATATCAAATGTTACACGGAGCATAACACTAATGATATTAAACATGGTAATGCCTGGCTTTATCATGTTATCAAAGCCGCCTTCAATGAAGGCGGCTTTTTACTCTTTCAGTAGTTTCAGCGCCGTGTCTTCATCGGTGACTAGTCCGGTGATCCACTGGCCGATCAGTGCAGCACGTATAGCCTGATATTTCCTGGCTCCGCCGGAGAAAGCAATAATCTGGCGCCCGGTGTGACTTGTTAGCGGGACGCTGGTAAGCAGCGCATCCAGTTCTGATGCGAGACGCTCACCATAATGATTGATAAAATGACCTAACATTTCACCTGCCACATGCTGGCTTTTTAATGCTTGTACCTGGGCGTCAGTAATAAACCCTTCGGCATTTAACGGACCACCTAACTCGACTTCACCAATCCCGATAAAAGTGATATCAGCATTGAGCGCCCGGATGGCGACGCGCTGGTAAACCGGATGCTGGCACCACATTGTCTTGTCTTCCAGATTTTCTGCGTATAGTGGTGCCGGGATGAAGAAATATTTCCCCCGCATTTTTTCCGCCATTTTGAGTGGTACGTCGTAACGGGTACCTGAATCGTCGCGGGCAATCGCGCCAATCAGTGATACACATTGATGTTGCGGGCGATCGTAATGAGGCAGAGCATCAATAACGGCGCGCAGCGTTTTACCGGAGCCAACGCCAAAGACTCGCGGCTTCTCATCGCCAATAAACTGCGCCATCACCTCCGAGCCCTCCACTGCCAGCATCTGCTGAATCGCGTCGTTTTCTAATCCAACGGAAGGCACGATGCGGCACAAAGACAGACTAAATTTATCCTGTAGTTGGCGTGCCAGTTTCATACAGTGTGTAACCGGATGGGTGATGCCGACCGACACCATGCCCGTTTCGCGAGCGCCCGAAACCAAACGCTGCGCCATCTGGCGCGACATTCCTAATGCCCTGGCGATTTCCTGCTGCGTCATCCCGGCAACGTAATACATCCACGCAGCCCGGGCGGCAAGCTCCTGTTTTTTTTCTTCTCTGTTCATAGTTCGAGTTCCTGCGTTGCTAAGTGACATTCTACCCGGGCTTGTTTTTTCTGTCGACACTACTTGCGCAAAAGTACCATCAGCGAGCAAATGCCAGCTTATGTGAATTGTGTCGCAGAAATTAGCCTAAGGAAATCCTAACATCTGCCAATAAAAAGTGGGCATATGCCCTCTTAAAGATTAATTGCTCACATATGGGGGATGTAATGAATAGTGAAAAATCGGTGTGGATGCATATTGGCGCAGGTTCGTTTCATCGTGCTCATCAGGCGTGGTATCTGCACAAACTGATGCAACAGGGTGATGATAGCTGGATTATTGCGCTGGGGAATATTCGTGGGGATCTGACTTCTTTTCTGACAGCACTTGCTGCACAGAACGGGGAATACGTGCTGGAGACCGTCTCGCCGGAAGGCGAACGTAACTACGAAACCATCACATCTATTCATAAAGTGTTACCGTGGGATGAGGATATCAGCGCACTGGTGGCGCAGGGCACGGACAAACAGACCCGGGTGATTGCGTTTACCGTCACGGAGAGTGGCTACTATCTGACTCCTGAACATGAACTTGACAGCCAGCAAGCGGATATCAAAACCGACATTAACGGCGGTATTTGCACTCTGTACGGCGCCCTAACCCGTATTCTGAAAGAGCGTATGGAGGTCCATGGTGAACCGGTCACGCTACTGAGCTGCGACAACCTGCGGCATAACGGCGAACGTTTCCGCCACGGATTTCTCTCCTTCCTCAAAACCAAAGGTGAAATTGCACTACACGACTGGGTGAAGAACAACACTACATCGCCAAATACTATGGTAGACCGTATTACGCCGCGTCCGACGCCGGATGTTGCCGAGCGGGTGCTGGCAGCAACCGGTAAGAAAGACGCTGTACCAGTGATGGGGGAATCCTTCATTCAGTGGGTCATTGAAGATGACTTTATCAATGGCCGTCCGTCACTGGAGAAAGTGGGCGTTGAACTGGTGGAATCCGTACTTCCATGGGAAGAGGCGAAAATTCGTATACTCAATGCGACTCACAGCTGCATCGCCTGGGCCGGTACGCTGACAGGCCTGAGTTATATCGACGAAAGTACCCGCCAGAAAGCGATCCGCCAGATGGCCTGGGAATATATCACTCAGGACGTTATTCCATGCCTCACCCCAAGTCCGCTGGATCTGGAACTGTATCGCGATATGGTACTGGCGCGTTTTGGCAATCCCTATATCAAAGATACTAACCAGCGCGTGGCGGCAGACGGCTTTTCTAAAATTCCCGGGATGGTCACGCCGACGCTTATCAGCTGCTACCAGCGCGGCGCAACTCCAGATGCGACGGCAGTGTTACCAGCACTGTTCTTCCTCTTCTTAAAACGTTGGGCCGAAGGCACCCTGCCGTATTCCTATGAGGATGGCGTAATGCGTCCGGAAGCGGTACGCGAGGTGTTCGCCAGTGAAGATCCGCTGGCGACCTGGGTGGCGGATGAAACACTGTTTGCAGAATTGGCGAACAAACCTGAATTTCTGTCGCTATTGCGTCGCAAGGTCAGTTCACTGGAGCAGTGGGTAAAACAGCCGCAGGCACAGCTGACAATAATCTGACAGGAGATGCTATGTATCTGGGTATTGATGTTGGAACATCAGAAATCAAAACGCTACTACTGGATGACAGCAACAAAATTGTCGCCATGGCAGGCGTGCCGCTCACGGTTCAGAGGCCTCGGCCTCATTTTTCAGAGCAGGATCCCGAAAGCTGGTGGCGGGCGTTGAACCAGGCAATGGGCCTGTTACGTACTCAGGCTGGAAAACGCTGGCAGGAGTTGCGGGCAATTGGTCTGTCCGGGCAAATGCACGGCGCAGTGTTGCTCGGCAAGCATGGTAATGTACTGCGCCCCTGCATTTTATGGAATGACACCCGCAGCGCTTCGCAGTGCGAACTGTTGACGCAGCGTGCGCCGGAACTGCATCAGGTGGCAGGCAATCTGGCAATGCCGGGCTTTACCGCGCCGAAACTGCTGTGGGTGGCGGAGCATGAGCCGGACGTATTTGCCCAGATTACCCATGTTCTCTTGCCAAAAGATTATCTGCGCTGGCGTATGACCGGGGAATTCATCAGCGATATGTCGGACTCTGCGGGCACTCTTTGGCTTGATGTGGCGCGTCGGGACTGGTCGGATAGTCTGCTGGCTGCCTGCGGACTGAACCGGGGCATGATGCCACGTCTGGTTGAGGGTTCAGAACCTGGCGGGCAGTTAAAAGATACTGTTGCCAGCGAATGGGGTATGCCGTCAAATATCATGCTCGCGGGCGGCGGTGGTGATAACGCTGCCAGTGCGGTCGGCATTGGCGCAGTGAAAACGGGAGATGCCTTTATTTCACTGGGAACCTCCGGGGTACTGTTTGTGGTTAACGATCGCTTCCGTCCGAATCCGCAATCGGCGGTTCACGCGTTTTGTCATGCACTGCCGCAGCGCTGGCATCAGATGAGCGTAATGCTGACTGCAGCCAGTGCGCTGCGCTGGTTGTGTAACCTGCTGAACTGCGATGAGGTCACGCTGATGGCGGAAGTTGCGCAGTTGGGTGCCGCAAAGCGTCATACCGCGCCGCTGTTTTTGCCTTACCTCTCCGGTGAGCGCACGCCACACAACGATCCTTATGCATATGGAGCGTTCAGTCATTTGACACATGATGTGGACCGCGCCCGCTTAGGCTATGGAGTTATTGAAGGGGTTACCTTCGGTCTGATGGATGGTCTGCAGGTACTGTATGAGGCTGGCGCTGAACTGACAGAATGTTCTTTGGTGGGCGGGGGGGCACGCAGTGCCATCTGGGCACAGTTGATTGCCGATGTGCTGAATATTCCGATTATCACCCATGAAGGCGGCGAAGCTGGCGGTGCGCTTGGCGCGGCACGCCTGGCCTGGCTGGTGACAGGGGGCGATGAGCAACTGGTTTGCGCCAAACCGAAGGAGCGGCAGCGTTATCTCCCTGATAGCTCGCAGCAGGCGTTTCTGCAGCAGCGTTTGCAGGAATTCCGTCTGCAATACCGGCAACAGGTAGAGGCCCGGGGAATGCTGCGTTCTTAATCGCGCATTACTTTATTCAAGAATCCGTCGGTATCCGGTGGCGCAGTGTTGCCGGATACCCCGGTTATCTGTGTAACCTACATAAGGAAAATACGATGAAAAAGTTGGTTTTGGGTATAGCGCTTGCCGTTGCGGCCATTTCCGTGACCGCACACGCTGATGACAAAATTAAGGTCGGCTTTGCTAACCGTACTCTTAATGGCGCTTTCTTTAATGGATTAACGGAATACATGAAAATCCATGCTAAAGAGCATGGCTATGAACTGATCACCACCGATGCGCGTGGCGATCTGAATAAACAAATCTCCGACGTTGAAGATATGTTGTCTCAGGGCATTAACTACCTAATTCTCAACCCACAGGATCCCGAAGCCGGGATGCGTATTACTAAGATCGCCAAAAGCAAAAATGTACCGGTCGTCGTGCTCGACAGCGATATTTCGCTGGACGCACCAGTCATCACACGCGTACAAGCCAATAACATGAAAAACAACATTCTGATTGGCGAATATGCGGTGAACAAATTTGGCGATAAGCCAATGAACTGCATCATTATTAGCGGCAATCAGGGCAACCTGGTGGGTGAAGCGCGCCGTACCAACTTTATGCGTGGGGTTATGGAAGCGCAACTGCGGAAGTATAACCATACACAACTTACCATCGTCAGCCAGGGCTGGGGTAACTGGGACCAGCAGGGCGGCCTGAAAGCGATGGAAGATTTAATCGTCGCACAGGGGGACAAGATCAACTGCGTTTATAGCGAGATGGATGATATGGCGCTTGGCGCGGTGCTCTCACTGAAAGCAGCAAACAAACTGGGTAGCGTCAGCGTATTCTCTCACGATGGCTATAAAAAAGGTCTGGAAGCCGTTCAACGTGGTGATATCCAGGCAACCGCTTCAAATAACCCGGATCAGCTGACCAGCACTGTCCTGGACGTTATTGCTAAATATAATGCCGGGCAAAAAGACTTCCCGGACTACGTCTATATCCCGTCAATCTTGATCACGAAAGATAATGTGAGCAAGTACTATAACAAGGACGCCATTTTCTAATTTACCTGTCTCTCCGATAATCCGGGGAGACGTTTTTATACTCTCAGGATTTCGGGCTGCAGCCCACGCACCTGCGACCCGAAAAACGACGAGTAAATGGGGGCGTTTTGATGGAAGAATATGCAATCGTCATCGACAGGGTGAAAAAAAGCTTTGGCGGGATTCATGCACTTAAGAATATCGGCCTGAAAATTAAACGGGGCGATATCCATGCGATCGTCGGCGAAAACGGAGCCGGTAAATCGACGTTAATGAAAATTTTATCGGGGATTTACACCAGGGATGGCGGGACGCTGCAAATTAACGGCGAAGAGGTTCACTTCACTTCACCAGCGCAGAGCCGGGACAGGCATATTGGCATTATATATCAGGAGCTGGCACTGGCACCGGACCTGACAGTTGCGGAAAATATTTTTCTCGACGATCTGGGAATGGGTAATCGGGTAATTAACTGGAGCTCGCTGAATAAAAAAGCGGCTAGGGTGTTAAGCAACCTGGGCTTTGCCATTAAACCCGAAGACAGAGTCGGCGATTTGAGCGTGGCGTATCAGCAGATGGTGGAAATCGCCAAATCGCTGGCACGTGACGTAAAAATACTGATCCTTGATGAACCAACCGCGGTGTTATCCGAACGGGAAATTGAGATCCTCTTTAGTCAGTTGAAATTGTTAAAAGGCCAGGGGGTGACGATCCTGTACATCTCCCATCGTCTGGAAGAGATTTTTATGATTGCTGACGCGATTAGCGTCATTAAAGACGGAGAGTCTGTTGGCGATCTCGACCCGAAAACCTGTAGCGAAGACGATATTATTTCCGCTATGGTGGGGCGTAAGTTTGAAAACCTGTATCCACCAAAAAATATCCCCCAACAGGAGGAAGTTCTGAATGTGTCGAATTTGTCGACCCGTTCACTGCTTAACGATATCAATTTACACGTGCGTAAAGGTGAGATTGTCGGTCTGGCGGGACTGGTGGGTGCAGGGCGCACCGAAATCGCCCGCTGTCTGTTTGGCATTGACCGAATGTCCGGCGGCACAATAACCAAAAACGGGCAGCTTATTGTTATCCATCATCCGGCGGATGCAATGCGGCATGGCATTGGTCTGGTGCCGGAAAGCCGCAAAGAGCAGGGGGCGATTCTCAGCCAGAGCATTCGCGAAAACATCTCTCTGTCCCACCTGAAAAGTGTGTGTTACCGGTTAGGCATTCTTAACCACCAGCAGGACAAACGACTTGCCGAGGAGTACCGCACTAAGCTCAAAATAAAATTGGGTTCGGTTGAGCATCCTGTTTCAAGTCTCAGCGGCGGTAATCAGCAAAAGGTTGTGATCGCAAAATGGCTCAACACAGGCTGCGATGTGCTGATCCTTGATGAGCCGACTCGCGGCGTCGATGTGGGAGCAAAAGTTGAGATTTACAATGTTATTCATGAGCTTGCCGAAAGAGGATATGCCATTATTTTGATCTCTTCGGAAATGGTGGAGGTCATCCATTTATCGCATCGCGTCTATGTGATGAGCGAGGGCAGCATTACTCGCGAGCTAACTGGGGATGAGATCTCTGAAGAAAACATTATGAAACATGCCATTCCAAAACGGGCACTGGTTTGAACGAGGACGCTATGGAAAAAGTTAATCAATCTCACGTGATGCCCCAGTTTTCGACGCGGGCTCTCACGTTCCTTATTAATAATTCCACGCTGGTGGTGTTTATTTTAATGTTGGTGATCGCCGGGATCCTGTCAGATAAATTCTACAGCGGCGACAACATCACTAACGTACTGCGTCAGAGCGTACCGTTAGGTCTGGCGGCGCTGGGGATGTTGTTTGTGATCCTGACCGGCGGTATTGATTTATCCGTTGGCTCGGTTATGGCATTTATTTCCGTGGCCGTGGCGATTTTTATCCCGGAAATCGGCCTGTGGCCTGCAGTATTTGCCAGTCTGTCCGTGGCGGCAATTATCGGCGCTGGTGCCGGGGTGCTGGTGACACTCTTTAATATTGCGCCGTTTATCGCCACGCTGGCGATGATGACGATAGCTCGGGGGCTGGCGCTGATTATCTCGCAGGGGCAGCCGATATTTATTGATGATGTCACGCTGGTTGATTTTGGCATTGGGTATTTTCTGGGATTACCGATGCCGGTCTACGTGCTGCTCTTTTTCGCACTGTTAGCGCAATTCATTTATAAATACACGGTGTTTGGCCGCTTAACAATATCGATTGGTTCTAACGAAACGGCGACCCGTTTCGCCGGGATCAAGGTAGGCTGGTACAAATTCGCCGTTTACGCGCTGAGTGGGTTCGCTTGCGGCCTGGCGGGGCTGTTGGCCTCCACGCGTACCGGAGTGGGATCGCCGGTATTGTCCATTGGCTTTGAACTGGATGTGATTGCGGCTGTTGTCGTGGGGGGGGCCAGCCTGGCAGGTGGGCGCGGTAATGTTGTTAACACCATTGTCGGTGTGATGATTCTCAGTATTATTTCCAACTTAATGAATCTAATGAATATCTCCGGTTACAACCAGCAGGTTGTTAAAGGCTTGATTATTATTGCGGCGGTAATGCTGGAAAGTTTGAAATCGCGTCAGCGTAATTAAGCCAAAAAACACCCTTCAATCCTTTCAACCGGAGGATGGGTGTTTTTGCAAGCTAAAATAATGAAGTTATCAAACAGGTCAGAAGTTCATATGAGGCAGATATTTTTTCTTCAGCAGTTGGAGACGGACTATTTGCTTCGTTATGTCGATCTGCACCTTTGCAGTCTGCCCGCTTCGCTGAAGTTTATTCTTTTATCATGGATGACCAGAGCAAAAACAGCGTTACCTGGAAAATAAACGGTTTCAAAACCTATCGAAATAATTGGGGTCGCCTCAGAAAACGGAATCTATGGTCACTCCCGTTTTTGCAACACCGATTTTGACGACAAGTTGGCTTGCTTGAATCTATCCGGCGTCTGAATGGGATTTTATTCCCGCG
>NZ_MTEG01000059.1:0-10584 GCF_002108615.1 Klebsiella sp. YJ
TACCCAGATCGATACCAATAAGCGCAATGTTTTCCATGATGGTTCTCCGAATGAAAGCCTGTCCTCAGCATAGTACTGGGAAGGAGGGAGTGACCATCTCATTAAATGTCATCAATCACTACATCAAAACCTGTGAACATTTCCGAAATGTGATCACATTCTTCAAATTGTTGAGCAGTCGGGTAGAGAGCATCCGGAAACTCAAGTTCAGCCAAACAGGATTTACCAGACCCTGTTTCTCCAATAATAAATACAAGAGCGTTATCTTCTGTTTGCTTGAGATATTTGGTAATAACCCCCATGTTATCCTCAACATTTTTCATTACTAAAGCAGGTAAGTTTTTATCAAGATTCATGTTCAACCTCTTATTAAATTTACTGTTATAGAAAAATTGACAACACGGTATTTATTCATTCTTCCAGTACGTTATACCATCGTCACAGAGATACCCTGTCTGGTCAGGTTCTCCTCCAATAAAAACACCAGCCTGACCTTTTAGTGAAACACCCACTCCCGTCGTGGTAGCACCTTCTCTTTTTTCAATAACTTTGCAATGCTCGGTTGCAAAGTCTCGCCAGTCCTGTTCCTTCTGGTCGCTTGCCAACACCAAAACCACCAGCACGGACATAACTCCACACAGGAGTGCAATGCCAGCCAGTCCGGAAGCAAATGTTGTCAGTAAAGAAAAGTCCTTAAACAAAACAGCGCCAAGAACCAATACCACAAGCAAGGCATAAAAAATTACTGCTCCGTTACTTGTTAATAATGACGTTCCCCAATCCCAAAAGGAATTAACAGTAATTTCACTCTGCGTCATAATTCTCACCTTCAGTTTAATGGAAATCTTCAAACAAAGTCTAAAACTGTGCTGAATTGTTCTGCTTCAGGTAACATCGGCTTCAGCCCACTACGTCTTGCAATGCGAGTAACGAGTATTAATGTATCGGTCGTATCAGGCAAAGTTATTTGTTTGTGAGAAATTCGGATATCGTCTTCATTAACCATGGAAACATCTACATCGCCAACGCCAATGGTGATTGAGAATGTCTTATCCGAACCGTAAAAAAGCACCAGCTCAGTTAATGGTCCACCAGCCCGATAACAAGTCAGGGACATTTTATGAATGCTGCCAATATTTGAAATGCAGCTATCAATGAAGTCATCGGCATGCTCGTGCTGAATAAGACGATCTGTAGAGGTAACTCCATACAGAAACTTTAAGTGGTTACCATTTGATTGATTGATACCTTTCATTAATTAGCCTTAGGAGTTATTTTTGTTAAAAAGCATTGCCACTGAGCCTATACCTAAAAGGACGGTCATACCGTAAAGCAAATACGATGAAATATTGTAGAGATCAAAACCGAGTATGGTGCGTGCTTTTTCATCCGGCAAAACCACGGTAAATATAAGGTTCCACAAAGCAATTAAAATTATCTGGGCACCAAATAATCTAGGCAACGCGCCAAGTTCTTCGAATGCAAACAAACACATAGTCACAACCAACACAACCATAATGCCAATGAATGAACATAATATCGCTGAAATCCCAAAACCAAATGCAGTAAACACAATTGATTCTTTGGCGGTTAATCCCGTGACTCCGTAGACCAATAGCACCATAATAATAAAAAAAAGAAAACCCTTTATAAATGCCATAAAATCACCCAAGATTATTAGAAAATGATCTTTTGTTGGCCAAACAGAAGCTTACAATAACAATGTATTTAAACCAATAAATCATTCAACCTATTTTATGTTGTAAGCAACTGAATTTAGCCTTCTGGAATTTCTAAAAGATTTATCGAGCCTCATAAAAGATAAAATTCCTGCTCAGCCTTTCTCCCGCTTACGCGCAATTAAATCCCTGCGACGCAACCAGCGGTGAAATATATCTTATGAGTAAATTAAAAACAAAGCCGAGTGTAAGGCTCAGGATTAACACCACGATAAAGCGATATGGGTCTTTACCCAGAACAATATCAAAAAATCTTCGCATGATATTTGTAAGATAATTTAAAAAAAGAACCATCTTTTATCCCCTTCTATACCAATTCACAAATCATGAGGCAAGCCGGGGAAAACTCCCCGGTTACGCCTTAAATATTATTGCTCTGAGTTTTTTTTCTGGATTTTTTCCAGATGCTTATCGTAGCTGTCTTTGGCTGCAGTCAGCTGCAAAAACTCTTCATAGGTTAACGTCAGTTGATACTGGGCTTTAGCGAGAACCTCTGCACCGTCTTCCATAAAGGGAATTTCTTTCGCTTCGGTAACGATACGGTTAATAACATCAAGAGAGTTATCTACAATCTCTTTGGAGATTTTTTTCGGCAGCACGTCGAACACCGACGGCTGAGATTTGATATTTTGTTTAGGTTCGCGTTTCGCCGCAGGGGTCCGTTTCGGTTCGGATTTTTCACCGCCTTCCCCTTCTTCTGAACCGCCACCCGCAACGCCTGCATCATTGCCTGCAGAGCTTTCAATGACACCAGCAGCCGCGTCAGAGGCACTATTAGATCCGTTACCTGCATCAGTCGTTGTAATGGTTGTCACATTGCCATCAGATTCACCATTAGTGTCGTTTTCACCTGTACGCTTAGCAAGAAGGACCTGACCAATGGTTTTGTCGGTAGCTTTGCCAAACTTATCAAACGCTTCCTGAATGATAGCGACACAGTTATCCGGGTATTTCTCCATCACGTCGAGTGCTGCGTAGTATGCTACTACACCTTTAACGATCAGACCTTTTAACGCCTCCGGGGCGGTGTGAACTTTGAGCAATTTACGGACATGGGTTACGGAGACTTTACGGTCTGCGGCCAGCTCTTCGATGCTCATAGGCTCTTCTGCGCTGTTGTGCATGCGATACATGGACTCAGCCTGAGCAACGATCGAGACCGGAAGTTGATCGTTTCCTTTAAGATTAAAAAGTTCTGCTTTACTGTCAGAGCCACGGAATTCGTCAACACGAATTTTATCAACCGGGCCCTCACCCCGTTCTGCGCGAATTTTATTAGCCAGTGGAATTGCACGGTGACGGCAGTGTCCCTGACGAATGACAACCTGACCATCACGAACCTGGACAACCATAGGGGCCATTTCCAGAGGGCTATCGGCATATTGCTGAGCCAGACGCGCCAGGTGGTCCTTAACTTCCGGGAGTTCCCAGTAAGCCTCACCCAGGCCAGCGGTACGTGTGTTAAAGCCAGGGATGATGTTCAGATGCGTCGGGTCCATAACAAGACCATTGCCCAGACGACCACCGATACCATTTTTTTCTAAGAAGGTACGCAGAGAAACATTTTCGTTTTTGGCTTTAGCTGGAGTTGCCATAGTTGCAGTAGTCATTGAATTTTCCTCTTCCTGTTGTATGTGGGTAAACGGTCATTGCCGTTGTTAGACCCAGGATACATTCTCAAAACGCTCCATCAAGCCCCTATTTTCACTTTGGCGTGAAAAAAGTTACTTTTTTTTGTTCACGGCAAAAATTTTACACATGATTCTTCTGTGGCAAGGGCTCCAGGAGCCGGATTTCGGTGTTTATGTGAAGAAAATTTTTTCAGTGGTATGCCGGGGATCATAATTTTTGGATAATTTTGAAGGAGATACGAACAGTGAAGGTGATTACAGACGATGCATGTCTCATTGATTTTTAGGACATAAATCGTCAAAAGTTACTTTTTTGAGGGTGATAACGACACTTGAACACGCTTCTCAGGACAGAAAAGTAACTTTTTTCAGTGCTGAGCCCACTCTTTCAAAAGTTACTTTTTGATAAAACCTGCGTTCGGGGAAGGAGGCAAAGCTTGCGGGGGGAAGGAAGAAACTATTTTTATCTGATTGTGCAAATCATAGACGCTCAGCCCGTCATGTTGATCCCCGTACGCAGATAGACAAATGTTCGGGGTTTAAAAAGTTACTTTTCAGGTGCTGTGCTGTTTCACGCTGCCGGATACATAGCAGGTACAGGTATCCTGTCCTGCTATGAGAAGACCAGCGCCCCTGTTTAGTTCGTCTCTGTTTGCAGCTCTTTGCGAGCGTTTGCGATCAACTCGTTCACTTCATCGCGGTCAAATCCTGGCATTGCGGGCAAAACCGTATCGGAAGGAACGGCATCAATCCACTCAAGAGCCGCAAGCAGTGCGCTTAGTAATTGTTCATTAATTTTCATTAGACCGCCTATTTCAACCTTTTTACTATCTTTAAAAAGTTACTTTTGCTGAGTGCAAACTCAATCTTTCGACCACTCGATAAGCGCATTATGCAGTTCCATCGCGCCGGAAGAACGAAGCTCAGCGTCCTCGTACGATATCCCGAGGCGGTCCATGACGCAATCCGTATCCAGAAAGTCAGAGGTGGCGTTCAGAGCTTCTTTAATGACCTGTCCATGGGTAACCGCCACTAACTTGCGCTCGTGATCGGCTATCTGTAATGCTTTGCCTCCATCAATGCTGTTGCCCTGGTCGTCTATCCCACTGGTTGTCTGACAGTCGTTATCGAGGACAGATACTGGCTCATCGGCATTAGCGGTGCCGTGTTTTGCATTTTCCGCTAACGCGATAGCTGCCTGAACGGCGGGTATCATGGCAGCGGAATCTACGTTATCGGAAAATAAAATATCGGTTTCCATTTCAACATTATCTTCGAGCCAGCGAAGAAGAATTTCTAAAGAATCCTGAATGTTCATATTTAGCTCCGGCCAAAAAATTAATAACAGGGGTGAAGACAGACATTCTAAATTATGAAGAATTCATGCCGCAGAACCAGGATACATTTTC
Source organism: Klebsiella sp. YJ (assembly GCF_002108615.1). Taxonomy (NCBI): domain Bacteria; kingdom Pseudomonadati; phylum Pseudomonadota; class Gammaproteobacteria; order Enterobacterales; family Enterobacteriaceae; genus Klebsiella; species Klebsiella sp. YJ. Next base: position 4,780 of record NZ_MTEG01000059.1, read on the forward strand.
AACTCAAAAAAGCAACCCTTTGCAATCAGGAAAAGTTAATTAATTGCAACCTGAAAATTCACCACTTAAATAAATAACGGGGTAATATTATTGGAAAGAAACAGCAAGCCGGTTATTTTCAGGAGTTCTGCTATCATGCTTGTCATTATATTTTAAGCCACTGTTTATGCGGCACTCACAATATGCATTCAAATATTCAGGCGTCAGATTGATTCCTGGAATTGATAAATGCATTTAAGCATTCCTGCATTCCCCAGGATGCCTGCCACTTGCAAAGAAAAAGGTACTTTCTCTCAAGGTTCTCCATCTCTTGAAGATTTTCCGCTGAAAAATACGTCCATATATCATGCCAGCATACATCATAAGTAACCCCTGCGGGTGGTTGGTACGTCATGGCATCTGCACAGATAATGTCCACACGCTTATCATCTATAAAGGCCGGAGCGACAAGGTTGATAACGTCTTGCTCTTTTTCAATAACGGTTACGTGGGTCACTTCCTTTTTTTGCAAAATGACATGGAGAACCATCCCCAGGCCAAGCCCGTTGATAAGCACGCGCCCCGTTGCCCGCTCAATAAATTCCATGCACGTGTTAATTTCCATCGGTGTATTGGACATGACGACTTCGCCATTATTTGAGAGACGACGATACTTACCAGGTGGAATGTATTCATTCTGATTGCCTGTTACGTCGGCCCTGAGAGAGAGCATATGCGCTTTCTCCTGAGAGATGGTGAATGTATCCAATGTCCACGATCCGGATTTACCGTCCGTAACAGGGAGATCGTAAAAAAGAGTTCCCATTTTCAGTCCTGTAGTGTCGGAGCGTTACTTACCGGAAATTACCACAAACCGGCTACTTTTGCAGGAATATCAGTCGCTGAAATGTGTCTTTTGCCGCCGCCACACAATGTAACGTTCAAGACAGCCGCACATGATGGCCGTATCTCGGGCTCCCTGAGCAGCCACGGCAGCTGACGTACGCCGTCCACCATTTCCTGTGAACTCGCGGGAGGATGCGTCCTGTAGCGTTGTCCTATCGCCATTCATCCGGTTCAGGAGCGCGTACAAATCGTCGAGGCTGAGGTGTTTCCAGCGAACGTCTGACAACCTGATTTCCTCCTGATTTGCTTTCTCATACCGTTCGTCACGGGTTAAAAGCTCACTTGGCCGAGCTTTCCTGAATGCTTGTGTTGCTTGTTCGACAGCACTTTCTTTACTGCTGGCAAAGAGATAATTTGCGCCGATGGAATAACGGTATTTCCAGCGACTGCCGACCTTTCTGAGAAGGTCAAATTCAATCAACTCCTTTTCCGTTACCATGATTTAACCTTAATTAATGAATGATTTTGACGATTCAAGAATAAGGTTTTTAATGTCACGTTTTGCTGCCTGACGTGCGCGATGTTTATCGGCACGCAGTACACTACTGTAGGCATTATTTTTACGGTATCCCCTGGAACGACATAATCCACAGGTGCAACCAGTTACAGAATAAGACAAGCCATAAGGTTTCATACCTTTCCCTCTTTTTAAATATCCGCATCGCGATAAGTATATTAAATAAAACAGATAGCGCAAGTACCGTAATTAATATTAATCACACCGGGAGCGGCCGGTATAATTCATAATTTCTGAAGCATTATGTAGACCGGCCAGATAAAACCATCCTGAAAACAGTTTTCTTTTGATTGAAATGTTAGCGGTTAATTGGTCCATATTTTTTACTGGCAGGGAGGGAAACAGTCCAGCATGCTCTTCGCTTTTACGAAGTCTATTCCGCCGGTGTGTGAATATGAAAGCGTGGTTCTCCATCTTCAGGGTCAGGCCAGTTCCGGGATTTGTTCACTTTCAGCTTTTCGATCATCGCCCGGGTAATCTGCTCGTCAGTGATACCGGCTCGGCGTTGGGCATCCCAGAGTAAAAATTGCATATCAGCCCATTCAGCATAGTTACCGGGCGCTTCTGCGGTTTCCAGCGCCTCGAGACTGAGATGCTTCAGCGGGCCAGTCGGGCCAACATCGCCGAATGTATCCTGAGACCACTCGGCGTGGTCACGGCGGATCTGGTCGCGTTCAGGAGATGGAGAGGCATAGAGATAGAGTGCTATATCAGAACCGTCTAATATGGGTTCAGGCCAGATTTCCCCAAAACCATCTTCGCACTGAAGCTCAGTGCGGGATGTGTATACCACCGGCCTATTATTTTTCGCAAACCCGCGATGCTGCAGGAGTTCGCGGATAACGGCGGCAATAACACCAGGCGCAGCCAGACGGCCAAACTCGCATTGATAATTTGGGTCGGGGTGACAAACCGATTCTTCCGCATACCAGAGCATGTTCGCCAGGTAATCATCCTCAACTGGCGTAGAAGTTTCGGCCTGACGTCGTTTTTTTAACTCTCGGGCCATTATTGCTGCCTGATGGGGTGAAACCACTTCGCCAGCGATGATCCGGTCCAGTTCATCGACTGAAAAGGGATAATCATCCGGAAGAGTGTGGGTCTCTATATTGAGTAGGGCTTTGTTACTTTCGTGGCTCATAGTGTGCTCCAGTTATTTTCGATCACTACGCCGAAGGTTAAAGCTAATCGCATCGTTTTGCCTTTAAATATCCAGGTCTGCTAGAAAGCGTTGTTGAATCTCATTTTTTTGAATGATGTCCACCAGCTGGCTGGGGTCAACCGTCTTAGCCAGCAGATTTGAGGCATCATCCAGTGCCCAGGCTTTTAACACCATATCGCCTTCAGACATAAACATTTCCCGTCCATTTTCATGGTTGTACCATTTCTGATTATCATCCAGTGTCACGAGGATATGCGTCGGTTCGTTGCCAGGATCCCCGTTGTCGAAATAGTGGATTGCATAGAGGCCCGGTTTTAGACTTTGCTGGGTGAGCTGGAGGTTATTGTTGCTCTGTGCCAGCAGATTTGAGGCATCATCCAGCGCCCAAGCTTTTAAAAATGTATCGCCTTGGTGTCGCAACATATCGAGGCCTGTTCCCTCTTCACGCCAGAGTTGGTTGGCGTCCTGGGTCGCGAGGGTATAATACAGATCACCATCAACATCCCAGCAATCGAAATACCAGACAGCATAGAGACCCGGTTTCAGGTGATTTAAATTCTGTTTCATAATAAGCCTCCGGTGAGCATGCACACAGACTAAAACCTATAAAAACCCAAGTGGAATTTAATCGAAAAAAAAGAAAACCTAACTAGCAAGTGAAATACAAAGCAGGTGGTTGATACTACCAGAATACTATTTTATTACGCTTGTTCAAGACCCAATTTTTAATGTCAGGGAAAAGAAAGAGATTTATTGGGAGAGATTGCAATTTCTGGATGATAATTAAAAGCTGTGAAAACCTTGGAGGTGATAAAAGTGTTAATTAAAAACCATCATAAGTCAAAAAAACTGGGTAATGCTGCACATTCAGCTCTTACGAATATACAGCCTTTCCCTGAATGTTGATTGTTTATTCAACCTGTTTCAGAAGTTTTTCTATTCCTGATTTTTGTACCTGTCAACATTATCAATTCAAGATAAATAATGCTCAACAGGGTAGTCAGCCTTCACCGGCAAATATTACCAGTCTCCGCCCTCCACTCTTAGGTCCGGTGCCGCATGAGCTAGTAACTCCTGCTGGGGCTGGTCATGTTTATTATGACTTTCCCCAAGCAGCAGGCTTAAACTTCCAGACGCCGCATAATACGAAGCATCCGGGAAGTGCTCGCGGACCTCGTCCAGAAGTCGGGAGAGGTTTTTTGCGGTCCGGTAGAATCGAGAGGCTGCGTTTGGCATAGCTTCGCTTAACAGCTCATGAGCTGTTGTATTTTCACTGGATATTTTTGATAAAACGTCATCCTGGTCCATTTACAGTTCTCCCGTTTGATGGTTGTTAATGATGGCAATAGTGCATCAATCCTGATCACACCAATCCCAGTTGCCAGGCGATGCCCCGAATGGTGTATTCACCGCTCCACCCTGTCACAACATAGAAGCGGTCCCCGTTTTTATTACTGCCCGTTAACTTCATTTTTTTTCCGGTGCTGGCAAGTAACACTTTCATTGATTTTACAGTGACTTTCATCTTCCACCTAAACATTCAAGACTCTCTGTTTTTCCTTACTGCTTACAAATTCATTGTGGAATATCAATCCTTGATATTCATGGTGGCAGCGGCTTGTTTCCCCGTGTCGGTAAGCGTGACCGCATAAAACAAGGCGTGTTCTCTCCCCCCCTTATGTACATAGTCCACCAGCCCGAGACGAAACAGGACAGGAATAGATGGTGCAGAAATATCATCGGTGAATATCCCTGATCCTGGCCTGCATTCCCGCGCCTTTTTTCCGTCACCACGGAGTTGATATTTACTCCCCCCGGATAATCGCCGCAGTGTGTAGATCTGTGCGTTAGTAAGCTTCATCTTAAATCCTTGAGATACTGATACTTTTTAGAACCAAAAAAGAAGCCAGAATTATTATTCTCAATAATTATATATTTCCGACTCTACTCAAAGGTAATAACCTCCATAACACAAACATGCTGTGTAGCATCAGGAGGAAGTAAGACACGGCAGTTGGGGCAAGGAGTCATGCGCTTGGTTATTATACTAGCTAAATCTGTCATGCGCTTGGTTATACTAGTTAAATCTGTCATTTTCTCTCGCGAGCCGTCAGAAAGTTCCATTAAAGCTTTTTCAAGTAAATTGCTCATTTTTATATATCCTCTAAGATTTATGTACAATCTGTTGTTCTCGCCCAATGTTGAGATTATTGAATTATCTTCAACCTACAGGCGATGACCAAAATTAGTAATAAAAGTAACTTTTTCCTGATTGCGACGCTAGTGCTATCATACGCGCACAAAAAACATACCAGCACTACCGTTTGCTTTGTTATTACTCCACTTGATAAGTGAACTATACACTACGCGTCACGAGAATAGAGAGTTGACAGGAGCTAAACTCTATCCCACTGTATATACCATTTCATACAACGAAAAGAGTGATTTGCGGTCATATCTGTCGCCTCATCTTCGAAATAGGGTTATTCCAGGCATCAATATCTTCCTGAATCACCCTGCCGTTACCACCGCATAACATACAACCGGATAGAAGGCCGTAACACTCAGGGCATTTTTCGAATGGCCCAAACTGGCGCTTCCATTTTAGCAGTGCTGCTCGCTTGCCCATTTCTTCAATGGAGGGCATCATTTCACCTCCTGTGGGGCGGCTGCGAGCATGGCTTTGTATGTGCCTTTTGATGAAGGGTTCTTGGTGGCCATGTAGTGCAGCCACCCGGCATCAATCATCTCTTTTGTCGGTTCCTTCGGTAACATCACGTAACCAGGAGGTGCTACGTAGCGAACTTCCACTGTTCTGTCAGCACCTGTTGCCTGGTCAATGCCAATTACCGGAGAGTTGACTGCCTGGAGCATAGCGGCCCGGAAAGCGTTCCAGGAATCAGCGGCCGCATTTCGCTGGTCTTCATCCCACTGGAATACAGCGTGGTCACGACGCCTGGCGCTGGCAAGAATCTCGATACTGTCCGGAGTAGCTTCTTCCGGCACTACCAGCGTTGGCTGAGGGGCGGCGAAAAGTTCGTGCACACCATCAGGGCACATTTGACCGCCCTTTACAGTGCATACCGCCACTGGCTCAGCCTCCACCTTCATGCCATTTGCCAGCAGAATAGTGATAGGGAAGGTGCGAACAAGTTCCTGATATGAGATCATCATATTCATCCGGAGCGCATCCCAGAGGGACATCATGAGCCATCAACTCACCTTCGCCGATAGTGAATTC
>NZ_MTEG01000060.1:0-10453 GCF_002108615.1 Klebsiella sp. YJ
GGAAACGGCAATGTACAGAATGAAGCAGTTGTTGGGAGATTCACTGACGCTGCGTGACTACGATGGTCAGGTAGCGGAAGCTATGGCCATGGTGCGTGCGTTGAACAAAATGACGAAAGCAGGTATGCCTGAAAGCGTGCGTATTGCCTGAAAACACAAGCCGCTACGGGGGAGACTTACCCGAAATCTGATTTATTCAACAAAGCCGGGTAATGATGTATGGATTGGGTACTAGCCGCTGATTATGCCAGGTATTAAGATCGGCAACGTGTCAATCATTTCATCACGTTCAGTGGTTACCTCTGATGTTCCCGCTTATTCAGTTATCGGTGGTAATCCGGCCAGGGTCATTAAAAAACGCTTCACAGATGAAAACATTCTGGCACTGGAGAGGCTGGCATGGTGGGATTGGCCTGTAGAAAAGATTACCCTAAAACTCACGGCAATCATGTCCGCTGATATTGAAGCACTACTGGACGCATAGATGCTGCGGTTTGTCTTTTGCATAGTCAGGATAAGTAACATTCGCTTTTGGCACATATCAGACCGTCCAGCTGAGAACTCAGGGTCATCGCCGTCCGCCTATACCCTGAGTATGGTTTGCCTGGTTGTATTGAATTCCCGAGCGATGACGCAGATGCTGATCCCGGTATTAATCTGTGCAATCACCGTAGTTTCAGTTATTCATTCAGAACTTGAGTACGTCCAAACCGCTTTCCGGTATCCCTCCTGCCGATACCCGGCGCTGCTTCATAAAGGCCCGATCAACCAGGAAGGATATGCGCAGGGACCAGAGGTGGTGCGCCGGGGATATGTCTACTGTGTGCGATATGAGGGAACGAATAAGCCTCCTCACCAACGATGGCCATTCTCCTGATTCAAAAGAACATGCGTAAGACAACATACCTTTGAGGGTCCTGACCTCCAACGTGCCCGACCCGGCCCCCGCCGCGCGGACGAAAAAAAGAGAAAAAATAAAAAAAAAGAAAAAAAGAATATGCCGAAAATGTGCACAGTCGCGACCCACGCAGAGCGTGGCGCTCCGGGGCAAAGGCTTTGCAGGACTATAAGGCATGTTGTCTTACGTTTTGAGTGTGATGGTCCGATCCCACCAGCTTTCATGAATTGTCCCGCCGGGTGGACTGCTATAAAGTGCATACCAGCACTGCTGGCCTCTGCCGGTGATGAAGAAGAAGAATAATTCCGTCCGGCGAGTATTGAGCAAGACCTTCACTACGTATTAAAACCTGGAACTCCGGGATGACGATGCCTGAGGTGCTTTACCACCGGGAGTAAAAATTCGTTTATGGCGCCAGCAGCTGGTACCTGGCAGAGTTAAGTTCTTATCGCAAAGGATGATAAAAATGAGCCATGGCAAATGTGAGCCGACAAACACGAATGCCGCCGATTACAAGCTGTACGCGCGATTCGATGCTAAGGATAAAACATGCGAACGACAAGTATCACCCTGTGTCTGGTTTTGGCGAGTTTTGGTGTATCCGCTAAAATCCTTGCAGACCCAGACCTTACTTACCAGGCAAATAAAACGTGTGCTAAACGAGATGTACTGGAACTGAAAGTCCCTTTAGAAGCCAATAATCCCTCCTCCCCCACATGGGGTTTGGACAAGGGCATGGTGCAGGCCACAATTGACGCACTGAAAGAAAATCCAGACATCGCCCCGGCTGACTCTGTAGCCTGCCAACAGGCTGCAATAAAACAGTATCGGGCTGGGCAAAAACACTACAGTAAGCTCAGGTAGCTGCCGTGATGCCCACCAGCTGAAACCTGTGTGTGGTATAAAAAACCCCGTAGCGCTGGTGCAAAACAGACCAGCGCATTCCAGTTCTCAATCCCGTTCTGTGCTGTAGGCCCCTGTCGCATTCAGACCTGAATTACCGAGCAAGGAAACATGTCAGTAAGCCATCTGGATACAAAAACTGGTGGTATAGCCACTTTAGCGTAATGCTAATGTATGCGTACATTAGCTTTAAATTTATGTTATTTACCCTTCTCCCTTCCTGGATGCCTTAACCTGGGTCTGATAGTTGCGCTTTACCCGCTCAATTTCCGCCAGAGTTGCCGCCCAGTGCAGCCCTGCGGCGTGACGATATCTGGTTGCTATTTTTTCAACGGCCTCCGGAGTGCTGTCATCGCTGCGGTGCTGCCGTCCCTTCACCCCGAAAATTTCCACTATAAGCCACTGGCTACCGGTTCTGCCGAACAAGGCCTGACACAGCCGCCTCACGGCAAGCGGGGTCAGATCCGGGTCGGGATCATACGCGATGGTGGCAAAAATAAAACGCAGCATCTCAGAGGTTTTGTAGCGTTTTACCGCTGCCGCCAGCCGGGCAGCTCTTTGCGGCGCTTCCCAGCGGTCGTCGCTGTAACCTGCCACTTCAGAGAGATAGTCCTTCTCGAGTTGTTTAGCCGTGTAGCAACGTCCCCCCAAAAACATCCGCATAGCTTCTTTCGTTTCAGCTCTCACGAATCTTGTCCTCAGCCAAAGCTAATGTACGCATACATTAGCATTAAGTATCAGGTTAAACAAAAATCAGGAAACCGATCTGATTCAGTGCAGGTGGCTGTCTCTTTTGAATTATAGCTTTTGCGTTCTGGTATACAGGTTACCCCTCCCCCCTCTTTTCCCGCTGGTCTACTGTAGTCGACACAAAAGACAGGAACCTCGGTATGTCCTGATAATTTTGTTTGAGTTTTAATCACGAAGCAGAGGGTATCGCATATAGTAGACACAACGCAGCCAGAATAACGCTCGATGCAAAATTTAGATCGTTGTCGCCTACAGTAGACATTCCTGGTTTCGACGCTGGTGCTTCCAATACTGACCAGTCCCGGGCCATGGCATAGCATCCAATAGAAATAGTGATTTCCTCCACCAGCTTTCCTTAAAAAGCTTACATTTACGGATAACCTCACCACAGCCGCACATACCAGCCAATGGCCAGTATGATAGTTGTAGCATGCAGTAGACCTTTACCCTCGAGGCTTCCCTGGTTGTCGCACACAGTAGACACATTATGTCAGCCACCAGTACGACCGGTATTATCCGGCCCCTGAACAAAAACTCGAATACAGTAGACCTTCGCCAAATATGTTGGGGTCGCACACAGTAGACATTAAACGTGGGTTTACAACATATCTGGCGCTTCCCGGCTACCAGGCAGAGCGTCGGATACAGTAGACCGTTACCATCTCTGCCAGGTCTCACTGGTTGTCGCATACAGTAGACAGTAAATTCTTTCCACCACGGAAAACCGGCACTGATCCGCGATTTAATCGGGCATCAAATACAGTAACCCATTGCCTGACAGCACCTAACCGGTGCGTTAGTTGTCGCATACAATAGACACCAGTAGTTCCCACCCGGCAGAACCGGCCATGCCCGGCCATTTAACCGGACATCGCATACAGTAGACCATTGCCTTCAGCACCTACCCGGTGTGTGGGTTGTCGCATCCAGTAGACACCCGTTGTTCCTGCCCGGCAGAACCGGCGATGCCCGGCCTTTTAACCGGACATCGCATATAGTAGACCATTGCCTTTCAGAACCTACCCGGTGTGTGGGTTGTCGCATCCAGTAGACACCCGTTGTTCCTGCCCGGCAGAACCGGCGATGCCCGGCTTTTTAACCGGACATCGCATACAGTAGACCATTGCCTTCAGCACCTACCTGGTGCGTGAGTTGTTGCATCCAGTAGACACCCGTTGTTCCTGCCTGGCATAACCGGCGATGCCCGGCCTTTTAACCGGACATCGCATACAGTAGACCATTTCCTTCAGCACCTACCTGGAGCGTGAGTTGTCGCGTACAGTAGACACCCGTTGTTCCTGCCCGGCATAACCGGCGAGGAACGGCCATTTAACCGGACATCGCATACAGTAGACCATTGCCTTCAGCACCTACCCGGTGTGTGGGTTGTCGCATCCAGTAGACACCCGTAGTTCCTGCCAGGCATAACCGGCTATGCCTGGCCATTCAACCGCACGTCGCATACAGTAGACCATTACCTTTCAGAACCTATCCGGTACGTGGGTTGTCGCATCCAGTAGACACCCGTTGTTCCTGCCCGGCAGAACCGGCGATGCCCGGCCATTTAACCGGGCATCGAATACAATAGACTATTGCCTGTCAGCACGTACCGGTGCGTGGGTTGGCGTATGCAGTAGACACCAGAGTTGTTCGTAACCTGCATAACCGGCAAGGATCGGCTATTTCAGCGCACGTCGCATACAGTAGACCATTGCCTTCAACATCGGTCCGGTGTCTCGCTTGTCGCATCCAGTAGACACCCGTTGTTCATACCTGGCAGAACCAGTGATTCTCGGCCATTTAACCGGGCGTCGAATACAGTAGACCATTGCCTGTCAGCACCTACCGGTGCGTGGCTTGGCGTATACAGTAGACACCAGTTGTTCATAACCTGCATAACCGGCGAGGAACGGCCATTTAACGGCACGTCGAATACAGTAGACCGTTCTCCCACTAGCGCATATCCACTTGAGTTGGCCGTCGCATACAGTAGACACGAATAGGTAGCCTCCAGCACTGATCAACCATAGCCCGATATCGCATACAATAGACCTTCCCCTATTTGGGCATAACCGATATGCGGTGATTGTCGCATACAGTAGACATAGATTCTTAGCCACAGGCTTAACAGGGATCATCGTGACGTAAACGTCTTCAGCAAGCAGTTCGAGCAAAATTCTTAAGCTCCTTCCACTAATAGCCGCCCTATCTCAAACACCGCAGCTGAACGCCCCGACTTAACCGCTTCGACTTTATGATCGTCAACAAACCAGTGATTACCGTCCGTTCGGACCAGCTCAAACAGCCAGGACATATCGTAAACGTGCTCAGGGATTAGCGTCCCTTCTCCGGCCAGAATGCCAGCCGTTATTGAATGATTTCCGCCACCCACAAAGCCAATACGCCAGGGCAACCATAGCTCAACATAATGATTGCTATTATCCTGCTTCCACGGCTTCCCCTTATAGCTTCCAATACGTGAAACGTTATTGATAAAGCGTTGTAGGCTCCAAGGCCACGGCAGCACCATATCACTTGCCAGTGACAACGGGTAATCAGCGCCGTCCATCTCATGTTCTTTCATCTTTTCATACGATTTCACATGGATAAGCCCTTCAAAGAAGAACTTTTCAGGGGTCATATTTGGTCGGGCATCTGTTCCTTCCTCGGCTACCGCCAGCAAGAAATCACTCTGTACTGGTCGCACGATAGCGCGAATGAGATCAGGCAGCGTCATGACAGGTAATTTCTCGGCCACCGAAAGCAGGTGATCGAAGCGCTTTTTTTCATTGCCGGTTGCTGCTTTCTCTTTCTTTTTTTGGTTCCAGAACATCACTTGCCGTGCCCTCCTTATCGTGATGATGATTTTCATGCTCATGCTGCGGTAGTTCTACATAGCGCACATGTTCTTCATACGTGGTGTAGTTATGCATGCCGCTATAATCCGGGTCTACGTCAGAACTCCTCTCATCGTCCTTGTAGAACAGCAAACGTATACCGGTGTCCGGTTGTGACGCATGTCGCATACTGTAGACAATATGCGATCGCAATCATTAAAACGCCCCTGTTCTGTAGCCATGGCAGTATTGAAATACGATAGGCCATTATCCACCAGCTCATACCCTATAGCGTGAATGGCCGCATACAGTAGACATATACAATACACCACCGATAAATGCGGACCTGATCGAACATTCAACCGGGTGCCGCATACAGTAGATCGTCACCCGGCAGCACACCCCAGATTGAGATACTTGTAGCGTACAATAGACATCTGTCTTTAACGGCCACCTGCTTTTACCAACAGCATTCAAATATCGCATACAGTAGACATTTGTATTCCGTAGGGCTAATCGCGGTTCGCATGTCGCGTACAGTAGACTTTCTACCAGACGAATTTACAAAACAGGCAACAGAAGACAAGCTCATGCATCATGGCAAAAAAGAAAAGTTACTTTCCTTCTTAGGAACCTGATGTGAAATTCACCGGCAGTTTCAGCTGAGCCACTACGTTTTCAAAAACTTTCACTGAAGTTGGAAGGTGTTACGACATGTCAGCGTTACTTTTGGTGTGTTTAACGAATGGAAGGGACTTCCCCTGATTATGCGCCTGATTAACTCTTGTGCAATCATGGGGTACACATCGTCCCGGAGGAATTCGTTATGACTATCACGACTGTCGGTATCGATCTTGCTAAAAATGTGTTTGCTGTTCACGGTGTTGATCAAAATGGTAGAACTGTTCTGGTTAAGCCTAAAGTATCGCGTGCTGCACTTCCTGAGTTAATTGCAAGTTTGCCTCCCTGTGTTATCGGGATGGAAGCATGCTCCGGGGCTCACTACTGGGCAAGATTGTTTCGGCAGTATGGTCATGAGCCACGTCTGATGGCTGCTAAGTTTGTATCGCCTTATCGTATGGCCGGAAAATCAGGAAAAAATGATGCAGCTGATGCTCAGGCTATCTGTGAAGCTGTTCGTCGTCCGCATATGCGGTTCGTACCAGTGAAAGACGAAAGCCAGCAGGCCATGCAGTGTTTACATCGTACCCGTCAGGGTTTTATCGAAGAGAAAACAGCAACGTATAATCGTCTGCGAGGATTGATATCTGAATTCGGTGTCATCGCGCCACAAAGTGCTGATGCCCTGCGCCACATGGTTTCTGTGCAGAAGAGCTCTTTACCGCTTCAGGTTCAGCAATGTGTTGATGATTTGATGGAACACGTTGATCGCATTGAAGCTAACATCACTGAATATGACCGAATTTTGTCCCACATAGCCAAAACAGATCATCGCAGTCAGCGGCTGATGGAGCTAAAGGGCGTTGGTCCCACAACGGCCTGTGCACTGGTCGCCAGTATCGGTAATGCACATGATTTTAAAAATGGACGTCAACTGGCAGCCTGGCTGGGGCTGACGCCATCACAATACAGCAGCGGGGGAAAGTCGAAACTCGGCAGGATCACAAAAGCCGGTGATTCGTATCTGCGAACGCTTCTGGTTCAGGGGGCTCGTTCAGTGCTTATTGGCGCCGGGAAAAGGACTGACTCATTCAGCCGTTGGGTTTGTATGTTGGTTGAGCGCAGAGGGTACTGGCGGGCTGTTGTGGCCATCGCCGCCAAAAATGCGCGGCTGTGTTGGGCATCACTACATTACGGTGATGATTTCCGGCTGTACTCAGTCAACTAAAGCTCGAAGCTGTATAACCATCTGACCTGCAATTCGTTGATGATAAAGGGTTAGACCCCGTGAGGCCTATCTGGCTATTGTACAGGATATACGTATCCGCTTAACGAACAAGAACCTCACGCGCGTCTTTCATCAGGGCCCGAATCGATGACGATTCATCATGGCCGTTTATAGTACCGCAGTCTCTCCCCTTTATTTTTACTGAAGAGCAGACAGAAACCATAAATACCGGCTTTGACATGCCGGGGAAGTCCTTATAGTACAATCCGATAGCACTTTGTAGAGAACAATCCCCGGGTTCGACTGAAGAGGGCCCGTAAGCCCCCTCAGAGCGATTGTCGGAGGACTTTCTACTTCAGGGAGGGATTTCTCTTGATGATTTGAAACGCTATCTTGTTGCCTTCCTTAAGCTCCTGGTATTCAAGGTATCCAATGTCCTCCAGTTGCTTAAGTGCTTTTCTTACCGTTGAATTCTGAAGAGCGGGTCTGGAAGTGAGGGACAAACGCTTCCTGAACCTCTCAATGCTGACAGGGATCGGATTAGGTGGCAGAGCCTCAATGAACGTATAAAGGGCCTGGGCTGACTCTTTCCTTGCAAGGGCTTTAAGGGCTCTCAGCTTAAGCAGGATCTTGTATTCACCAACATACAGATCCTTAAGCGTTTTCGACGGAGTGAGGATAACTTTGTCATTACCAATGTCCACGGTTGACTCACCAATGAGCTGAACAAATTTAGTGACTTCAATGTTTGTGCCTCTGTCCTTGGAGAATTCAACAACATTAGACATCAGTTTCCTGAGCGAATCTTTGATTTTTTCCCGAAATTCAGCCTTCAGACGTCCACGAGAAAAACCACATCGCATAGCAAACTCAGTAAATCGGATCGAGATAGTCCCATCCTCGTTAGACTCGAGTTCATTATCGGTCAGTACCGATATGATTCCTGTCCAAACCTTGAAATCCGTATCCATGTCTAGCCTTGGACCTGAAATGGTAATCCTTTCAAACCCTTCGGATTTGGCTAGCTCCAGATGCCTAAGATCGTCTGACGCGTTGATGTTTGATCCGACATTGCTTTTCTTAGCGATCGCTTTGTTCGTCGACTTTAATGTTGGAACAAAGACCCCCAAACGCATCAGAGGAACTGTCTGTACACTGGTCTCCGATGTGGAAGAAAGTGTGATAACTTCACCAGTAGTCTGATTTATTTCTTCTACATTTAGGTATGACTCATTGATTTTGTTAGACATTTCCCTTAAACCCTAAGTTTTGAATAACCATCAAAAATATAGCATACAGTAGACACTTTTATAGCGCACAATAGACAATATATAGCATTCAGTAGACTGTTTGTAGATTACAGTAGACATTTCGTAGCATACAATAGACACCGATCACCTTCCAAGCCAAGCGGCACAGGGCCTCCAGCGATCCGGGATCTTTTTGGTACTCTCTGGATCCTTTATGGATCAGTTATTGGATCTATCCTGTGGAAAACCTACTGCGGAGAAACTGCTTTACTATCTACATCCTCGGCTTAGGAAAAGATACCGGACGCAGATTGAGAAGATCACTTATTGGGATCATGAGTGAGAAACCAATCATGGAAAGCTCTCTCGCGATCAAACTCTGGTAAGTTATGTATAGACACGTTCCAGTTCGCGATTTTAACTATGAAGCTAATGTATTCCTGCTCCGCCTCATTCAGTCCTCCCTCTCCCCTTTTACTGATGTAATAATCGTACCAACGTTCATACGCGGGTACGTTTATAGATTCCCAGGAATCCAGCATCCTCGGTGCATAGGATACCAGTTCATCAAAAACGGTACTCCCTGAAGGTATATCCGGCCGGGTAAGTTTAGCGAGTATTTCTATTGTCCATCGTAAATGTTGCCATTGCTGTGCAGGTGCCAGAGGCAACGAATTCATATTCATGGGTAGATCTACCGGAATCATAGAAAGCAGCTGGTTGCCGCTGGCATTCAGGTGGCGTTTGTACTGATGTAAAGTATGTGGTGGTGCTGTCTGCATTAAGGGATGGTAGATCCACCGCTTGGCTTCATCTGAGGTGAAAAGTAACTTTTCTATCGCATCCATCATCTTTATGCCTTCCCCATTCTCACGATATGGAGCGATGATACTTTCAATCCGAACGGCATCGATCTCCACCAGCGCCAGCTGGTCTGTTTGCGCTAACAGGTCTGGATTTGGCTGGATATCCTCCGACGTATCATTAATAAATATCCCGATTGTCGTATCGTTGCATATCCCTGTGAGGTCAGCATTAAGGCCACAAACAATCCCACCACCAGCGAGATTTTTGAGGTTAACTATCCCTTTCTCCTTACCCTGCAGAAGATGAGGGAGAGCAAGGTATTTTTTTTCCTGTATTTTCACCTTTATGTATTTTTTTATATATTGTAGTGTGAGCTCACTACAAACCCCTTTTACTTCTGTGCTGTGGCTAAAATGCCATTTTTTATTTTGACCCTGTTTGGCAATCAGGGAGGTCCCACAGATGAGGCAGATACAGTTACACGAAAGCCCATTTTCAACGCTGGCGATATCAACAATTTTATTTGAATCCGTATCAAATCCAAACGGGATCCATTTTTGTGCATTACGTCGCATGTATATTCCTCGTTAAAAATGAGTAAAGGAATTCTACATCATCCGTTTTTATCAAACCTGGAATAACAGCGTCTAATTACATTATTCATATCTCATCGGGGATGAGATGCCACACGGAAGCAGGTATTTTGTCATAGTTTTTTTTCATGTAGATCTCAGCCCTGCGGTGATCATAAGCTCCGTTCAGGCTGGTTATCTTATTCATATCCCCACCTTCATCATTTAATTTATCCAGGATACGCTCAAACACTCGGTCAAGGGTTTCAGTCGTACTGCACTTTCTGAACTTCAGGAGATAGGTTTCTCTCAGGCTACTGTGCGCATTTGGGCTTTTCAACAACGACGCTCCGGGGCATGTTCAAAAACACTGGCTATTTTCGAAAACAGTAAACGAAGTTCCACGCACAGGCAAGAGAAGCCATTTGATTAATTCACGTTCTGCCTGGATTTGAAAAAAAACAATGTTACTATACTGGCTATAAAAACAGTGTGCGCCGGGTGACCGGTAGAGATCAAGGGGTGAAAGTCCCCGACCATTGAAGGACCAGCAATCCACAAGGTCCCCGAGTCATGCGTTGCATACC
>NZ_MTEG01000061.1:0-10171 GCF_002108615.1 Klebsiella sp. YJ
ATCAGACACCGTCTGAATTTGCAGCGGGCTGGAGAAAGGGTCATTCTGAGAATGAAGATTCCGACGTTACTAACTGAGTGTTGTATCTAATCGTGGGGGCAGGTCAGGCATTCTTAACACTAACGAAAAAATTCAGTTGAGCCTGATTTCCGGCCTAGATCGCAAAGTACACGTATCTGTCCGGAAGTCAGGTACGGAGGTCTACGGCACGACAACCGATAGCATTAAGGTAAGTGATCGAATTAAGGCATCAACAGGCGAAGAGTTCTACGGGAAAATCATCACGCTTCCTCCCCTGAGTGATGGTCCCTATCAGGTGATCTCTGAAATACTTAACACGCAGGGTAATCAGGTCGACTCAACCACGCAGGATTTCATCATCGATAGTGTTGGCCCAACCTCGGACAATCTCAGCATTATTCAGAAACCGGGTTATGAAATGGTCACTCAGGGAGAACGATGGGAGCTCGGACTTGGGGCGGAACAAAAATTATATGTGAACGTGAATAACGTTAAGGCCGCGACCGGTTTTGACAAAGCAACCCTACAGGTCATAAATCCGGACAACAGCGTCTATTCAATAACGGACATGGATTACGATAGCGGGTCCTCTTCGCTGTCAGCTCCATGGACGTTAGGGGAAAGAAAAAAGGCTACCTGGATGCCTACATCAAATGCTGACGTGGAGTATCGTTTCCGGGTCACACTTTACGATAAGGCTGGTACACGAACTATTTTACCGGAACAGAAATTCGTTTTTGATAATCAGTTGGGAGAATACACACTTTTTGCAATACGCGACCCCGAAGCTCAGACAAGTGTAGTTCCAGGGTTCACTTCGGGTTATATAGCTTATAAAGCGGGTATGACAGTTAATCAAAACCCGATTACCTTAATCTATCGTATCCCCATCAACAATGTAAGGAAATACAACAAAGCTGGGTTAAGTTTTGGGACAATCGTTTCAGAAGCTAACGATTACGTATATGTGGCGGCTACAACTGCTTATAACATCAGATACGATATCCATAATGGGTATCAGTGGGGTGGCGCTACCGCCACTTATAATCTGCAACTGGGACCGGATACCCCTGAAAGTCCGGAAACGCCTACTACCGTCTGGCTCACGACCGACAAAAAGGGTGAAATCAATTCTTTTAACTATTTGTGGAAGACAAGCGATCTCCCGGTGAAATTCATTTCAGCGAGAGTCCGTACCTCTGCTAGAAACTATCTCCAGAGAGCGTTTACCGGGAGCCTGGAAATTTGTCAGATCCCGCCAGGCGAAACTGAGTGCAGCGGGCCTGTATCATGGACTATTGCCAAAAGCGGTAATGGTAGCGTGACCTATTCCTTTAAAATGTTTAACGAGGAAAAGACACTATCCTCAATAAATCAGGAAAGGCGTAACCACTGGAACACCAATCTTCTTCCCAGGATAACCGGATACGACTATCAGGAAGATAAGAAAAAAGTGCTCTTGTTTGTGACGCAACCAGGCAATGGCAACTTCAGGGACCAGCTCCAGCTTAAGTCCGCTGAACTGATTAATGCCGATACCAGCGTGCAGGTACTGAATGGAACCAAAATTGCGCTTTCTGGAGAAGATTACACCTATACGTTTGATCTGAGTAAGCTGGCGGAAGGAAGATACAATTTAGCCTTTCTGGCAAAAGATACTTTCGAAAATGAGGCATCATCTCCATTCATCACGCTCGTGCATGATATGACGCCTCCTGAGATCAGCTTTAACTACGAAAATGCCCCGCTCCCCTCCGGTACCACAGTCTACGGACTGGAGAATATCACCGTTAACCTTAACGATGCGCTGACTAAGCCAGTTCTTGACCGCCTGGAACTCAAAGGGGGTCCGGCATCTGATAGCGTGGTCCTCGGATTTAACCTGAATGCTGACGGGAGCTACACTCCAGATTACCCAAGGTTGTTCCCAACTCTGGATGCATCGACGGATAAATACACTCTCACTGCATATGCCACAGATGCGAAAGGGAATAAGTCCCAGAAAAGCATTCAGTTCGCCTACTACCCGAAAAATCTCGTGACGCTTGAAAAGTTGAAAACGCTAGGCGTGGTAAAAGCGCTCAAAACCAGTGATAACACACCTCTGGCCGTTATGCGTACCGGTCAGCTACGCCGTAACGATGGCTCTCTGGCCCAAGGTATACAGACGGCCAATATCACGCTCAGAAGCGATGCTGAATATGCCATCAACATTCTGGGAACGGTGATCCATCCCGGGGAAACTAAAGAAATACAGCTTGACCTCGGAACTGGCGAAAACTCCACGGTTCCGATTTTTCCGGCTATCAACGGGTCTACGGGTCAAAGTAACTTCATCATCGAGTTCCCACAACTTAACTAACTATCGACGGCCACCGCCTCTGCAACGGGGGGCTGGTTGTGTTCCTTGCCATATGGCTTTGTTAAAAGCATGCAATCAGAAAAAGAAAGTAACTTTCGCTAAGGCATACCCTTCTGTAATTCTCTGGACAAATTTGATATGAAATTGAAAATCAATTTACTGACTACGCTAATATTGACCGCCCTTTCACTACCCTCTTATGCTCGTGTCTATGAATATGCGATCAAAGATATCTACGGAACGGATAAATCAATCAGCGTCGATTCTGGTGTTCTAAATACCAACGAAAAAATTCAGGTAAGGCTCATATCCGGCCTAGACAGAAAAATTCAGGTAACGGTGAAGAAAGACAATGTTGGTGTATATAGTTTTACTACGGATAGCGTGACGGTCAATGACCGTATCAAGGCTTCTACAGGTGAAGAGTTTTACGGAAAAACGCTGACACTTCCCCCCTTGAGTGACGGTAACTATGTCATAACCTCGGATATCCTGAATACTCAAAACATGGTTGTCGACAGCACGTCTCACCATTTTATTATAGATACTGTAGGCCCTTCATCAGATAACCTGAGCATAGACCAAAAGCCCGGATACGATATGGTGTTAACCGGTGAACGTTGGGAACTGGGTCTGGGGGCGGAAGCAAAGCTTTACCTAAATGTTAATAACGTCAAAGCTGCAACAGGTTTTGATAAAGCGACAATTCAGGTGATTAAACCTGATGACACAGTCTATTCCATTACCGATATGGTGTATGACAGTGGGTCAGCATCCCTTTCTGTACCGTGGACAAAAGGGAATATGAGTCGGTCATCATGGATGCCTGTATCAAACGCTGATGTGGAATATCGCTTCCGTGTGACGCTCTATGATAAAGCGGGAAACCGCAAAGTTTTGCCGGACCAGAAGTTCATTTTTGACTCTGACCTTGGCGAATACACCTTGTTTGCTGTTTATGATCCAACGTCGAAAACGAGCGTGGTTCCAGGCTTTAGTGAAGGTTACATAGAATACAAGCCGGGAATGACCGTAAACCAGAACCCTTTGACACTGGTGTACCGGGTGCCATCGAATAACCGCAGGGAATACAGTAAAGCCGGTTTGAAATTTGGAACGATTATTTCCGAAGCGAATGGCTACAGCTATGTATCCGCTAAGACCGCCTATAAAGTGACGTATACCATCCACAACGGATATCAATGGGGTGGCGGTTCACTCTCATATGATATCAATTTAGGAAGTGAGGCTCCAGTCAGCCCGGCAGCACCACAAGCATGGCTAACATCGGATAAGAAAGGAGAAATGAATTCAGGAAACTATCTTTGGAATACCGAAGATTTGCCTGTTAAATTCAACTCCGTAAGGATAACTGCGTCTCCACGAAACTATGTTCAGAGGGCGATGAGTGGAAATACAGAGATATGTCAGATACCAGCTGGTGAGACTGAGTGTACCGGTGCGGTATCATGGTCTATTCCAAAATCAGGTAATGGTATTACGACCTACTCCTTCAGACTGACAGATATGGATAAAACTTTTTCATCAGTCACTATAGAAAAAAGACACCACTGGAACACTGACCTGCTACCCAGAATCACTGGATATAGTTACCAGGAGGAAAACAAAACCGTCCTGTTATTTGTAACACAACCTGAGCGTGGTAAATTCCGCGATCTGTTGCAACTCCAGTCAGCAGTTCTGGTGGATTCTGAAACCGGCGGCCAGTTGCTCACAGGAACCCAGACTTCTCTTTCTGGAGAGGATTACACATACAGTTTTGACCTGAGCAAACTGGCCGAAGGGAAATATAATCTGGGCTTTCAGGCAAAGGACACCTTTAACAATGAAACATCGTCACCATTCATTAACCTGATTAACGACAAGACGCCTCCGGTGGTTAGTTTTAACTATGAAAATACCACCTTATCATCCGGGGCTACCGTCTACGGGCTGGAGAACATCAGCATATCGCTAAATGATGCGTTAACCGTCCCCAGCCTTGTCAGGCTTGAGCTTAAAGGCGGACCTGCATCTGACAGCGTTGTCTTAGGTTTTAACCAGAATAAGGACGGTAGTTATACCCCTGACTACCCTCGTCTCTTCCCTAGCCTAGATTCAGATACGGACAAGTATACACTGACCGCATTTGCTACCGACGCGAAAGGCAACACGACACAAAAAAGCATTCAGTTCGCCTACTACCCTAAAAATCTCGTCACCCTTGAGAAACTGAAAACATTAGGTGTGGTTAAGGCGCTGAAAACCAGTGACAACACACCGCTGGCCGTCATGCGTACGGGCCAGCTACGACGTAACGATGGCTCACTGGCGCAGGGCATACAAACGGCCAATATCACGGTCAGGAAGGACGCAGATTATGCGATCAACATTCTGGGGAACATTATTCAACCCGGGGAGACAAAAGAAATTCAGATAGACCTTGGGAACGGGAAAAACTCAACCGTCCCAATTTTCACAGCAGAAAACGGTTCTACAGGGGAAAGCAATTTCATAATCGAATTTCCGCAAATTTCCGCAAATCAAGTAACCAAGTAACATGCATTAATCAAAAAATGTGCCCTGATCAGGTTCATACTGATTAGGGACGTTAGGCATAGATTCATCGTCTAACTATAGAAAGTAACAATAAAAAGTAACTTTCTAACTACCCACCAGATAGGTTAATTTTCACATCAGGGCAATAGATACCAGCTTTGCTGGAAATTTTCCAGAAATGATCAGAGTCGAATTTCGACATGATCAGACCCGTTAGTTGGTGTTGCCCCCTCCCCCAGTATAAGGGTTATAGAGTTCTTTAGGACGGTACATTGTCAGGGTTATTCGTGAGTAGGCTGGGCGCAGCCCTAACTAGTTAGGCTGGTTGTATAATCATAACGGTGAACCAGAAGGTTTCAAGAGCAACAAGAAACAGACTGCGAACAACGGGGTTGTTTTCACCTGCAGTACATCATGAGTCTGCGGTGGCTTCAGGTATCCGACTGCGAACAATGGGGTTGTTTTTGTCAACGATGCTTCTGAAAGCTGCCGGAGCACCAAGAGATGGACTTGAGCAAGGGGATTCTTCTCTGCCAAGAGTGGAACAGAAAGCTGTTAGAACCTCCAGTGTCAAAGTCGTACATGTGAGTTGCATAAATGAGAAAGTCATGATCCCTGTTAAAGAATCATGACTAAAAATAAAATAATTATTTTGCTTTGCTAATACTAACTTTAATTAAGCGTTCAATCTCATTTATTGTTGATTGACCAATACGCTTAAATTCAAAGCTTACTTTCTGGCCATCGGCGCTTCTTTTTACCCTAGCGTAAGTATCCTTATTATCAAAAGCAGCAATATCAGTCACTGTCCATTTTTGCGGTTTATTTACATCATTACAAAGAATACTAAGAACTGAATGTAAACCATCTAAAATTGACTTCTGAACTTCCTCAATATCATTAATGTTAGTAATTTTATTGTCATCCGCCCCTACTTCAGATGTTAGCTCTGTCAGAGGAATGTTATTAGCATTAGCGGTTTTTTCAATTCTAGCCAATTTACTATAATAAGTATTAGGTATCCCCTCACTATCTGGGAATATTCTAATAAGTTCTTTACTGATTTTTGCAGCCTGAATTCTCTTTCTTATCGATTCAATACCAATATTAAGATAAGAAGCAAGTTCCTCATTAGTTTTAAAACCCTTATTCTTCATGATTTCAAGGTATTTAATTCCAACTTCACGATACGAGAATCGTTTTGCCGTTTGTGCAGCATTAACAATACAATCGACATCTTCACGGCTAACCTCTACATCGAAGGCCCATAAAGGTAAATCAACCGAACATTTTATGCAGCAGAAACGACGCCTACTTCCTTCAATTAGGTAAAATTGGCCGTCCCGGTAGACGGCAATAGCTTCAGTTGTAACCCCATTCTCTTTAATTAAAGGAAGAATTTCTCTTGTAGAGAGATCGTCAACTGCCTCTTGATTTCGTGGGTTTAGTTCATGAACGAGCGTTTTATTAGCAACTTCTGAGCCGGGGACGACAACGTAGCGAGCTTCAACTTTACGCCCATTTGCTAGAGTAAATAGTCGCTTCTGTGTAGGAGAAGTACGTAAAGGTGGAAGTCCGCTTTTTTGATCGACAAATGTACGTTTGCTGTTTCCGGTTAAGTATTTGTCTTTGCTTGTACCGCGTTCAACATCACTCATTATTTACCCTCCTCCCTAACTGAGAAGCTTTTAATTTCATTGATAAGTTGTTGATACACCGACTGAACCGACATTTCAGCAATATCATATTGTTTTGAAGAACAAAGTTCTTCTGATTTTTTAATATCGAGTACAGTACGACCTTTTTCAGCCGCTGCAACGAAAGCCTCTGAATGTTTAATATTTGTTGTCATGAACCGATCACGTACAGTTCTTACTAGTTTATTTAAAGTACGAATCTCATGTTGACTTCTATCATCTACGTTTACTGCAAGAACATTTATCCATTTAATATTTGTTCCCTTAGATGGAAGCTGCTCAAGTCGGTCTGAAATCGTAATCATATAGTTTGTGGTTGATGCAAAATCATATTCTCGTGGTGTAATGGGAACAAGTATTGCATCAGCTGCTTCATTTGTTGACCAAATAATTGGAGAATCTTGTGGCGGAGTATCTATAAATATAAGGTCATATTTTTCCTTTAATACAGGTATAACCACATCACGAAAACGTGTCAGAAGTTTGAGTCTTCCCTCCTTATCGAGGCTCCAATATTTATCAGTAAATCTATCATCTGTCGGGAATGCAGTTATAACATCCATGTTAGGGAGATGGGTTGAAAATGCCATAGCACCAATAATTTGTGCTTCCGTATATCCCTGTTTTATATATTGTGTAAAGTCATTATCTTCAATTTCACTAAGCAGAACATCGGTTATGGTTAGGTAAACACTATCTTCACTAGTTGAGTGGATAAGGTTATTGCCTAACGAGCCTTGGGGGTCAAGATCAATTACGCAGATTTTTGCATTCAGATTAAGATCCAAGGCGGCCGCGGTAGCAAGTGTTGCTGTTGTTGTACTTTTACCTGTCCCACCTTTATGGTTTTCCGTAACAATAACTCGGGGCAAATACATTTCACGATATTGAATAGTGCCCATCGCTTCCATTATTTTTTGAACATCCCAACGTGTATACAGGTGACTCTTATTCTGGAAGATAGGTTCACCGATCACTTTTTTCTCATGTAGTTCAGCAAGAATTCTACTAAAAGTGTTTCTTGATTTACCAAAGAAGTCCGAAAGAGTTTTTTTATTTAAACAATGGTTATAGATAAGACGATCTAAGCCATCGACTTGTTCATCCGAAACATCAACCCGACTCGACTCCAAGATTATTTCCTTGAGGCTTGCTTGTTCATTTTTCATCTTTAGGCCGATAGTACGAATATCATCTAATATGCTCATGATCTCTCCTTAGGTTAGTCTTCACATTATTCATGAGGATTGAGCGTATTACAAGGTAAAAGTGCATTACAATGCACTTTTATCACATCATGCGCTCAAAATGAGATTTCGTGCACAGTCTTTTTTAGACGAGAAATGTACAAATAATTCTCAAGGTATTGATATTAAAAGAAAACTAATTTAACTAGGCAAAATTCACAGATTTGGTGAATTCTGAGACTTTTTCCCAGCCATCCATACTCAATTTTTAAAATTTAGCTAGAACCCATGGGCGCAAATGACTATGCCACCCCTTTACCATGCCCTGCCCTGTTCTGCCCTTCTCTTTCACCTATCTACTGGAGGCCGGTTTAACGATGTATACCTTCCCAAATTTCGAGGTCGAAAACATGGCTGTTCAACTTATTGGGGCTCCAGACCAGAATTGCCGATTACGAACAATGGGTTTTCATCTACAAGGCATTAGGATTCTTCTGTGGATTCTGATACCGACTTTAGGAAACGTAGTTTGATTGCATCTGTGGGGCTTCATGAGTCTCCATGGACACGCATGACCAGACTGCGAACAGAGGAGTTGCATTTCATCTGTGGACTTCATGGGTGTCCAGAGAATCCTTGGATCCGATTACGAACAAAAGGTTTTTTACACCTGCAAGCATCAGGAATCTGACAAGGCTTAAGATAGCCGACTGCGAACAGACAGCGGGATGGTTTTATCTGCAAGATATCTGGAATAGTCTGAGGATTCAGATAGCCGATTTTATAAAAAGGAGTTGAAATCATCTATGGGGCTTCATGAGTTACGAGAGGCTCACATGAGCATAGTGCGAACAACGAGGTTGTTTTCACCGGCTGCACATCATTCATCCGCTGAGGTTTCACGTAACGACTACGAATAACGGCGTTGTATTCACTGGCTGAACTTCATCAGTCAGTAGAGGCTTCACTTAATGACGGCGAACAGGGGGGTTGTTTTAACTCGCTACGCATCATGAGTCTGCTGTGGCTTCAGGTATGCGTCTGCGAATAACGGGGTTTTATTCACTGGCTGAATTTCATCAGTCAGTTGAGGTTTCACGTAATGACTGCGAACAAGGGTTTGTATTCACCGGCTGCACATCATGAGTCTGCTGCGGCTTCTTGTAACCGACTGCGAACAACGGGGTTGTTTTCACCGGCTGCACACTATGAGTCTGCTGTGGCTTCAGGTATCAGCCTGCGAACAACGGGGTTGTTTTCACCGGCTGCACATTATGAGTCTGCTGTGGCTTCTGGTATCCGACTGCGAACAACGGGGTTGTATTCACCTGCTGCACATCATGAGTCTGTGGTGGCTTCGGGTATCCGACTGCGGACAAGCTGAGGGGGGTTAACTTGCTACGCATCGGGAGTCTGATGAGGCTGGAGGTATCCGACTGCGAACAACGGGGTTGTTTCACCGGTTGCACATCATGAGTCTGCTGTGGCTTCTGGTAACCGACTGCGAACAACGGGGTTGTTTACACCGGCTGCACATTATGAGTCTGCTGTGGCTTCAGGTATCAGCCTGCGAACAACGGGGTTGTCTTCACCTCCTGCACATCATGAGTCTGCTGTAGCTTCAGGTATGCGTCTGCGAACATGGGGTTTTACTTGCTGCGCATCGGGGGGCTGATGAGGCTGGAGGTATCTGACTGCGAACAACGGGATTGTTTTCACCGGCTGCACATTATGTGTCTGCTGTGGCTTCTGGTATCCGACTGCGAACAACGGGGTTGTTTTCACCAGCTGCACATTATGAGTCTGCTGTGACTCTGGTATCCGACTGCGAACTACGGGGTTGTTTTCAACTGCTGCACATCAGAAGTCTGATGAGGCTTAAGGTATCTGACTGCGAACAAGGGGGTTGTTTTCAGCTGCTGCGCATCAGGAATCCGCTGAGGCTTAAGATATACGACTGCGAACAGGGATCGTACTGCATATGTGGGGCATCATCAGAATTTAGAGGCTTCCGGGATGTAGCTGCGAATAACGGGATGATTTTATTCATACAGGTCTTCATGAGTAAGTTAAGTCACAAGTAAATCACCGGGAAGAGGGGAGGTGTTCAGCATATTATCACTTCAGGTAATTGCGGAAGCTCAGGGGATGACTGGTAAATATCGAAGGGGGAGGATATGTGAAAAAAAAAGAAGATGGGTTTTCAGGTCATGTAAAAGAAAAGGGGAGGGGGCTAGGCTGACCTGCTCCCCGTTGATTAGTACACCCCGATGTTAGTAATGTCTTCATAAGCCACATGAGGACATCCCCATGAAGAAGCGTTTTTCCGACGAACAGATCATCAG
>NZ_MTEG01000062.1:0-9793 GCF_002108615.1 Klebsiella sp. YJ
TCATCGCATAAGCAGTTGCTCGGTAATACCCAAAATAGCCGACACCGATATGCTGCATCAACATCTGGCAATCCCTCCTTTAGTGTTCTGAGGCAATTGCAATATCTGTGTGAACTTACACAGGAGATGTATGGGTCCTGTTAACACCAAGCTGTAATGTCCCCTTTGAACCATTCTAAAATGTCCCCAGACAATTCTCTGGGGGATTTTTCATGATCAAAGAGACTGTTACGATGAGTCATAAGGAACTCCACCGACTTCAGATTATTCAGGAGTCAATTAATCGACATATTACTCAGGAACAAGCTGCGGCACGCATTGGCATTTCTATTCGGCAGGTTAAACGTCTGGTGCAACGGTATAGAAATGAAGGGCCTTCTGGTCTGGTTTCCCACCGACGTGGAAAGCGTCCTAATAATTCCTTTTCTACTGAATTCAGAGCAACAGTAATTTCACTCCTCAAAGGCCGTTACGCTGATTTTGGACCTACGTTTGCGTGCGAAAAATTGCGCGAGATACACGGTTTATCTTTATCCGTTGAAACTCTCAGAAAGTGGATGATAGAAGAGGGGTTATGGCGTGAACGCCGTCGTAAAATTGCCCGTATATATCAACGCCGCATGCGACGACCATCTTACGGTGAACTGATCCAGATTGATGGCTCACCTCATGACTGGTTTGAAAATCGAGGCCCCAGATGTACACTGATCGTTTTCATTGATGATGCCACCAGTGCGTTGATGGCGTTGCGTTTTGTGCCTGCTGAAACAACCCGGGCTTACATGGAAACCCTCCGGGGTTACCTTAATGATCATGGCGTACCGCTCGCTCTCTACTCTGATAGACACAGTATATTCAGGGTAAATAACCCAGAGCGGGAAGGTGAGCTGACCCAGTTCACTCGTGCGATAAAGACACTGGGCATCGAGCCAATCCATGCCAACAGCCCGCAGGCAAAAGGGCGGGTAGAGCGCGCCAATCAGACACTACAGGACAGGCTGGTCAAAGAAATGCGGCTTCAGAATATCAGTGATATTGAAACAGCAAATGCATGGTTGCCGACCTTTATTGAAGCCTATAACAACCGGTTCGCTACGTCGCCTCGTACTACTGATAATGCTCATCTTGATGTGCACCATTCTGAAGAGGAACTGGGTTATATCTTCAGCCTACAGGCGAAGCGCGTTCTGTCTAAAAATCTCACTTTCCAGTACAAAAGCAGTGCGTTTCAGGTACGCAGTGAGGGCCGGGGATATCGACTTAGGCATTCGGTTGTTACTGTATGCGAGAACTTTGACGGTGAAATTAACGTTCTGTATGACGGGAAAGCGCTGGGCTGGGAAAAGTATGTTGATGGCCCGGAGCCTATACCACTGGATGATGAAAAGAGTGTCCATGAACGAGTGGATAATGCCCGTATTGATTTACGCTCAAAATACTATGTTAAACCTAAAGCTGACCATCCCTGGCTTACGCGCCGAACGCAAAGTCATCAGCAAGTTAAGCCCCCGAAGTTACCTAAAAAGAAGCCTGATCCCGATAAAAAAGATTGAAACCAAGATCGATTCGGTTGAGTGCATATCCATTCATAGGGTAGATTCTTAAGTCGCGTTTCTGGTGTTCATTTTCGGGTGGTTTGTTACTTGTTTTACCGGGGATATGCCAGAAACGCGCTGAGTCAGTCTGGGCTGTCAATGCAGTTTTAAAGTGTCACCTCTTTCTGCAACATAGAAATGGCACTTAAAGCTCATGTTTTGGTTGCGGTTCAACTTGTAAGGAGGTGTATAATTTCCTTGGGATTTTTCTAACAAAGAAGGATTACAGGAATGAGTGGGAATTACTGTGCATTTTATGTTGCTGAGCCTTTTCATGAGGGCGCTCTGGGAGCTCATGCTACGAAAGACTTCGTTTATTACAACACACTGAGAATGTGGAAAGGAGCGGACTCCGGTTTCCCTTTTACCAATTCACACGATACAACTTATAACGTTCGTGATGGCAGTAACTGGGAGCAAACTTTAATGCCTCGCCTCAGACAGCGTCTGCGGAATTCTAAGAATATTATTCTATTCCTGAGTGATCGAACTATAAATTCTCGCGCTCTACGAGAAGAAATTGATTACGGTATTAATTCCTTGGGGCTTCCTGTAATTGTAATATACCCTGACTATGACACAAAAGAAAGTTTGCTAGTTAACAACATTTTAAAGCAGCAAATACAAAATTTATGGTCTAAGATTCCCGCATTCAGAGATTCAATGCATTTAGTTCCCACGTTGCATATCCCAATGAATAAAGCTCTTATCAGACAATCACTGGCAGATAGTAAGTTTATGGTGAAAACCAAAACCGTTCCAGATGTATATAGATATAGCGCATAATGTAACTTAAGCGCCGATTGTGGCGCTTTGTTTTTGCATAGATATAGGAATATTAAATGTCTAAGGTTAGTCTCTGTGACAAGCAGGTTTTCAATGAGTTTAAGGGATATGCATCATTATTGTTCGGTTTTATCGGTGCAGTTGTTATTTTTGTCGACATTCCTGCAAATCAAAAAATTGCGGCAGGTTTAGCTTGCATTGCAGTGCTTATTATCGCCTATCTTTGGTTATGGTACAGAGCAAATAGCTTGAGGGAGATTAATCTAACTATTGAGGAAAGTACTGTTATCATTAAAACAGGAGATATCTTCAAACAGGAGGGTTTGAAAGCGATCGCTTTCAATGAATATTTTGATACTCAGGTTGATGAGCGAATTATTGCCGGAAGTAGTCTCAATGGTAAATTTATCAACGAACATTTATCTTGTACTGTAAGTGAGTTGGATGATTACATTAGTAACTATAGGTTCGATGCCGAAGAGATAAAAGATAGAAATGAGGAAAGGATTGAAGGTAAAAAGCAAAAATTTGAAATTGGCACTATTTGTGTTTATGGTGATTACATACTCACTGCGCTATCTAAGTTTGACGAGCACAATGTAGCTCATCTCACAATGCCTGAGTATTTAGGTTTTCTAATAAGTTTTTGGGATAAGGTTAATCGAGTCTATGCTCAAAAAAGTGTTTCTGTCCCAATCTTTGGGTCTGGACTTACAAGAATAAAAGGCCACAAAATTATCGATGAGCAAGATCTATTAAAGATAATGCTTTGGACTTTTAGGATAAGCGAAATGCGATTTAAACATCCAGCGAAATTAACAATAATGATCCATGAAGGGAAGATAGATAAAGTCAATCTTTTAGAATTAAAGACAGCAAGAAATGGCTTGTGATTAAATTAATGATGAAGGCCTAAGCAATGGCCTTCGTAAATTAAATACCATTGACAATCCATTCAATTGCACCAGGGGTGCGAATCCAGGTTTTTAAATTATTATTCACGTAATATATGGCTTCATCCATTTCACCTAACGTAATATATCCACTGTTAGACTTGGGCTGTAATCTGCACTTCGATAACAAGCCGGGGATGTGTCTATTAGAATCAATCGCAGCTTTAGCGATATCATTGGCATCTGGGGATGACTGCCGGTAGGCGAGGAGGGCGCGTGTATACTGAAGAAACGGGCGCATATCCCCAGGATAATCGTCCAGTAGCAAGGCCAGATCATCCACCATTTCAAGCTCAAGGTAATAGTTCGCTAATAAATGACGAATCCCCTGGTTATCGTTCGGGTTGAGCTTCAGCATTTCGCGGCAGTGAGCCATAGCCGGATAAAAATTACCTGACTCCCATAAGGCCTCAGCCAAAGCTGCTTTTGCTCTCATATATGGACGTGTTTCGACAAATCCCCAGAAACGTCCTGCGAACTCCTGAAAATCCTCGCCAAGAGCAATGCTGGCTGCGTACAAAGCCGTCTCCAGATTCCCGATTTTTGACTCAGGAGGTTCTTGAGATAACTCGCAGTAGAATGAGTATGCGTCAGCACAGAGCGGGGATTTCTTGATAGCTTTTCTGATGAGTTTCAGCACAACGTCCAGGTCATCAGTTTCCCAGGCATCGAACATGAACTCCTGAGCCGCAGCCAGATCCAGATGTAATTGCTCAGAACTGACAGCATTTTTATACAAATCAACGCGCTTTTTAGTCGGGAATTTAATCATCTCAAGTATCCTTTTGGGGGCTCACTGTTCCGGTACTTTGCAGCACTGATGGTCGATTCTATCGCTTTGAACTTGCCACAAACAAGCTCGGGTCTGCCAGAACGGGATTGATAGCCCGGAGCTGTTCCTGGACGCGCACCTGAGCCTTACGGCTGGGCGATTTTTTGCTTCGTTCCCGTTTGCCTTCGCTTTCCCGCTCATCCTGTTTTACCTGAGCCAGTCTGAGTACAGTCCCGAGACGTTTGTTATCGACAATCTGCCCCTGGTCGACACAGGCCAGCTTATCAAATGCCTGGCACTTAAGGCTCCGGTGTCCATAGTGGAAGGCGAGGGTGCCATCGGGATAGTCCAGTATTTTAATTTTTTCACCGGCAAGACGGCTATTTTCTTCTGTTGGGTCCATGAGATAAAGGATCTTATCGTACTGGAATGTCAGTGATTTCGACACGGTACGAACATCATGCCAGGCAAAGATGTCTCTTAACTCACCGGGGCTTTCCTGCACCGGACGATGCAAATCTTTCGGGAACCTGGCCGGACGTGAGAATCGGCGGTTAAAGTCTGCAATGAAAGTGGCAAGCCAGGCATTTGCAGCCTCAATGCCGGTAATACCTTCCAGACGCATTTCTTTGATCAGTCGATCCTGAAGCGTCTGATTCGCACGTTCCACGCGGCCTTTAGCTTCAGAGCTGTTGGCACATATAAGCTCGATTGCCAGGTCATAGAGCACACGTCCGAACTGGGTAACGGTGGTATTGCGGTTCTCCGGACCACTGACGCGAAATATTGCGTGTTTGTCACTGTACAGCGATACCGGTTTCCCATGCTGCTCAATGTATTCCCGGGTTGCCAGCATGTAGTCAAAGGCTGTTTCTGACTCGCTGAACCGCAAATGCATCAGGCGGCCGGTGGCATCATCGATAAATACCAGAAGGCAGCATTTTGGCGCACGGCCTTCAAACCAGTCATGGTGGGAGCCGTCGATCTGGATAAGTTCACCCAGGCAATCACGCCGATGTCGAGGTTGATAAACCCGTGACTTGCGACGAGCATGCGGAACCCAGAGTCCGTCCGACGTCATCCAGTTGCGGACAGTCTCGATTGAAAGCCGGATATCATGACGCTCTCTGAGTTTTTCTGCGGCCAGTGTGGGTCCAAAGTCGCTGTAGTTTTCACGTATTAGCGTGAGTACGCGTAGTTTGAGAGATTCGGTCAACCGACGGTTGCTGGGTTGACCGCGTTTGCGGCTGACAAGTCCTTCAGCACCAGAAACCCGGTAACGATTGATAAGCCGTTGCGCCTGACGTTCTGAGATGCCAAGCTGTGACGCTGCATCGCGACGGCGTAGGCGCTTTTCACAAACAGCCTGTATCACTGGCAAGCGATGAATTTCTTTATCTGACATGGTCACCAACATCCGTTGAGTCCCTTAGAATTGCATTCAGTTTAGCTTACTCTAAGGTGACGTTTCTATCTGGATAAAAAGTGACATTGCTAAATGGTTCTAACATGGGCTGTCAAAGCTCAATTGAAATGTCCTTTATCCGGCTCAATTAAAATGTCCACTTTGATCTCAGATTCTCTTTGCTGATAGACTTTCCTTCGACTGAAACAACAGGATGATTGATCTCATGCTTCGATACGAGTTAACGCCGAACAATGCAGGTTTTATACTGTGGGGAGATTCAGAAGCCCTGAATGAATTGCACGAACTCGTTCATTACATCGTGGATGAAAGCCCACTGATTAAAGTTAAAGACGGATTTATGTTATCCCTTGCCTATGATATTCGTAAAGCGCGGGAAGGTAATCGTCGTGTTGAGCAACATCAGTATGATCAACATGATACATATAAGCTTTATGGTGTTGAGATTTTATGGCCTCTGGTCCTGGTTCAGTCCTCAATACTCAGAAACTCAATGGGTTATATTCAGACAGACAAAAACCAGCTGTCTGTCATGTATGCCTTTGAATACCTGATAGAATCAGCATTAACAGAGTCTGACCGAACAACGTCGAATGATATTATGCAAACAGCAAAATATGCATCAGACTCTGATTTTAATTTCATTGAGGATAATATTGACAGCAGGTGCTGCTATTTTATCAGCTTATCTCCGGAGCAAAGAAAAAAGCAGTTAATCAGTATTGTTCGCTCTTTTGATTCATTATGGGGTAAGTATGCCCGTGAAAAGCAGGACATAAAGATGCTGAACGAAATGAATAATACATCATGGGTCTGGCCGGACAATATCAACTGGTGAGCAACAACCGTCCGGTCAGTGAGTACCATCAGCGGGCTCTTTTACCAAAAATATCCTCTGAACGTGACTGAAGCTGTTTGAGTGCTTCGAGCATGTCATCATTATCCAGTGAGCGCTGGGATTTCTTCCCTTCCTGCTTTGGCCGTCGTCGGGAAGGGCCATCACCAGCGGGAATTGACTGAGAGCGCGTGTTATCCCGCTTGCTCTGCACCAGACTGATAAACTCCAGGGTTCGGCCAAGACGCTTGTTATCGACAATCGCGCCCTGGTCGATTTCTGACAGTCGGTCGTAAGTAGAGTAGGGAAGTAACGTACCGTTCAGGCGCAGCTCTTTTCTGCCATCAGGATAGTGATACACATCGATATATTTACCTATTGCACGGCGACTCAGCTCGCTGTCTTCAATCAGGTACAACATTTTATCATATTGTATCGTCAACGATTTTGAGACTTTACGTTTTTCACGAACAGTGAAAATAAGCTCCAAGTCTTCATCATGTTCTACAGCACGGTGTACGTCAAAATCATGTCGCGGTACTTTGCCAAAACGGCGGTTATAGTCAGCCATATAGGCCTCAGCGAAGTCATTTGCAGCCTCCATTGAGCAAATGCCCTGTAACCGCAGTTCTTTTACCAGACGATCCTGTAAAGTCAGGTGAGCACGTTCTACACGCCCTTTGGCGGGGCTGGTTTCTGCACAGATAGTCTGGATGTTCAGTTCATGCATGGCTCGCCCAAACTGAGTATGTCCGTCTCCGCCTGTGGCGTGTTTATTGTTAACACGAAAAACACCAGCTTTATCGCTGTACAGTGCCAGCGGTTTACCATGCTTATCAATATAGCGCCGCGTGGCTTCAAAGTAAGAAAACGTGGACTCCGATTTAACAAACAACAGTTCCATCAGTTTGCTGGTTGCATCATCAACGTAGACCAGCGCTGTGCAGGCCGGGCCACGGCCTTCAAACCAGTCATGATCACAGCCGTCAATCTGTATCAGTTCACCAGTGCAAGGACGCCGGTACCGTGGTTGAGGGATCCTTGCGGCGCGTTGTTTACGGGGGATCCATAAACCAGCCCGGACCATGATGCGCCGGACTGTTTCTTTGCCAAGAAACAGTCCGTGGAGCTCTTCGAGCTTTTCACGCGCGAGAGTTGGACCGAAATCAGCATAACGCGTCTTGATCAGTTCCAGAGCCTCGTCTGCGAGCCCGGGAGGCAACTGACGGTTACCACGCATGCCACATCGTCTGCTGGCCATACCAAGCGGACCGCCTTCACGGTAACGAGCAAGAAGACGGCGGCATTGTCTGTCGCTGATACCAAGGTGCTCGGCCGCACGACGCGTTGTGATGCGACGTTCGATGACGTCCTGTATAATCTTAACCCGGTTGATCTCTTTCAAAGTAAACACTCCTGAGCTTTCTGCGCTCATGATATGCCTCCCGGTAGTTTAAACGGACCAGTGAAGCTTACCATAACGCGGACATCTGAATTGAGCCACAGGCGGACATTACTATTGAGCCCCTACATGGGCGGTGCGCGTAATGTACGTTATGTTAAATTTAGTCAGGAGACCATTCTGTGAATGTACATAAGGTATATGATACTATCAACCACTACCATTTAGATTGGTTGACCCCTG
Source organism: Klebsiella sp. YJ (assembly GCF_002108615.1). Taxonomy (NCBI): domain Bacteria; kingdom Pseudomonadati; phylum Pseudomonadota; class Gammaproteobacteria; order Enterobacterales; family Enterobacteriaceae; genus Klebsiella; species Klebsiella sp. YJ. The sequence continues at coordinate 8,013 of NZ_MTEG01000062.1, forward strand.
CTGGCGACTACCCAAAATCAGCTCTGATGGTGGTTGAATGCAAGGATGGCCGGTGGATGATAGTTCAGGAGTTTGGTGAAGAATATGGCTGCTTCGAAGGTGTGTTGAAGAATGATAGCGATCTTCATACTAAGCCTTCTTTTTATCCTGACTTCCGCAGTGCTGTGAAGTCCGCATTTGGAATGATGAAACGATTATACCCCCAGTACAACGACAAGCCCTTTAGTGACACCCTTTCAGAAATTACGGAATAGGTTTTTATATGGCCAATGCTCTTATGCCCGATTCCTACAATGGAAGATTAAGAGAATATGTGCGATGCGGCGGAACCAGAATGATGAAAGACCTTAATGCAAACATGACGACTCTAAACATTAAACATGCTGGCATGCTGATTCATGAGCTGGGGTAATGGTAGGTACACTTAGCCTTTGATGCAGCTGCAGAACGCTGGCTCTGACTGCCGGTGCCCACCCAGCAACGCATTCTTTCATTTGTACTGTTGAGATATTGCCTCGATTACCCCGTCTTACTATCATGCGCTAGTTCTACGATTTCTTTGCCCGGACATGTCCGGGAGCCGATTATCCATGGGTGGTTGTTCCTGCCCTGCCTGAATAACCGGCTTCAATTCTCTGTTCATCGCCCACAAAAAAAACTTATCTTTAATATTGTAATTCATTCCTTCATGTTAAGTACTGACAATATTTCATAATGACAGATGCTACTGTTTGGTCAGTCATCCCCTCACTGTAATTCGTTGACACCAGATTTTCGCACCCAGGTGGAAAACGGTGTGATTCATCATCAATGATAATAAACTTGTTGATCCCCATATGTCTGGCATGTAAAAGGCACTCTCTGTACCGAATATATTCCGTATCCTTTACTTCCTTAAGTGAAGGTGTAACACCTATTATTCTGTGTCTGAATGCTACCGGAAAAAGGTATTTAAGCCCTGCTAAAGTCATTGTTTCCCTCCAACTGCTGGACACGACTATTTGTAATTCTGGACATTGTTTTAAAATTTTTTCCAATAGAGGCATTCTTTCAAATGTCTCATTCATCCTTCGATGGAGGACTCCATCAAAATCAAGATAAAGCAGGACAGTACTTCCTGAACAATTGCAAGATGCTAGTTGAGGTGATCCTGTAAACTCTGGTGAGTTAATTTTTTTAGAACGTCTTTTAACTATACTGTCATATAGCATAGCACTAAAGATGATAATAACAACAACTGTTGCAAACATCACACCACCAGCAGAAAGTGAAAACAATGCCCCTGCCATTTTCACCCCCTTTTTACATCATACTTAACTTTAAGTTTAGCAAACCCATCAAACTCTTTATTTTTCAGTTTAAATTCATCATCTATAACATTCAGCTCACCCAACGAAGCGAACGGCGATAGAGATAATTTAATATCTTTTATTACGTCCGTATTATTTACCACTTTATTTATTCCTTTCATGGATTTGTCCAACCAAAAATGGCTGTCTGATATAAGTGATAGAATATACTGAACATCATCCTCTTTTTCGCACACAATATTTCTGCCATCAAACTGGACAGTGTCTTGATTGAAGTAAACAGCAAGGAACTGCAACTGAGCATTGCTTAAAGATAAGTTTTTGTAAACATCTTTTAGGCCGCCGGTGTACTCTGAATCCGCAATGGCTTTGTTGAATAAATCAGATTTCGGGTAAGTCTCCCCCGTAGCGGGTTGTGTTTTCAGGCAATACGCACGCTTTCAGGCATACCTGCTTTCGTCATTTTGTTCA
>NZ_MTEG01000063.1:0-9418 GCF_002108615.1 Klebsiella sp. YJ
CGAAAGAAAAGCGGCGATCATCACGTGATTCTCGCTCAATATTCGTAACCAGTAAGCGCATACCCTGAATCACTTAAAGTGTAATTCTCAGGGTGCGAATGACTATATTTCGCTCATCGCTGCACCAGCTTTGTGCGCAAAATTATTAGAATCCCTTTTCTTGCATCAAAGTTAAACATATCTGCAGATAAAAAGAAAATTACTCCTGGCAAGCCTTTTGCAATAAGCCTTTTGCAATAGTACCTGGCGAATTTTAATTTTATCTTTTTGGGATAGGTCAATATGAAATTTAGAGCATTACTGGCAATGGCATTACTGACAATAAGTACTTTCGCGTTAAGTGAGACGCATCTGCCGCATATTGTCATCCTTGCTACGGGAGGTACCATCGCCGGCTCGGCGGCGAGTAATACTCAGACCACAGGATATAAAGCCGGGGCAATTGGCGTACAGACGTTGATTAATGCCGTGCCTGAGATTAGTAAAGTGGCCCGTATTGATGGAGAGCAGCTGGCAAACATTGGCAGTGAAAATATGACCAGCGAGATAATCCTCAAGCTATCAAAACGCGTAAACGAACTGCTGGCCCGCGATGATGTGGATGGGGTCGTGATTACCCACGGAACGGACACCCTTGATGAGACGCCTTACTTCCTTAACCTGACCGTAAAAAGCAACAAGCCGGTTGTCTTTACGGCAGCGATGCGTCCGGCAACGGCAATCAGCGCCGATGGTCCGATGAATCTGCTGGAAGCGGTGACTGTAGCGGCTGACCCGGAGGCGAAAGGACGCGGAGTGATGGTGGTTCTCAATGATCGTATCGGTGCTGCCCGTTTTGTCACTAAAACCAATGCCACGACACTGGATACCTTCAAAGCGCCGGAAGAGGGTTATCTTGGGGTGATAGTGAGCGGTAAACCGCAGTTTGAAACCCGTGTGGATAAAATTCACACTGTACGCTCGGTATTTGACGTGCGTAACCTTAACACATTGCCCAAAGTGGTCATTATATATGGCTATCAGGACGACCCTGAATATATGTACGACGCGGCGATTGCGCATCATGTCGACGGTATTATTTATGCAGGCACCGGAGCGGGGTCGGTCTCTGTACGCAGCGCTGCGGGAATTAAAAAGGCGGAAAAAGCCGGTATCGTGGTCGTTCGCGCCTCACGTACGGGGAGCGGTGTCGTTCCGGTTGATGACGGCCAGCCTGGACTGGTGTCCGATTCGCTTAACCCGGCAAAAGCGCGAATTTTGTTGATGACGGCACTGACCCAAACTAAAAATCCGCAGCTCATTCAGCAATATTTTCACACTTACTAATTTTATCCGGAGATAGTTCCGCACCTGCCATACCCGGGGTAGCCCCTGTACGGGGCTACCCGTCTGTGTCACTGATGCCTGTGTTGATAGCCACCGATAGACTCCAGTATTCGGGCAGTCGCTCCAGCGGCAGGGCGGGAGCCGGTTTTTCACCTGCAGCATGGTGATGCTTTCCAGATGCTGAGCCGGATTGTTTCAGTCAACTCTGGCTTGTGCCGGGTTGACACCCTTTACGACTGACTTACGCGTATGCTCACATTTCTCCCGCGCTTTCATGCAATGTACCGGGCGCGATGAAAATAAAAAAATCCACGCAACGGCGTGGATTTAGTGAGTTTTAAGTCTTCATGAGAGGGGATGGCATCTCATAAAACTGTAGGAAGGGAATCAGACGTTGAATTGTGATTTGTTATTTATTATATTGATATTTAATGTTTTTCTTTGAAATGTTATTTTTATACTCATTCATGTACTCACTTTGGTTGATGCTGTTAACTGAGGCGAGTTACCGCCGCTATTCATTTTATTTTCAATGACTCTGGCAGCAGTACAGTGATCTCATGTATTTTCGCAAATCTACCAAATAGTGGGACAGTCCAACTTTATGCTAAGTGCATAACATCCATGCCTCCTTATGAGCTTCAGAGGAGGCATGGGTCACGGAATTTATTAGCCTATATTAAAGACTTTACTTAACTGTTATATTTATTGCATCATACTCAATACCGTTCGTATATTACTGGCATTAGTGGCAATAATATCAATCGCACCCGTACGTAATGCGCCAAGAATTGCCATGGCTTTGGTTGATTCAGATGCGATGGCAATGACACAGGGGATATTTTGCAACTCGTCAACACTTAAACCAATCACTCGGTTATCCATCACTGTGTTGACGTGTGTTCCCTGAATATTAAAGAAATCGTAACCTGCAATATCGCCAATGACACCTTGATTTAAACTGGCGTCATTAATTTCCTGGGGGGTGAACCAGCCGAGTTTGACCATATAGCTGTTTTCATTCATATCACCGATACCAACCAGAGCTATATCGGCTTTACGGGCACGATCAAGAGTTTCCTTAATCGTACTGTTACCCATTAGAAAGGATTTTACTTCAGGATTTTCTACATAGGCAGGTGCGTAAAGGGTTTCGCTACTACCACCAAATTTTTTTGCCAGTAACCGACTGATATGGTCTGCATTAATCACATCTCCGGGCCTGTGTGTGCCTCCTATCCCGCAAATAAAGCGACAATCTCTTGGCTGTATTGTATTGGTATATTCTGCTACTGCTGCAACATTGCGGCCCTGACCTACAGTGACGACCATATTGTCCTTTAAGATAGCAGCCAGATAACTGGATACCTGTCCTGCAACCAGACGTCGTTGTTCTTCTTCATCGGGATGGTCGAGAGCAATTAACGCCCGACTGATGGAGAAGCGTTCAATCATTTGTTTTTCCAGTTGGGTACTGAAAACGGGATGATAACGGACATTTATTTCGACAATCCCTTCTTCTCTTGCCCGCTTCAACAGGCGACCAACCTTAATACGAGAAATTCCAAATTTTTGAGCTATTTCTTCCTGAGTGACCTCATCACGATAGTAGGCAATAGCAATTTCAGTCAATAATTCAAGATCCTGTGACGGTTTTTCCATATGATTTTGTTTTTCCTCTCAGATCGGGACACTCAGCGTAACTCAGGAGAAGATACCCCGCCAAAGCGGGGTAGTATAGTTATTTCAGGCAGGAACAGGATTCAACTGGGCATTAACGCTGTCAGCCATCTGGCATAATAACAGGCAGCAGGAGGTTGCCCCTGCATCAAGTACGCCCCGTGAGCGCTCTCCCAGCCGGCTTGAACGACCAATTTTTGATACAAGGTCAAGCGTAGAGTCACGCCCCTGTTGTGCCGCGACTTTCATGGTAGACAGTGCTTCTTCAAAGCTGGCCCCCTGGTTTACGGCATCACCAAATGCATGTACTGCCGGAATCAGACTGTCCATCAGACATTTGTCACCTACTTTGGCGCTACTGATATCCTGTAGCTCGCTCAGACCATTTTCCAGCATGTGATGGAAGTCTTCTTCATTCAGGACATCTTTCCCACGGACACTATTGGCCATGCCCAGAAAGAAACTACCGTAAAGTGGTCCCATCGAGCCACCAATACCTTCCATCAGGGCATCAGAAATCGCATCAAATCCTTCAGCCAGCGTCAGGGTTTTGCCTTTAATCGCGTCGCCGCACATGGCAAAACCTTTTGACATATTAATGCCATGATCGCCGTCGCCGATGGCGCCATCAATATCACTCAGGTATTCACGATTACTGATGATGATGTAAATCAGATCAGAAATAATAGCGTTGCCCGACTGCGTAGAAAAATGTTGCTTCATAACTTACTCCACCTGGGTTAAACCAGTCGACTGAACCGATACATCCACCAGTCCCTTCAACTCATCATCGACTTTCATCAGTGTCAGAGTAACTCCCATCATTTCCAGTGAGGTAAAATAGTTACCTACATACTGTCGATGGATACGGATCCCTTTTTCACTGAGAATTTTTTCAATTTCTGCATAATAGATGTAGAGTTCCATCACAGGTGTGGCCCCTAATCCTGAAACCAGCACCACGACCTCATCCCCGGCATGTGGCTGCATATCGCCGAGCACCATATCCAGCATGGTCTTTTCAATATGGGCTGCAGACTGGATTGGCGACACGTCCACACCGGGTTCGCCATGATGACCAATACCCAGTTCCATTGTTCCATCGGCAATATGGAAATTAGGGTGGCCCACTGCAGGAATGGTACAGGAAGAGAGACCGACCCCGATAGAGTAGCAATTATTGATGGCTTTCTGTGCGGCGTCGATCACTCCATCAAGGTTATAACCTTTTGCCGCAGCTGCAGCGCCTACTTTCCACATCAGAATTTCGCCAGCAACCCCCCGGCGTTTCTCTTTCTCAGTGGCCGGCGCGGAGGCTACATCATCATTCGCTACGACAGTCTTGACGGTGATCCCTGCGGCCGTAGCTTTCTTGATGGCCATCTTAACGTTCATGTTGTCGCCGGCATAGTTGCCATACAGGCAGGCGACACCGGCACCGCTATCTGCGGCTTTAAACGCATCAAGGAACGAGCCAGCAGTCGGGGAGGAAAAAATCTCGCCAATGGCCACCGCATCAAGCAGGTTCTTGCCGACATAACCTAGAAATGCAGGTTCATGCCCGGAGCCACCCCCGGTCACAATCCCGACTTTTCCCTTAATCGGGGCCTTCGGGTATTTCAGCACTCGGGCATTATCCGTGGTGGCTAAATATTCCGGATGAGCTTTCAGATATCCATTGATTGCATCTTCGACGACATGGTCTGGATCATTGATAATTCTGTTCATTACTGTCTCCGTGGATCAAATTAGTTAAAACAAAAAAGACCATGTTACTGAATGGTGTAACCACCATCGACGACCAGATTCGCACCCGTCACCATATTTGCTGCATCGCTGGCGAGGAATAACGCCGCTGAAGCAATATCTTGTGGCTCAGCAAAACGGCGCAGTGGAATTTTACTTTTCATTTCATCTGCAACCGAGCCTGACCAGGCCTTCCGGCCCAGATCGGTCAGCACAACGGTAGGAGAGATAGCATTGACCTGAACATTATGAGGCCCCCATTCCAGAGCCATCACCTGAGTCATACCGATGACCCCCGCTTTACTGGTGCAATATGCCAGGTGGTTAGGCAGCGCAACAACCCCGGCTTGAGATGCGAGATTGATGATCCGGCCATGACCCTGACGGATAAAATACTGACCGGCCGCCTGGCTAACCAGAAACACCCCTTTGAGGTTTACGGCAATGGTTTTATCCCAGGCGTCTTCGGAGACCTCTTCAGCAGGCTGCAATATGACAATACCTGCACTGTTAACAAGAATATCAATCTGGCCAAAATGTTTTACTGCTGCTTCAAGCGCCTGTTCAACCTCGGCTTTGTTGGTTACATCCAACTGGATGCCATGCATGTTTTCGCCGTAGCTATTGGCGACCTGCAGGACGTCATCCGCCCGATCGAGTAGGACCACTTGAGCCCCTTGTTCAGCAAAACATTCCGCAATCGCCCGTCCGATCCCGTTAGCTCCGCCAGTGACAAGGGCCACTTTTCCTGACAGAGAGAAGAGGGAAGATGCTGAATTAGGTAACTGACTTTTCATATAATTATCCTCAGTGTCACGTATATATCGGTTCATTAATTAGGGTTAAATATCGACAGTTGTGCCGGATTTATGCTGTTTTTTTATGGCAACCATCCGGGCCTGTGTTTCAGTCTGCTCAGGAGACAGGGTCACAAATTTCATGAGTACAGCACTGAACAGGTACAAGCCAGTAAAGATCCAGATAACGCCAGAGGCACCGTGGCTGCCGATGAACAAGCCAACCACTGCGGGTCCGACAAAGGTACTGAGTCCAGCCCCAAGATTAAGTACTGACATGGCTGCACCGCGATTGTCTGGTGCCAGAGAAGGCATCAGAGCGGAGAGCGGAACGTATGCGGCAAGACACGCACCGAACAGACCTGCGGCTATAACGGTCAGCAAAAAATTTGGGCCAAAATACTGTGGGACGTAGAAGAACATCAAGGTAGTAAGAGCACATCCGACACAACCACACCACATCACCACGTTGCGCCAGCCAAGCCCATCACTGATGATGCCGAAAATTAGATTAAAGATGATGTTGACACCCCAGAGTGCCGCATACATTTGTAACCACTCATTACGGCTGAAGCCCATATCCATCATATACATAGGCATAAATACAACGAACCCATAGGCAGCAGAAGTGTTGATCGTACGAACTACGCCACCGATACCAATTTTGGGGTTGTCAAAGATGATAGTGATACCCTTAAGAACATATTTTAATGAGACTTCAGGTTTAGCTGCTACCGGTTCATCTTTTTTGGGGCGGTTCAGAGCTATCGCAATAACAGCACCGATCACAACAAATACTAAAGCGCTCCATAGGGTATGCAGTTCCCCAAGGTACGGCAGGACTAAGCTGGAATAAAATACCCCAAGAACACTCAATCCGCCGCTGTAAACAAACCAGAAGATACCAACAGCCGACCCCAGTCGCTGCGGGGGAGCTTCATAGGCGACCCAAACCAGGAAACCATAGGCAAACAACGGATAGCCAAGCCCCCTTAAAGCATAAGTAGGGATCATGATTTCGAGGTTATTGCTCGGGAGGCCAAAAGTCAGGAATAGTACCGATCCGATGATAAACATCAGTACTCCGGCAGTCATGACCCTACGGGCGGTGTAGATTTCGGCAAGAACACCAGAAAACCAGGCTGCTATAGCTGCAGCAAAACCATAAACGCTAAACAGAAGTGCAGATTGCTGTATTGTCAGCCCGTGGCTTATCAGATAAGGAGACAACCATCCCTGCTCCAGACCTTCACCCATCATGAAAACCAAAACACCTGCATAACCTAACAACAGTTTCGGTGGCAGGCCTGTGCGTTGTACCAACCCGTTGAACATAACCGACTCCAACATAATTTATGATTTTGATACATAGGCCACCGACGTCTCACATTGTGGCTCGGGGTATCCTGGTTGCGATAACGACTAAGTAGTCGTATGGATGAACAAATGATCAATCGCAAATCTCGCGCTTAACAATAATTCATTTGATGTGCATATGAACATTAACGATATTGTTGTTTGTTGTCTGTTGTGAGGTATTGAAACTGTGATGCTGTTAACAAATTTGTTTATAAGCTGTTTTTTTATGATTATTTGTTCATTATTTAATTTTTATATGAACATTTGGTCTGTTTTTTATTGTTGGCAACATTTCATATGTTCATCTATTGATTATTTGTGTGGGGGGATTTAAGGTTATCTCACGGATCTGAAGAGTGGAATTTTCTCCAGGTCTGGAGTCCTTACCTCATAACAGCCTGGAGATTCTTATGTTGCCTATCGCTATTGGTGCGGATGATGCCGCCATCGAATTGAAAAATTTATTAATTACACACCTGAAACAGCGTGGCTTTGCTGTAACTGATTACAGTCTCGAAACGGGTATTGAAGATGCCTGCTATCCGGATATTGCATATACGGTCGCTCATGCAATTAAGGCGGAACGGCATCAGCGCGGAATTTTGCTTTGTGGTACAGGGATCGGCATGAGCATTGTTGCAAACAAGGTTCCGGGGATACGTGCTGCACAGTGCCATGATACTTACTCCGCTGAACGAGCCAGAAAGAGTAATGATGCGCAAATCATGACGCTGGGAGCTCGAGTTGTCGGACCTGAACTGGCGAAAAGCATTGTGGACAGTTGGTTACGCTCTGAATTTGAAGCAGGGCGTTCAGCACCGAAGGTGGAAAAGATCAACGAGTATGAAGCTGCTGGCAAATTGCGGTGATGCTTCTGCTGTAAATAATTTTTATTATTTAAGAGGTTATTATGAACCAACTAGAAGCACTAAAAAAATACACAACGGTTGTTGCCGATAGCGGAGATATAGAGGCGATTCGTCAGTTCCAACCTCAGGATGCCACGACTAATCCATCTTTGGTGTTGAAAGCAGCCCAGTTAACACAGTATCAGTCATTAGTCACTGATGCGATTGGTAAGGCGTGTAGCCAGGGGGGGAATCAGGAAATCCAACTGGCCAACGCATGTGATCAGGTTGCTGTCGATATTGGCACCGAAGTGTTGCGCCATGTTCCGGGGCGTATTTCGACTGAAGTCGATGCCCGTTTTGCTTTTGACCGCGGCATGTGTGTATCGAAGGCACGGAAAATCATTCGGTTGTATGAAAAGAACGGTGTTGGGCCGGAGCGAATTCTAATAAAGCTGGCCGCCACCTGGGAGGGCATTCGTGCTGCGGAAGAGCTGGAGCAAAGCGGTATTAACTGCAACCTGACTCTGCTGTTTTCTTTCGCACAGGCTCGAGCCTGTGCAGAAGCAGGAGTGTTTCTTATTTCGCCATTCGTGGGCCGTATTTTTGACTGGTATCAGAAGAACCAGCCACAGGCTGAATACCTGGCGGATCGTGATCCGGGTGTAGTGTCAGTGCGTAAGATTTATCAGTATTACAAGGCACATGGTTACAGCACGGTAGTCATGGGGGCCAGTTTTCGTCGTATCGAGCAGATTCAAGCTCTGTCTGGTTGTGACCGGTTAACGATTTCACCGGCTTTACTTGATGAGCTGGCGGCCAACAGAGATCCGCTGCCCCTCCAGTTACAGCCCGGCAATGTGACCGAAACACTCCCGAGCCCGATGACTCAGGCAGAGTTTCTGTGGCAGCACCATCAGGATCCAATGGCGGTTGAAAAACTGGCAGAAGGAATCCGCCTTTTTGCCGTGGATCAGCTCAAGCTGGAAAATCAGATTAGACAGATGCTGTAAATGTCGGGGAAGAAACTATGAATAAGTCGATTTTATCTCGCCGTTTGTATGCTAATGCGCTTCGAGCATTAAGCATGGATGCTGTACAGAAAGCCAAATCCGGCCACCCGGGTGCCCCGATGGGTATGGCTGACATTGCCGAAGTCCTGTGGCGTGATTTCATGAACCATAACCCGCAGAACCCGGCCTGGGCCGACCGCGACCGCTTTGTGCTGTCCAACGGCCACGGTTCCATGCTGATTTACAGCCTGCTGCACCTCACCGGGTATGATCTGCCGATCGAAGAGCTGAAAAACTTCCGTCAGCTGCACTCTAAGACTCCGGGCCACCCGGAAGTGGGCTACACCGCTGGCGTGGAAACCACCACCGGTCCGCTGGGCCAGGGGATTGCTAACGCCGTGGGCATGGCTATTGCGGAAAAAACGCTGGCTGCGCAGTTCAACCGTCCGGGCCACGATATCGTTGACCACTTCACCTACGCCTTCATGGGCGACGGCTGCATGATGGAAGGGATCTCGCACGAAGTCTGCTCCCTGGCCGGTACCCTGAAGCTGGGCAAACTGGTGGCGTTCTATGATGACAACGGTATCTCCATCGACGGTCATGTGGAAGGCTGGTTCACCGACGACACCGCTAAACGTTTCGAAGC
>NZ_MTEG01000006.1:0-302490 GCF_002108615.1 Klebsiella sp. YJ
GGTGGTCCCACCTGACCCCATGCCGAACTCAGAAGTGAAACGCCGTAGCGCCGATGGTAGTGTGGGGTCTCCCCATGTGAGAGTAGGGAACTGCCAGGCATCAAATTTAGCGTGCTGATATGGCTCAGTTGGTAGAGCGCACCCTTGGTAAGGGTGAGGTCCCCAGTTCGACTCTGGGTATCAGCACCAGTTTTTAGGTTAAAGTTCGGCACTTAGAAAGAATTTGCCTGGCGACGAGAGCGCGGTGGTCCCACCTGACCCCATGCCGAACTCAGAAGTGAAACGCCGTAGCGCCGATGGTAGTGTGGGGTCTCCCCATGTGAGAGTAGGGAATTGCCAGGCATCAAATAAAGCAGAAGGCTCAGTCGAAAGACTGGGCCTTTTTGCTTTTCTGATTTTCAGCACCACGCGGAGATACTGTACAGTAGCGAGATATCTCCCGGCCAGGCCAGTATAGTCGCCACAAATATTCTGATAAACGAACGGCTATTAAACTAAAAAGGGCTCAGTCTTCGACTGGGCCCTTTGTTTTAGCTGCAGTTTCTGCATGCTTCCAGGATAAAAATTAGCGGGTCAGGGCCACAATACCCAGTGTCAGGCCTGCAACGGCTGCGGCACCTCCTGCAATGGCGCCTGCTGTCTCCCAGTTATCCTGAGTGGTCCCTTTCATACAGGTATTAGTATGGACTAATCGCCCCTGAGAATCATAGACCGGTACGCAGGGGGAGTCATGGGCACAGCCGGCGAGCAGCGTCGTCAGCAGCGTCACTAAAATAAATTTGTTCATGGTAGGCCTCTGAATAATCCGTCGGGTTGTACCGCTGTCGATATATGACGGAATAGCCTATTTTACCATCGACAATATCAAGGTCAGCGGCCGAAATAATATCAATTTATGTTCAGGGTAAATATCGTGGAGATCGCACTGGGATTATGAGGAAAATATGCAGAATAAAATAACGAAAGAGAAGTAAGAGCCATATTATTAGTCGGCCGATAATATAACAAATTGATTTCTAACATATCCGTATATTGGTTGCCGGGCGAAAAAGTGTGAAGCGAAACCTGCGTGTAAACGAAGTGCTTACTTATGTTGGCGGTATTTTCTACCCCGCTTATTGGTCGTGGCTTAACATCAGGGCCAAATGCCGCCCCAGGTATGCAGCCACAGAAGCCACTACAACAGGATGCCAGGGCCCAGATGAAATCTCCATTGAGGCAGGCCATCAATGCGCTCCTGGTGCATCAGAGAGGGTTTTGTCGCAATCTGAGAGCAAGGTCTTTTCCAGGTGCATATCGAACCGGAGATGGGGTGTGTTCTCAAGCCCGTTTGATCGTATGCGCACTGGCGGTGGCGGGGCCGGATTTGATTGCAGGTACTGTGTCAGTACGCTATGAGTCTGGTCACCCGATTGATAAGCTTAAAGTTAAAACTGGTAGCCCTGGCGAGTTCAATAATGGCCAGGAGGCAGGCACAGGAGTCTCATTCCCCCGCGGCTGATATATTAAGTTGCGATAGTGCTTAACGCGCAGACAGGAGAGAGATACGCAGCGACTTTGCTTTCGCTTTATTTTCTATTACGTTCGGGTATACGGTCTGGCAGGTGTGATTTGATAAAACGGCTGCCCGGATTTGAGATTACTCTCTTTGGCAAAGTGGCATTGCAGAGTCATGCTGCTGAGCAGTGATCTGCACTTCAGCGATGCGAAATACCGATATCCGCCCTGGCAGCCGGAGAAATTCGATATGTCAGATAATAAAAAGGCGCTTCCCCATGCCGAAGAGCGCCTTTTATAACAAGCAATTAACTGATTAGTATCAGTTCATGCCGTATTTTTTCAGTTTCTTACGCAGAGTACCGCGGTTGATGCCCATCATCAGGGCCGCACGGGTCTGGTTACCACGGGTGTATTGCATCACCATGTCCAACAGGGGCTGTTCAACTTCAGCCAGTACTAGCTCATACAGGTCATTCACATCCTGACCATTCAGTTGAGCAAAATAGTTCTTCAGTGCCTGTTTAACCGAGTCACGCAGGGGTTTTTGAGTTACCTGATCCTGAGAGTTAACGGTAGAAACGGTCAGTACGTCAGAATTTACGCGTTGTTCGAACATAGTTCTGTCAGCTCTTTATTTCTGTTTACGCAAAATTTTCGAAGTATGCCTCCAACGCCTCCAGCTGATCGCTGGCATCCTCTATGGCGTTGAATGTGCGCCGAAACTGGTCATTTGGGGCGTGCTCCTGTAGATACCAGGAGACGTGTTTACGTGCAATTCGGTACCCTTTTGCCTGGCCATAAAAGTCATGCAATTCCCGAACATGCGCGCAAAGCAAACGCTTAACCTCTGCCAATGGCAGCGGGGGCAGCAGCTCCCCAGTGTCCAGATAATGCTGGATTTCCCGAAAGATCCAGGGTCTTCCCTGAGCTGCGCGGCCTATCATAAGGGCATCAGCCCCCGTATAGTCGAGCACAGCTCTGGCTTTAAGCGGGTCAGTAATGTCACCATTCGCGATAACCGGAATGGAAACTTTCTGCTTAACTGCCCGAATACTGTCGTATTCAGCGTCTCCGTTAAACAAACAGGCGCGGGTGCGTCCGTGAATAGTCAGAGCCTGAATGCCACACTCTTCAGCCAGTTGGGCAATTTCTACACAGTTACGGTGTTCCGGCTCCCAACCGGTGCGAATCTTGAGTGTCACGGGAACGTCCACTGCCTTGACGACCGCCGTCAGGATTAACTTCACCTGATCGGGATACTGCAAGAGGGCTGAACCTGCGAGCTTGCGATTCACCTTTTTCGCCGGGCACCCCATATTAATATCAATAATCTGGGCACCGCTTTCCACGTTAATACGGGCGGCTGCGGCCATCTCTTCCGGTACGCTACCGGCGATTTGCACGGTACGAATACCGGGCTCATCCACGTGCACCATCCGTAAACGGGATTTGTCGCTCTCCCAAACCTGCGGGTTGGAGGACATCATCTCGGAAACGGTTAAACCTGCTCCCATCTCGTAGCACAGCGTCCTGAATGGTCTGTCAGTAATGCCAGCCATAGGCGCTGCGATCAGGCGATTTCTGAGCTGATAGTGTCCGATGCGCATGAGTTAAGAAATGACCATACTGTGACTGCAAGGCGGCGTATATTACGCATTTTTTGCACGAGATGAAAGGCCAAACTTTGAGCAATCCTCTGTCACAGATCAATGAATCCCACATCGATAGAAAAGAGATGGATAAATTATCATATTAATCATCACCTTAATCGGTGGTGGATAATTTGTGTCCATTTATAAAATCGCAAAACTTCTCGATTTTTCTTAGAAAAAGGGCACTGTTAACGGCATAAAACGCTGTTTTTGTAGTCAAAAAAGCGCATCGTAATGCGATCTGGCTCCCATTTCTTGACGTCATTCAGCGGTTACTGGAAACAAAAAAGCGGCCCGCAGGCCGCATTCCAGAGTTACTTTCTGCGGCCGGTGATCCGACACCACTCTTCTTTCTCCACCACCGGGTCGAGGGCAAAGCGATCGGCATAGGCTTCGCAGACGCTTTCCGCCTGGCTGGCGAGAATACCGGAAAGGCCCAGCAAACCGCCTGAAACGGGCAGCACGCTGATTAACGGGGCCAGCTCACGTAATGGCCCTGCCAGGATGTTGGCGACCACCACATCGGCGCTGAGCGCTTCTGGCTGATCCTGCGGTAAATAGAGCTCCAGACGATCGGAGACACCGTTACGCTCGGCATTATCACGGCTGGCCTGAATTGCCTGCGGGTCGATATCAATACCGACAGCTTTTGCGGCACCCAGCTTCAGCGCTGCAATCGCCAGAATGCCCGAACCGCAGCCGAAATCGATAATCGTTTTACCCGTCAGATCCAGTCCGTCCAGCCATTGCAGACAGAGCGAGGTGGTCGGGTGCGTGCCGGTACCAAACGCCAGGCCCGGGTCGAGCATCACGTTGACTGCGTTTGCATCCGGTACTTCGCGCCAGCTTGGGCAAATCCACAGCCGTTCGCCGAAACGCATTGGGTGGAAATTGTCCATCCATTCACGTTCCCAGTCTTTATCTTCCAGCTGCTCGATTTTATGGGTGAAACCGGCGCCCAGCAGCGGATGCTGCTCTAGGATAGCCACCACGTCATGCATATCGCTTTCAGCATCGAACAGGCCGATAACATCGGTGTCTCCCCACAGGCGAGTTTCACCCGGCAGCGGCTCGAATACCGGCGTATCGTGGGTATCCTGGAAAGTGATGGAGACCGCGCCGGCCTCCATTAGCGCGTCGCTGAGGTCTTCAGCATGTGCGCCGGTGGTATTCAGTTTCAATTGGATCCATGGCATAGCAAAACTCTTTATTTGTCAGTAGTCATAACAGGGGCTGGTGGAACGGGCTGACCAAAACGGTTGCCCACCACAAAAGCCAGCAAACTTAGCAGCAGCGAGGGCACGATAGGATGAAAGCCCAGGTACTGAATTTTCAGGGTGGCGAGCACGGCATACAGCACGCCGCCGACGATCATCGCGCTCAGGGCTCCCGCCGCGTTGGCGCGCTCCCAGTACAGGCCCAGAACCAGTGGCCACAGGAAGACCGCTTCCAGCCCGCCAAAGGCGAGCAGGTTCAGCCAGATGATCATCTCTGGCGGACGCCATGCGGCCAGCAACAGCAGCGCGCCGAGGAGCAGCGTGATCATCGCCGACATCCGCTTCAGGCGTTTCTCGTTATCCAGCTGTTCCGGGTGCAGGTTCAGGTATAAATCCTTAATGATCGTAGCGGAACTCTGCAATAACTGCGCATTGATCGTCGACATGATCGCCGCCATTGGCGCGGCAAGGAAGATCCCGGCGGCAAACGGCGGCAGTACTTTCACCATCAGCGTCGGGATGACCAGATCCGGGATGGTCAGATCCGGGATCACCGCACGACCCAGCGCTCCGGCGAGATGCATGCCAAACATCAGGATAGCGACCACGATGGTGCCGAGAATAATCCCGCGGTGCACCGCCTTACTGTCTTTATAGGAGATACAGCGCACCGCCGTATGCGGTAGACCGATAACGCCAAAGCAGACCAGGACCCAGAAAGAGGTCATAAAAGTCGGTGACAGAATATCGTCCGCTCCCTGGGGAGAAACCAGCTTCGGATCGATATGTTCCAGGGTCTGCACCGCCATGCTCAGGCCACCCGCAGCATGAACGATACCGACGAGCAGCACGATGGTGCCTATCAGCATCACCAGACCCTGCATCGCATCATTCAACACGCTGGCGCGGAAGCCGCCGAAAGCGGTGTAGAGCGCGATACTGATACCGAAAATTAGCAAACCGGTTTCGTAAGGGATGCCTGCGGCGGTTTCCAGCAGTCGCGCGCCGCCGATAAACTGCACGGTCATCGCACCGATAAACGCAACCAGCAGGCTGAGGCTCGCCAGCCATACCAGCAGACGGCTCTGATAGCGGGCGAACAACATATCGTTGAGCGTTACCGCGTTATACCGGCGGGCCAGAATAGCGAATTTTTTCCCCAGTACCCCTAGCGACAGCCACACGGCAGGCAGCTGGATCATCGCCAGCAGTACCCATCCGAGCCCGTATTTATATGCCGCACCCGGGCCGCCTATGAACGAACTGGCGCTGATGTAGGTGGCCGTCAGGGTCATGGCCAGCACGAAGCCGCCCATAGAACGGCTGCCGAGAAAATACTCGTTGAGGAATGCCCCGGTCGAGCGCTTGCGCATCGCATAAATCGACAGGCCAAACACCACCAGCAGGTAGGCAATAAGCGGCAGGATCACTTCAGGCTGCATCATCATCCTCCAGCGGAATATCGCGGTAGATAAACTTCACCATCGCCCAGCACAGCAGAATGAAAATCAGCGGGATCAACAGACAAGCCATTTCAAACCAGCGCGGCAGGCCGGTAAAGCCCTGCTGAGAACCAGGAATGTAAGCACTTGCTAACCATGCTGCAAGATAGAGGAGGGTAAGCCACAACGCCCAGCGGGCTTCTTTGTGGGCCTGAACAAAACGCGCGTCCATAAGGCTCCCGGGGTCAATTTAAAGCGGGGATTGTACCTTAAGGGGCTGGCAAGGGGAGAGAAAAAGAAAAAAGGCCGGATAATCCGGCCTTTTGCTGCGAATACAGAATTATTTTTCCTGTAAACCGAGTTTTTTCTCCAGATAGTGGATGTTGGTTCCACCATGCTGGAAATGCTCGTCATTCATAATGCGAATCTGCAGATCGACGTTGGTTTTGATGCCGTCGATGATCAGCTCCTGCAGCGCATTTTTCATGCGTGAAATCGCGACATCACGGTTTTCGCCGTAACAAATCAGCTTACCAATCATTGAGTCATAGTACGGAGGTACGGTGTAGCCTGCGTAGATATGAGACTCCCAGCGTACGCCGAAACCGCCTGGCGCGTGGAAGCGGGTAATTTTACCCGGGCTCGGCAGGAAGGTGTTCGGATCTTCGGCGTTGATACGGCATTCCACCGCATGGCCACGAACCTGGACTTCTTCTTGCTTGATGGAGAGCGGCTG
Source organism: Klebsiella sp. YJ (assembly GCF_002108615.1). Classification (NCBI taxonomy): domain Bacteria; kingdom Pseudomonadati; phylum Pseudomonadota; class Gammaproteobacteria; order Enterobacterales; family Enterobacteriaceae; genus Klebsiella; species Klebsiella sp. YJ. The sequence continues at coordinate 6,548 of NZ_MTEG01000006.1, forward strand.
GCCAGCAGCGATACGCAGCTGTTCTTTGATCAGGTCAACGCCGGTAATCATTTCGGTTACCGGATGCTCAACCTGAATACGGGTGTTCATTTCAATGAAGTAGAACTCACCGTTTTCAAACAGGAACTCAAAGGTGCCTGCGCCGCGATAGCCGATGTCGACACACGCTTTAGAGCAGCGTTCGCCGATGTAGCGACGCAGTTCCGGGGTAATGCCCGGCGCCGGCGCTTCTTCGACCACTTTCTGGTGACGACGCTGCATAGAGCAATCGCGTTCCGCCAGATAGATAGCGTTGCCCTGGCCATCAGCCAGTACCTGGATCTCGATGTGACGCGGATTTTCCAGGTATTTTTCCATGTATACCATGTCGTTGCTGAATGCAGCTTTGGCTTCAGCTTTGGTCATGGAGATGGACTGGGCCAGTTCAGCATCACTGCGTACCACGCGCATACCGCGTCCGCCGCCGCCGCCGGAGGCTTTGATGATAACCGGATAGCCGATGCGTTTTGCATGAGCGCGGTTAGCATCCATATCGTCACCCAGCGGGCCGTCAGAACCCGGAACGGTTGGTACGCCCGCTTTCTTCATCGCGGTGATCGCGGACACTTTATCGCCCATCAGACGAATGGTGTCGGCTTTCGGGCCGATGAAGATGAAGCCTGAACGTTCAACCTGCTCAGCAAAGTTGGCGTTTTCGGACAGGAAGCCATAACCCGGATGGATGGCCACCGCGCCGGTAATTTCCGCTGCGCTGATGATTGCCGGGATATTCAGATAGCTTTTTACGGACGGAGCCGGGCCAATACAGACCGTCTCATCCGCTAACAGTACGTGTTTTAAATCGCGATCCGCAGTGGAATGCACAGCGACGGTCTTGATGCCCAGTTCTTTACAGGCACGCAGGATACGCAGTGCAATCTCGCCTCGGTTGGCGATAACAATTTTATCCAGCATGTTCGCCTCGTTACTCGATGACTACCAGCGGCTCATCAAATTCTACCGGTTGGCCGCTTTCGATCAGAATGGCTTTCACCACGCCGGATTTATCGGCTTCGATCTGGTTCATCATTTTCATCGCTTCTACGATGCACAGGGTGTCGCCCACGTTAACTTTCTGACCGACTTCCACGAACGCTTTGGCGTCCGGGCTCGGGGTGCGGTAGAAAGTACCGACCATCGGGGAACGTACGATGTGACCGCTGATTTCAGCTTTCGCCGGCGCGTCTGCCTGAGCGGCGGCCGGTGCTGCTGCAACCGGTGCCTGAGCCTGCATCATCGGCGCGGCATAAGCCTGCTGCATGACCGGGTAGCCCGCATTTGGCGCGGCACGGCTGATGCGTACAGACTCTTCGCCTTCAGAAATTTCCAGTTCGGAGATGCCTGATTCTTCAACCAGCTCGATCAGCTTTTTAATCTTACGAATATCCATGAGTGGGTTCCGTACTCTTTGTTTAGTGTGATTGTGACAGGCGTTTTACCGCCGTCTGTAAAGCGTATGAATAGCCGTCCGCACCGAGTCCGCAGATGACGCCCGAGGCGATATCCGACAGATAGGAGTGGTGACGGAACGGTTCGCGTGCATGTACGTTGCTCAGGTGAATCTCGATAAACGGGATACTGACCGCAAGTAATGCATCGCGGATAGCCACGCTGGTGTGCGTAAACGCGGCCGGATTAATCAGGATATAGTCCACAGTGTCTTTAGCCTGATGAATTCGGTCGATTAGCGCGAACTCCGCATTGGACTGCAGGTGATCCAGCGCCACGTTCAGAGCCGAAGCTTCTGATTCCAGACGGTTAACAATCTCAGAAAGCTTAAGGGTGCCATACTTCTCAGGCTCACGAGTGCCGAGCATGTTAAGGTTGGGTCCGTTTAAAAGCAAAATGCGAAACTTGTCAGCCATTGTGTGGCTATCTCCTGCCATTCTCGGGTAAAAAACAAAATATACCTTCGAAGCGCGCTTGTCACCTTTTCAGGGCCCGAAAACCCCGTCAGGAAAACCAAAGTCGCACATTATAACGATTTCGTAGCATTTGGCAGCTAAATACTGGTCTTATCAGGGAAGATTATCAACCGCTATCGTTCAAAGCGTCGCGGTTGATAAAAGATCTGCGGGAAACTGCACATATCCGATGATTATCGCCACCACTGACGGAACTTCTTGTAACGCCATGCTAAAAGCAATGCGGCCAGCACGGCATAAATCACCGGCTGCGGAGATAAAATCTTCACCGACCACAGGTAGTGAATGGGGGCAAGGATTGCCACCAGATAGACGAAGTTGTGCAAAGTTTGCCATCGGCGACCCAGTTTTCTCTGCAGCGCTTGTGTTGAGGTGGCGGCCAGCGCCAGCAAAATCAACCAGCTGATAAAACCCAAAGTCAGGTAAGGTCTGCTGACTAACTCCGAGCCCAGCAGCGCCAGATTGTTGATACCTAACTCCAGCAGCGTGTAGCTGGTGAGATGCAGCGTTGCCCAGGCAAAGCACCACAACCCGAGTAAACGCCGGGTACGAATCAACAAAGGTTGTTTAGCGTAGCGCGCGAGCGGTGAGACGAGCAAGGTCGCAAGCAAAAATTTAAGAGCCATCCTACCGGTAAAATGCTGGATATCTTTTGCCGGGTCGGCGCTAAAGTAGCCCTGTTGTCCGGCCCAGAAGAGCCAGATAAAGGGTAAGAAGCCGGCCAGATGGAGTACCCCCTTCAGCCAGGTAATCTGTTTTACGTTCAGACGCACTAGTAATACTCCCGCAGATTCAGTCCCCGATAGAGCGATGCCACCTCGTCAGCATAGCCGTTAAACAGCAGCGTCGGCTGGCGTTTAACATCAAGCACGCCGCCAGAGCCAATAACACGCTCTGTGGCCTGCGACCAGCGCGGATGATCGACGTGCGGATTGACGTTAGCGTAGAAGCCATATTCTTCCGGCCCGGCGAGATTCCAGGTGGTGGGGGGCTGCTCGCGCGTCAGCTCGATACTGACGATGGACTTGATACCTTTAAAACCGTATTTCCATGGGACGGTCAGCCGGACAGGGGCACCATTTTGCGGCGGCAGCGCTTTACCGTAAACGCCGACGCTCAGCAGCGTCAGAGGGTGCATGGCTTCATCCAGCCGCAGACCTTCTACATAAGGATAAGCCAGCCCCCCGCCGATAAAGCGATCTTTTTGCCCCGGCATCTGGTCCGGTGCATACAGAGTTTTAAAGGCGACAAAACGGGCGTTGCTGGTGGGTTCAACCAGCGCCAGCAGTTTATGTAGCGGGAAGCCGACCCAGGGCACCACCATTGACCAGGCCTCCACGCAGCGCATCCGGTAAATACGCTCTTCCAGCGGAAAGCGCCGGGTCAGGTCGTCATGATCGAGCGTCAGCGGTTTGGCCACTTCTCCGCCAATCGTGAGGGTCCAGGGATCGGTACGCAGGCTGCCGGCATTGGCCGCGGGGTCAGCTTTATCAAGACCAAATTCATAGAAGTTGTTATAGCCGGTGACTTTATCTTCCGGCGTCAGGGCGAGCGAGCTTTGCCACTCCGCGGGTTTATTAAACGTCAGCGCTTTACCTGCCGGGGCCGGCGGGCGGTCGTGACCTTTAAACCAGTCCAGGAGATCGGCCCGCGCCGTGGGGGAAAGAGAAAGGGCCGTTGCGGTGATCCCGAGTGACTTCAGAACCTGGCGGCGCTGTAGCATAAATACGGACTCTGCCGTTACATCGGCTTCCGTGAGTTTTTTGGCTTTCATGACATCCTCCGGCATGCTTTTTCCTAAGCATGACGGAGGCGGCGATTTATCGCGAATATGTCACGAAAAATTGCAGATTAGGCGATCTTCACCAGCGTCCGCCCCTGGATCTGATTGTTCATGATCTTAGCGGCGAATGCCGGGGCCTCTGCGAGCGTAATTTCCGTGGCGCTCGCAGAATAGAAGGATTCCGGCAGATCACGCACCAGACGTTGCCAGGCTTCAGCGCGACGCGCGGGCGGCGTCATGACGGAATCGACGCCCTGCAGACGAACATTGCGCAGAATAAACGGCATCACCGTCGTTGGCAGCGCGAAGCCCCCGGCCAGACCACAGGCGGCGACGCAGCCGCCATAGTTCATCTGCGCCAGCACCTTCGCCAGCACCTTGTCCCCGACGGTATCAATCGCGCCAGCCCACAACTGTTTTTCCAGCGGACGGGTTTCGGCAAACTCTTCGCGACCGAGAATGCGCTGTGCGCCGAGGCTTTTCAGATATTCATGGGTACTTTCGCGGCCAGAGACTGCGACGACCGAATAGCCGAGCTGATGTAGCAGCGCAATGGCAGTACTGCCGACGCCGCCGCTGGCGCCGGTGACAATGATTTCACCATCCTGCGGACGGATGCCGGCATCCTCCAACGCCATGACGCACAGCATAGCGGTGAAGCCGGCGGTACCGATCGCCATCGCTTTACGGCCATCAAGACCTTCCGGCATCGCGACCAGCCAGTCGCCTTTCACCCGCGCACGTTCGGCCAGACCGCCCCAGTGGTTTTCACCGACGCCCCAGCCGGTCAGCAGCACTTTCTGGCCGCTGTGGAAGCGCGGATCTTCGCTTGAATGAACGGTACCGGCGAAATCGATGCCAGGAATCATCGGAAAGTTGCGGATGATTTTTCCCTTGCCGGTGATCGCCAGCGCATCTTTATAGTTAAGGCTGGACCAGTGAATATCGACGGTGACATCGCCCGGCGGCAGCTGGTCGGCGTCGATGGTTTGCACCGAGGAGATTGTTTTACCATCCTGCTGTTCTAATATTAAAGCCTGCATATGCGGGTCCTTATTTGTACAAAGATTGGAAAAAATTTTCTGCAGACTATACTCGCTATCGACATTATTACGCCGATATAACGCAATAAATTGCCAGAAACGCCAGCTTTGATAGTATGCCTCGCGCTTTAGAAAGTTAGCGCTTACTTTAGGTAAAGCGCTAGTACACGTGCCTGAAAATCTATCGGGCGGTCATTCACTCGCGGAGTTAACACAGGGATGCGATTAACGACGAAGTTCTCAGCATTTGTCACGCTGCTCACCAGCCTGACCATCTTTGTCACGCTTATAGGTGCTTCGCTGAGTTTTTATAACGGTATCCAGCTGAAGATGGAGAATCGCGTCCAGGCCGTGGCGACGATGCTGGATAACCGCCTGATCTCATCCTCGTTCGATAAGCTTGAACCGCAAATGGATGAGTTGATGACGCCGGTGGAGATTGTGCAGGTCGATTTTCTGCTTAACGGCAAGCCGGTGTACGGTCACTCGCGTAGCGACAGCTATCGTCCGCCGGGGAGTAAGAATCAGTATCGTGAAATAACGGTACCGTCGTTAAAACACCCCGGTATGACGATTCACGTGGTCTACCTCGACCCGATGGTGAATTATTTCCGCTCGCTACACATCACCGGACCCTTATCGACAGCTATCGGCCTTATGGTTCTGGTTATCTTTTTCTCCGTGCGCTGGATTCGCCGTCAGCTTGCTGGCCAGGAGCTGCTTGAGGTACGTGCTGCGCGGATCCTCAACGGCGAACGCGGGCCGCAGGTACGAGGGTCGGTACATGAGTGGCCGGCAAGCACCAGCAGCGCGCTGGATATGCTGCTTTCCGAGCTGCAGTTTGCCAGCGATCAGCGTAGTCGTATGGATACGTTGATTCGTTCTTATGCGGCGCAAGACTCGAAAACCGGGCTGAATAATCGTCTGTTCTTTGATAATCAGCTGGCAACTTTGCTGGAAGATCAGGAAAAAGTGGGTTCGCACGGTATCGTGATGATGATCCGCCTGCCGGAGTTCGATCTGTTACGTGATAACTGGGGACGAGCCGCTGCCGAAGAACACTACTTCACGCTCATCAACCTGCTGTCGACTTTTATTATGCGCTATCCCGGGGCGCTGCTGGCGCGCTACCACCGCAGTGATTTTGCCGTACTCCTTCCTCACCGTACCTTAAAAGAGGCCGATAGCATCGCCGGGTTGCTGTTAAAAGCGGTGGATGCACTGCCGCCGACGCGGATTCTTGACCGCGATGACATGATGCATATCGGTCTTTGCGCTTTCCGCAGTGGGCAGACGACCGCCCAGGTGATGGAACGCGCCGAGGCTGCGACGCGCAATGCGGTGCTACAGGGCAGCAATAGCTGGGCAGTCTACGATGACTCGTTACCGGAGAAAGGGCGCGGTAACGTCCGCTGGCGTACGCTGATTGAACAAATGCTCAGCCGCGGCGGGCCGCGACTGTACCAGAAGCCGGCCGTTACCCGCGATGGACGCGTCCATCATCGTGAACTGATGTCGCGGTTGTACGACGGTAAGGAAGAGGTGAGCGCGGCAGAATATATGCCTATGGTGCAACAGTTTGGTCTGGCGGAAGAGTACGACCGCCTGCAGATCACGCGCTTACTGCCATTTTTAAGTTTTTGGCCGGAGGAAAACCTCGCGCTGCAGGTGACGGTGGAATCATTGATCCGCCCGAGATTTCAGCGCTGGCTGCGTGATACTTTGATGCAGAGTGAAAAATCGCAACGTCGACGGATTATTTTTGAACTTGCAGAGGCAGATGTTTGTCAATATATCGGCCGCTTACAACCGGTAATGCGCCTGGTCAATGCCCTGGGTATTCGCGTTGCCGTCGTGCAGGCCGGATTAACGCTGGTTGGAACCAGTTGGATCAAGCAGTTGGATGTCGAAGTGATTAAGCTGCACCAGGGACTGTCGCGCAATATCGAAAAGCGCAGTGAGAACCAGCTGCTGGTTCAGAGCCTGGTGGAGGCCTGTAAGGGCATGCCGGTCCAGGTTTTTGCAACCGGCGTTCGCAGTCGCAGTGAATGGCAGGTGCTGTCTCAGTGCGGTGTCACGGGTGGTCAGGGGGAATTTTTTGCCGCCTCACAGCCACTTGACACAAATGTGAAAAAATATTCGCAAAGATACTCGGTTTGATCTGCCGTTTAGCGTGATTTCACGTAGAATAACGCGCGCCATAGTGAAGGGGGTGTGCTTGTCTACCTGCCGGATTATCGCAATGTAAATGCCAGTAAATGACCTTTGACGGGTTACAGATTCAGGCGCGGAGCGCTGTTGACGATTTCGCCACTGAATGGACCCGGTAAATTTGTAACGAAGGAAATGCGCTGCACTAATTTTCACCGTAGCAGATGATTTTTGCGCCTTGTCGCTGCTGCGTGTGGTTGGTAAAGTAAGCGGATTTTGTTTTCCGCCCCAGCTTTCAGGATTATCCCTTAGTATGTTAAAAAAATTTCGTGGCATGTTTTCCAATGACCTGTCCATTGACCTGGGTACCGCGAATACCCTGATTTATGTAAAAGGACAAGGCATCGTATTGAATGAGCCTTCCGTTGTGGCCATTCGTCAGGATCGTGCCGGCTCGCCGAAAAGCGTCGCTGCTGTTGGTCATGAAGCGAAGCAGATGCTCGGGCGTACACCGGGCAATATCGCGGCGATTCGCCCGATGAAAGACGGCGTTATCGCCGACTTCTTCGTCACCGAAAAAATGCTCCAACACTTTATTAAACAGGTGCATAGCAATAGCTTCATGCGTCCAAGCCCGCGTGTTCTGGTGTGCGTACCGGTCGGTGCAACCCAGGTTGAGCGTCGTGCGATTCGTGAATCTGCTCAGGGCGCTGGCGCTCGTGAAGTCTTCCTGATTGAAGAGCCGATGGCGGCTGCGATTGGCGCGGGCTTACCGGTTTCCGAAGCGACCGGTTCTATGGTGGTGGATATTGGTGGCGGTACCACCGAAGTGGCGGTTATCTCCCTGAACGGCGTGGTTTACTCCTCTTCCGTTCGTATCGGTGGTGACCGTTTCGATGAAGCCGTGATTAATTATGTGCGTCGTAACTACGGATCCCTGATCGGTGAAGCGACGGCTGAACGTATTAAGCATGAAATCGGTTCGGCGTATCCGGGCGATGAAGTGCGTGAAATCGAAGTTCGCGGCCGTAACCTGGCAGAAGGCGTGCCACGCGGCTTTACCCTGAACTCGAACGAAATTCTCGAAGCGCTGCAGGAACCGCTGACCGGTATCGTCAGCGCGGTCATGGTCGCGCTGGAACAGTGTCCGCCGGAGCTGGCTTCCGATATCTCCGAGCGTGGTATGGTTCTGACTGGCGGTGGCGCCCTGCTGCGCAACCTCGACCGTCTGTTGATGGAAGAGACAGGTATTCCTGTCGTAGTTGCAGAAGATCCACTGACTTGCGTCGCACGTGGCGGCGGTAAAGCGCTGGAAATGATCGACATGCACGGCGGCGACTTGTTCAGCGAAGAGTAGTCAGCCGAAGGTCCAGGGTAGCCTCAAAAGCTACCCTTGGTCTTAACTGACACGAGAATACGCATAGCCTATGAAGCCAATTTTTAGCCGTGGCCCGTCGCTACAGATTCGCCTTATCCTGGCGGTTTTGGTGGCGCTTGGCGTGATTATCGCCGACAGCCGCCTGGGTACGTTCAGTCAGATTAGAACGTACATGGACACTGCCGTCAGCCCTTTCTACTTTATCTCAAATGGTCCCCGGGAATTGCTGGACAGCGTATCGCAAACGCTGGCAACCCGCGATCAGCTCGAACTGGAAAACCGCGCGCTGCGTCAGGAACTGCTGCTGAAGAACAGCGATTTGCTGATGCTGGGTCAGTATAAACAGGAGAACGCGCGTCTGCGCGAGCTGCTGGGCTCGCCGCTGCGCCAGGATGAGCAAAAAATGGTGACTCAGGTCATCTCTACGGTTAACGATCCTTATAGCGATCAGGTTGTTATCGATAAGGGCAGCGTTAACGGCGTATACGAAGGCCAGCCGGTGATCAGCGACAAAGGCGTGGTTGGTCAGGTCGTTGCGGTGGCGAAGTTAACCAGCCGCGTGCTGCTCATCTGCGACGCGACGCATGCGTTGCCGATTCAGGTTCTGCGCAATGATATTCGCGTGATTGCGGCGGGTAACGGGTGCACTGACGATTTGCAGCTGGAGCACCTGCCGGCGAACACCGATATTCGCGTCGGCGATGTGCTGGTGACCTCCGGTCTCGGTGGCCGCTTCCCTGAAGGCTATCCGGTCGGCGTGGTTTCCTCGGTGAAGCTCGACACGCAGCGTGCGTATACGGTCATTCAGGCGCGCCCAACGGCGGGTCTGCAGCGTCTGCGCTATCTCCTGCTGCTGTGGGGAGCCGATCGTAACGGGGCCAACCCGATGACGCCGGAAGAGGTGCACCGCGTTGCCAATGAACGTCTGATGCAGATGATGCCGCAGGTTCTGCCGGCACCAGATGCCATGGGGCCGCAAATGCCTGCGCCGGCAACCGGCATGACGCCGCCTTCGCAACCTCTGCCTGCAGGGGGGCAATAGTGGCAAGTTATCGAAGCCAGGGACGCTGGGTTATCTGGCTCTCGTTTCTTATCGCGCTATTGCTGCAGGTCATGCCCTGGCCGGCGGACCTGACCGTCTTCCGGCCAAACTGGGTATTCCTGATCCTGCTTTACTGGATCCTCGCCTTACCGCATCGGGTGAACGTAGGCACCGGTTTCGTCATGGGGGCGATCCTTGATCTGATCAGCGGGTCGACACTGGGCGTTCGCGCGCTATCGTTAAGTATCATCGCTTATCTGGTGGCGCTGAAATATCAGCTGTTTCGCAATCTGGCGCTCTGGCAGCAGGCGCTGGTGGTGATGATGTTATCCCTTGCTGTGGATATCGTTGTTTTCTGGGCAGAGTTTTTAGTGATCAACGTCTCTTTCCGTCCGGAAGTGTTCTGGAGTAGTGTAGTAAACGGTGTGCTCTGGCCATGGTTATTCCTGCTGATGCGGAAAGTCCGTCAGCAATTTGCGGTGCAATAAGGTTGATATGACGACTCTGTATCTCGCTTCAGGCTCTCCGCGTCGACAAGAACTGCTGACGCAACTGGGGTTATCTTTTGAACGTCTGGTTCCCGGTATTGAAGAACGACGCCTGCCACAGGAGAGCGCCGGGCATTATGTTGCGCGTCTGGCGCGTGAAAAAGCGCAGGCGGGGGTCGCACTGGCCCCGCGCGATCTGCCGGTGCTGGGGGCCGATACCATTGTTATCCTGAACGGCGAAGTGCTGGAAAAACCGCGCGATGCCGCCCACGCCGCCGAGATGCTGCGCATGCTCTCCGGTAAGACGCATCAGGTCATGACGGCCGTGGCGCTGGCGGATAAGCAGCTGACGCTGGATTGCCTGGTGGTGACGGAAGTCACCTTCCGCCTGCTTTCAGATCAGGATATTGCCAGCTATGTGGCCAGCGGCGAACCTCTGGACAAAGCAGGTGCATACGGTATTCAAGGGTTGGGTGGCTGTTTCGTCAGGAAGATTAATGGCAGCTATCACGCCGTGGTCGGCTTACCGCTGGTAGAAACGTATGAGTTGCTGAGTAACTTTAACTCACTGCGTGAAGAAAAGGGATAAAGATGACGGCTGAATTATTAGTTAACGTAACGCCATCGGAGACGCGCGTTGCGTACATTGATGGCGGTATTCTGCAGGAAATTCATATTGAGCGTGAAGCGCGGCGCGGAATCGTAGGCAATATCTACAAAGGTCGTGTCAGTCGTGTACTGCCGGGGATGCAGGCGGCTTTTGTAGATATTGGCCTGGATAAGGCCGCATTTCTGCACGCGTCAGATATTATGCCGCATACCGAATGCGTTGCCGGGGAAGAACAAAAGCAGTTTACGGTGCGCGATATTTCCGAACTGGTTCGTCAGGGCCAGGACCTGATGGTTCAGGTGGTGAAAGATCCGCTCGGCACCAAAGGCGCCCGCCTGACGACGGACATTACGCTGCCTTCCCGCTATCTGGTCTTTATGCCGGGGGCTTCTCACGTCGGCGTGTCACAGCGTATCGAGAGTGAAGCTGAACGCGAGCGGTTAAAGAAGGTGGTGGCCGACTACTGCGATGAGCAGGGCGGTTTTATCATCCGTACCGCCGCGGAAGGGGTGCATGAACAGGAGTTAGCCGCCGATGCGGCTTACCTCAAGCGCGTATGGACGAAGGTCATGGAGCGCAAAAAACGTCAGCAGACCCGTTATCAGCTGTATGGTGAACTGGCGCTGGCTCAGCGCGTGCTGCGTGATTTTGCCGATGAGCATCTGGACCGTATACGCGTCGATTCCCGCCTGACGTATGAATCGCTGGTGGAGTTTACCGCCGAATATATGCCGGAAATGACCAGCAAGCTGGAGCATTACAGCGGCCGTCAGCCGATTTTCGATCTCTTTGACGTGGAGAACGAAATTCAGCGCGCGCTGGAGCGTAAGGTGGAGCTGAAATCCGGCGGTTATCTGGTTATCGATCAAACCGAAGCGATGACCACCGTGGATATCAATACCGGGGCATTTGTCGGTCATCGCAATCTCGACGATACGATTTTTAATACCAATATTGAGGCGACTCAGGCGATTGCCCGCCAGCTGCGTCTGCGCAATCTGGGCGGGATTATCATTATTGATTTCATTGATATGAATAATGAAGATCACCGTCGCCGGGTGTTGCATTCACTGGAACAGGCGCTGAGTAAAGATCGGGTCAAAACCAGTATTAACGGCTTCTCCCAGCTTGGTCTGGTAGAGATGACCCGTAAGCGGACTCGTGAAAGCGTTGAGCACGTGTTGTGTAAGGATTGCCCTACCTGCCACGGACGCGGTACGGTGAAATCGGTGGAAACGGTGTGCTATGAAATCATGCGTGAGATTGTGCGTGTGCATCATGCCTACGATTCCGATCGTTTCCTGGTCTATGCTTCTCCTGCGGTTGCGGAAACCCTGAAAGGGGAAGAGTCGCACGCGCTGGCGGAAGTCGAAATCTTTGTCGGCAAACAGGTCAAAGTACAAATTGAACCGCTCTATAATCAAGAGCAGTTCGATGTCGTTATGATGTAATCATCTGGTTTGCTTCTGCTCTGGCACCCGGGAGTATGGCCGAACGACGGCTTATCCCGGAAGTCAACGCCGCCGACGCGGAGGCAAATAGACGGATGACGTGTAAAAGTCTGACAAGGAGAGAGGCGTGAGGCGACTGCCCGGGATATTACTGCTCACCGCGGCAACATTGACAGTTGTCGTCGCACTGCTGGTGAGCGGCCTGCGTCTCGTTCTGCCGCAGCTGGACGCATGGCGCCCGCAGCTGCTGGAAAAAATCTCTGCGCTTTCAGGCTCCCCGGTCAATGCTTCACAGCTAACGGCCCGCTGGGAAAACTTTGGCCCGACGCTCGACGTGCGCGATGTCTCCGCGGGTCTGAAAGACGGCGGCCAGCTCTCGGTTAAACGGGTCACTCTGGCGCTGGATGTCTGGCAAAGTCTGCTGCACATGCGCTGGCAATTCCGCGACCTCACCTTCTGGCAGTTGAAAATCCATACCAATTCGCCAATCCAGACCAATGATGGCGGCGAGAGTCTGAAAACCGACCATATTGGCGATCTCTTCCTGCGCCAGTTCGACCACTTTATTCTGCGCGATAGCCATTTGAGTTTCGTGACCATTTCCGGGCAACGTGCGGAATTAGCTGTTCCGCAGCTCACCTGGCTGAATACGAATAACCGCCATCGTGCAGAAGGGCAACTGAGTCTCTCCAGTCTGAACGGCCAGCATGGGGTGATGCAGGTACGTATGGATCTGCGTGATGAAAATGGTCTGCTGAACAAAGGGCGCGTATGGCTGCAGGCGGATGATATTGACGTGAAGCCGTGGCTGGGCCGCTGGATGCAGGACAATATTGCGTTGCAGACTGCGCGCTTTAGCCTCGAAGGCTGGATGACTATCGACAAAGGCGATATCGCCAGCGGTGACGTCTGGTTGAAGAAGGGCGGCGCCAGCTGGCAGGGTGATGGTCAGCCCCATCGATTGACGGTAGATAATCTGACGGCCCATATCTTCCGCGAGAAGCAGGGCTGGGGCTTCGACATCCCGGATACCCGGATCTCGATCGACGGCAAAGCCTGGCCGCGCGGCGCGCTGGCGATGGCGTGGATCCCGGCCCAGGATGTCGGCGGTGATAACCACTCGCGCAGCGATGAGCTGCGTGTCCGCGCCAGTAACCTCGATCTCAATGGCCTGACCGGGCTGCAACCGATTGCCGATAAGCTGGCCCCTGAGCTGGGCGAGGTCTGGCGCACCACGCAACCTGCCGGCAAAATCGATCTGCTGGCGCTGGATATTCCGCTGCAGGCAGCGGAAAAGTCCCGTTTTCAGGCAAGCTGGAGCGATCTCTCCTGGAAACAGTGGAAGCTGCTGCCGGGGGCCGAACATTTCTCCGGTAGCGCTGCCGGAAGCGTGGAGAACGGCTCGCTGCACGCCAGTATGAGAGAAGCCAAAATGCCTTATGCCACGGTCTTCCGCGCCCCGCTGGAAATTGCCAAAGGTGATGCCACCCTCAGTTGGGTGAAGAATGACAAAGGCTTTATGCTTGACGGGCGCAACATTGACGTGCAGGCAACCGGAGTACGTGCGCGGGGAGGGTTCCGCTATTTACAGCCGCAGGGTGATGAGCCGTGGCTGGGGATTCTGGCGGGGATCAGCACCAATGACGGTGGTCAGGCATGGCGCTATTTTCCAGAAAACCTGATGGGCAAAGAGCTGGTGGATTATCTCAGCGGCGCGATAAAAGGCGGGCAGGCAACCAACGCCACCCTGGTTTACGGCGGTAATCCGCACCTGTTCCCGTATCTGCATAACGAAGGCCAGTTCCAGGTTTCGGTGCCATTAACCAACGCCACCTTTGCCTTTCAACCCGACTGGCCGGCATTAACCGGGCTGGATATCAACCTCGATTTTATCAATAACGGTTTGTGGATGAAGGCCGATAAGGTCATGCTGGGGAACGTCACCGCCAGCAACCTTGATGCGGTTATCCCGGATTATTCGCGGGAAAAACTGCTTATTGATGCCGATATCAACGGTCCAGGGAAAGATGTCGGACCCTATTTTAACGAGACGCCGCTGAAAGAGACGCTGGGTTCGGCACTGGATGAGCTACAACTGGATGGGAATGTGAGCGCTCGCTTACATCTTGATATTCCGCTGGATGGCGAGCTGACCACCGCCAAAGGCGATGTCAATCTGGTGAATAACAGCCTGTTTATCAAACCGATTGATACAACGCTGAAGGATCTGACCGGTAAGTTCAGCTTTACAAATGGCGATCTGAAAAGCGAGCCCCTGAAAGCCAGCTGGTTTAATCAGCCGTTGAATCTCGATTTTTCCACCACCGAGGGACCTAAGGCCTTCCTTGTCAACGTTGGCATGAACGCCAGCTGGCAGCCATCGCGTACCGGTCTCCTGCCAAAAGCGGTCAATGATGCCGTTAGCGGTAGCGTGCCGTGGGACGGTAAGGTGGCAATTGAGCTGCCGTACCATGGGAATGCGAGCTATAAGGTTGATATTAACGGCGATCTGAAAAATGTAAGCAGTGACTTACCTTCTCCGGTCGATAAAACAGCGGGTGAGCCGCTGCCGGTGAAAATTAATGTTGAAGGCGGGTTAAACAGCTTCGAGTTGACCGGCGCTATTGGTGCGAAAAATCATTTCAACAGCCGCTGGCTGTTGAACCGTAAGCTGACGCTGGATCGGGCGATTTTAACCTCTGATAGCAAAGCCATTTCTCCGCTGCCGGATCAGGCCGGCGTTGAGCTGAATATGCCGGCGATGGATGGCGCGGAGTGGCTGGCGCTTTTCCAGGGTGGCGCAGTCAATGAAGTCAGCAGCAATATTCTCTTCCCGGAACGTATCACGTTGCGCACGCCGTCGCTGACGTTTGCTGGCCAAAGCTGGAACAACGTGAGCCTGGTGAGTCAACCGAATGCCGGTGGCTCGAAGGTTGAAGCCCAGGGGCGCGAAATTAACGCCTCTTTGACAATGCGGCAAAATGCCCCCTGGCAGGCCGCCATTCGCTATCTGTATTACAACCCGGCTGCCGCTCAGAAGAGTGGTGAGGCGTCCAGCGGGACGAACCCGCTTGCCAGTAACCGCCTTGATTTTCGCGGTTGGCCGGATCTCCAGCTGCGCTGCGCAGAGTGCTGGCTATGGGGGCAAAAATACGGGCGCATCGACGGTGATTTCTCAATTAAAGGCGATACCCTGACGCTGGCTAACGGGCTGGTGGATACCGGTTTTGGCCGTCTGACTTCCGACGGCGTATGGGTCAATGCCCCGGGCGGCGTGCGGACGTCGCTGAAAGGTAAACTCCATGGGAATAAAACGGATGCCTTCGCCAGCTTTTTCGGTATTTCGACGCCGGTGAAAGGGTCGTCGTTCGATGTCGATTACGATTTGCACTGGCGTGCACCGCCGTGGCAGCCGGACGTGGCATCGCTCAATGGGGTGCTGAAAAGCCATCTCGGGAAAGGCGAATTTACCGACATCAGCACCGGTCATGCCGGGCAGCTGTTGCGTCTGCTGAGCGTCGATGCGCTGCTGCGAAAGCTGCGTTTCGACTTTAGCGATACCTTCAGCGAAGGCTTCTATTTTGATTCGATCAACAGCACGGCATGGATTAAAGATGGCGTGCTGAATACGGATGATACGCTGGTGGATGGCCTCGAGGCGGATATCGCGATGAAAGGCTCGGTCGACCTGGTACGCCGCCGGCTGGATATGCAGGCCGTCGTGGCCCCGGAAATTTCGGCGACCGTCGGCGTTGCGACAGCGTTTGTGATAAATCCGATAGTCGGCGCCGCGGTGTTTGCCGCCAGTAAAGTGCTGGGGCCGCTGTGGAACAAAGTATCTATCCTGCGTTATCGCATTACTGGCCCTATCGATCAGCCGCAGATCAATGAAGTCCTGCGCCAGGCGCGCAGTGACAAAAAGCAATGATTTGACGATTGCGGGGAATTACCGCACTCTCAATGGATAGCGTTTTTTATTTCCGCCTGACCGGCGGCAACAAACGAGTAGCATAACGATGAGTCTGAACCTGGTAAGTGAACAATTACTGTCAGCAAATGGCCTGAATCATCAGGATCTTTTTGCCATTCTTGGCCAGTTGGCCGAGCGCCGTCTGGATTACGGCGATCTCTATTTTCAGTCGAGCTATCACGAATCCTGGGTTCTGGAAGACAGCATCATTAAAGATGGTTCGTACAATATTGACCAGGGCGTCGGCGTTCGTGCGGTCAGCGGCGAGAAAACGGGTTTTGCTTATGCCGACCAAATCAGTCGACTGGCGCTGGAGCAGAGCGCGCAGGCGGCTCGTACCATCGTGCGCGACAGCGGCGACGGCAAAGTGCGTACCCTGGGGGCGGTAGAATACAGCGCGCTGTATACCAGCATCGATCCGCTGCAAAGTATGAGCCGCGAAGAGAAACTGGATATCCTGCGCCGCGTCGATAAAGCGGCTCGCGCCGCTGATAAACGCGTGCAGGAAGTGTCCGCCAGCCTGAGCGGCGTGTATGAATTGATTCTGGTCGCGGCGACCGATGGGACGTTAGCGGCGGACGTTCGTCCGCTGGTGCGTCTGTCGGTCAGCGTGCTGGTGGAAGACGACGGTAAACGCGAACGCGGCTCCAGCGGCGGCGGCGGTCGTTTTGGCTATGACTATTTCCTGGCTGCCGAAGACGGTGAAGTCCGTGCCGATGCCTGGGCGAAAGAAGCGGTGCGGATGGCGCTGGTGAATTTATCTGCCGTTGCCGCCCCGGCGGGCATGCTGCCGGTGGTGCTGGGGGCCGGTTGGCCTGGGGTATTGCTGCATGAAGCGGTAGGACACGGTCTGGAAGGCGATTTCAACCGTCGCGGTACCTCGGTGTTCAGCGGCCATATGGGGGAACTGGTGGCTTCCGAACTGTGCACCGTGGTGGATGATGGCACCATTGCCAATCGCCGCGGCTCGCTGGCCGTTGATGACGAAGGGACGCCGGGCCAATACAACGTGCTGATTGAGAACGGTATCCTGAAAGGTTATATGCAGGACAAACTCAATGCGCGTTTGATGGGCGTTGCGCCGACCGGTAACGGCCGTCGTGAGTCATACGCCCATCTGCCGATGCCGCGGATGACCAACACCTACATGCTGGCAGGTAAATCGACGCCGCAGGAGATTATCGAATCGGTTGATTACGGTATCTATGCCCCTAACTTCGGCGGTGGTCAGGTCGATATCACCTCCGGTAAGTTTGTGTTCTCCACTTCAGAAGCCTACCTGATCGAAAAAGGGAAGGTCACGAAAGCAGTGAAGGGGGCGACCCTGATCGGTTCCGGTATTGAAGCGATGCAGCAGATTTCCATGGTCGGTAACGATCTGAAGCTTGATAGCGGTGTCGGCGTGTGCGGTAAAGAGGGCCAGAGCGTGCCGGTAGGCGTTGGCCAACCGACGCTGAAAGTCGATAACCTTACCGTTGGCGGAACCGCCTGAGTATTCTGAATGCGCTTCCGCATTTTGCGGAGGCGCAGCCTGCACCGGACATCGTTGCCGTTTGTGTCGCGTCGCTAGCGGGCAATTCCCCGGCCGTGCATCCCCTGGTAAATTTTTGCCACCTCGACGAAATACTCCGTCAGTGAATTAATACAGACCTGAACCTTCAGCGGTAGCTTGTCTTTTTCGGTATACAGCGCGTACACCGGACGCGGATCTGACTGGTAGCTTGGCAGCAGGATCTCCAGCTCACCGCGGTTGATCTCTTCGATCGCCCACATCAGCGGAACGTAAGCCACCCCGACCCCTGCGGTCAGCCAGCGGACCAGCGTCATGGGATCGTTGGTGACAAAGCGGCCCTGGGGGATCAGTTTGGTTGAGATCCCTTCCGGAGCGATAATTTCAAATTCATTGTCAGGGCGCACGCTGTACTCCAGCCACGAATGGCTGGCGAGATCGGCCGGTTTTTCCGGGATCCCCGCCTGCTGCAGGTAGCTTTTTGCTGCGCAGAGCACCATCGGCATCGAGCCAAGCCGGCGTGAAAAGAGGCTGGAATCCTGCAATGCCCCGACGCGGATCACCACATCCAGCCCGTCAGCAATCAGATCCGGCGCCGGAATTCCGGTGACCAGGTTGACGGATAAACCCGGGTACTCTTTCAGCATTCCAGCGGTTATGTGGGCGAGGACATTTTGTGCCATAGTTGAAGAGCAGCCGACGCGCAGCGTACCGATGGGCGTATTGTTAAACGCGTACAGTTGCTCATGGACGTCCTGCGCTTCGAACAGCATTCGTCGGCAGCCCTGGTAATAGATCTTGCCGGCTTCCGTTAAGCCAAGGCTGCGGGTGCTGCGGTTAAGCAGCTTCACCTGGAGTTCATCTTCCAGTCTGGAGACAGTCTGGCTGATGGATGAAACGCTCATCTGGAGCTGGTGTGCCGTGGCGGTAAATGAACCCAGTTCAACCACTTTGGCAAAAACGGACATGCGTTTTAATCGTTCCATTGTTCACTCTGACTTAAAAGTGATTTAGATCACATAATATAGATCATGCTGCAATTGTTACGTTACTATATTGTTAGCTACATAATAAACGCTTCACGCATATCACCTGTACGCTTCTTATCAAGGTCATCATGAGTCTGTTTCCTGTCATCGTGATTTTCGGCTTGTCATTTCCGCCGATCTTCTTTGAGTTGCTAATATCGCTGGCCATTTTCTGGTTGGTACATCGGCTGCTGGTTCCTACCGGCATCTATGATTTTGTCTGGCACCCTGCACTGTTTAATACCGCGTTATATTGCTGCCTTTTTTATCTGATATCGCGTTTGTTCGTTTGAGGTCGATGTGAAAACACTAACAAGAAATATCTTCCGTACCGCAATCACTGTGATACTGGTTATCCTCGCATTTGTCGCGATTTTTCGCGCATGGGTCTATTACACCGCATCGCCCTGGACGCGTGACGCACGCTTTAGCGCCGATATCGTGGCGATCGCGCCGGATGTGTCAGGACTGATTACGCAGGTCAACGTCAAGGATAACCAGCTGGTTAAGAAAGACCAGGTTTTGTTCGTGATCGATCAGCCGCGTTATCAGAAAGCCCTCGAAGAAGCTCAGGCCGATGTCGCTTACTACCAGACCCTGGCGCAGGAAAAGCGTACCGAGGCCGGGCGTCGTAACCGGCTTGGCATACAGGCGATGTCCCGTGAGGAAATAGACCAGGCCAACAACGTCTTACAAACGGTGGAGCATCAGCTGGCAAAAGCGATGGCAACCCGCGATCTGGCGAAGCTCGATCTTGAACGCACGGTTATCCGCGCGCCGGCCGATGGCTGGGTGACCAACCTCAACGTATACAGCGGCGAATTTATTACCCGTGGCTCGACAGCCGTGGCGCTGGTTAAGCAAGACACCTTTTACGTGGTGGCCTACCTCGAAGAGACCAAACTGGAAGGGGTTCGTCAGGGCTACCGTGCGGAAATCACCCCGCTGGGAAGCAGCCGCTCGATTAAAGGTACGGTGGACAGCATTGCCGCCGGGGTGACCAACGCCAGCAGCAGCAGCGACGCTAAAGGGATGGCTTCCGTGGATTCTAACCTTGAGTGGGTTCGCCTGGCGCAGCGTGTGCCGGTCCGTATTCGACTCGATAAGCAGCAGGGCAATCTGTGGCCAGCGGGGACAACCGCGACGGTGGTGATTACCGGTAAAGAAGACCGCGATACGACCCAGGTGAACTTCTTCCAGAAACTGGCGATGCGCCTGCGTGAGTTTGGTTAATCGCCATGGGGATCTTCACCATTGCTCCCCGGCACCTTCGCTTCGCCATTAAATTAGCGTGTGCGGTGGTGCTGGCGTTATTCGTCGGCTTCCACTTTCAACTGGAAACCCCGCGCTGGGCGGTGCTGACGGCGGCTATTGTTGCCGCCGGTCCGGCATTCGCCGCCGGGGGAGAACCCTATTCTGGCGCCATTCGCTATCGCGGGATGCTGCGTATCGTCGGGACGTTTATCGGCTGTATTGCCGCGCTGGCGATAATCATTCTGATGATTCGCGCGCCGCTGCTGATGATGCTGGTGTGCTGTCTGTGGGCGGGTTTCTGCACCTGGATCTCCTCGCTGGTTCGCGTCGAAAACTCCTACGCGTGGGGGCTGGCAGGCTATACCGCGCTGATCATTATTATCACCATTCATACCGATCCGATGCTGGCGCCGCAGTTTGCCGTTGAGCGTTGCAGCGAGATTGTGGTGGGGATTGTCAGCGCCATCATGGCGGATCTGCTATTTTCCCCGCGCTCGATTAAGAAAGAGATCGATCTTGAACTGGATAACCTGCTGGTAGAACAGTACCGCCTGATGCAACTTTGTGTGGCGCATGGCGACAGCGAGGTGGTCGACAAAGCATGGGGGGCGCTGGTACGCCGGACTAACGCCCTGGAAGGCATGCGCGGCAACCTGATTATGGAGTCGTCGCGGTGGGCAAAGGTTAACCGCCGCCTGAAGGCCATTAACACCATCTCCCTGACGCTGATTACTCAGGCCTGTGAAACCTATTTAATCCAGAATTCACGCCCGGAAATGGTGACCGATGATTATCGCGAGCTGTTTGCCGAGCCGGTTGAAACCGTGCAGGACGTCCACCGACAGCTGAAGAGAATGCGCCGCTTTCTGACCTGGAAAGGGGAGCACAACACGCCGGTGACGATCTACAGCTGGGTGGGGGCGGCGACGCGCTATCTGCTGTTGAAACGCGGCGTGGTCGGCAATACCAAAATCAGCCGGATTGAAGATGAAGTGCTGCAGGATGAAGTGGTGATCAAAGCAGGGTCCGCCGAGCGTCATCATGCGATGGTCAACTTCTGGCGCACCTCCATCTCCTGCATCCTCGGTACGTTGTTCTGGCTGTGGACCGGCTGGACCTCCGGCAGCGGGGCGATGGTGATGATCGCCGTGGTGACCGCGCTGGCGATGCGCCTACCGAACCCGCGGATGGTGGCGCTCGATTTCCTCTACGGGATGCTGGTAGCCCTGCCACTGGGGGCGCTGTTTTTCCTCGTGATTATGCCCGCGACGCAGCAAAGCATGCTGTTGCTGTGCATCAGCCTGGCGGTGATGGCATTCTTCATTGGGATTGAAGTCCAGAAGCGCCGGCTGGGATCGATGGGGGCGTTGGCAGGCACCATCAATATTCTGGTGCTGGACAACCCAATGCAGTTTCAGTTCAGCCAGTTTCTCGATAGTGCGCTGGGACAAATCGTCGGCTGTTTCCTGGCGCTGATGGTGATTCTGCTGGTGCGGGATAACTCTCGGGAGCGTACCGGGCGCGTGCTGCTGAATCAGTTTGTTTCGGCGGCGGTCTCATCGCTGACCACCAACACCGCTCGTCGCAAAGAGAACCATCTTCCCGCGCTTTATCAGCAGCTGTTCTTACTGTTGAATAAGTTTCCCGATGACATTGCCCGTTTCCGCCTCGCATTGACGCTGATTATTGCCCATCAACGTTTGCGGGACGCGCCGGTACCGGTCAACGAAGATCTCTCGGCATTCCATCGCCAGCTGCGACGCACCGCGGACCATATGATATCCGCCAGCAACGATGATAAGCGGCGTCGCTATTTCGCCCGTCTGCTTGAAGAGCTGGACGTTTATCAGGAAAAACTGCAGGCCTGGGAGGCATCGCCGCAGGTGACCGAACCGGTCCGGCGGCTGGTGGAGATGTTGCGAAAATACCAGTACGCCTTCACCAATCACTAACTCCCTGAAACCGACGCTGAAGCGTCGGTTTTTTTATCACTATACTTAATCGTCGGGGATATTCGCGTTTCGTTCAGGGAAGCAGGGAAAGAAACCCCGGCGCGTGCAAGTATGGGCAGTATTGGCGGGTGGCAATAGCGCGATGTTGACAGGGTGTGGGCGATGACTATCTATACATTTGATTTTGATGATATAGCCGATCAGCAGGATTTCTATCGTGAGTTTTCACAGAGCTTCTCGCTCAACCGCGAGCAGGTGAACAATCTGGACTCACTGTGGGAAGCCGTAACCGGCGGTCTGCTGCCGCTGCCGCTGGAGATTGAGTTTATTCACTTAAGCGATAAGCAGCGTCGGCGCTTTGGCGCCTTGATATTGCTGTTTGATGAAGCGGAAGAAGAGCTGGAAGGGGAGCTACGGTTTAACGCCAGGCAGGCATAAAAAAGCCCCCGACGGGCGGGGGCAAGTCGTCGGACAAGACGACGAGGGTTTATTTGTACAACTCAGCTGTAGCGTGCCAGCTATCGCCGGTACGGGCTTCAATAATACGGTAGCTGCTGGCGCCTTCTTTTTCGGCTTTAGCCGCCAGTTCATGGCGCATATCCATCGGGGCGCTGCCTACCTGAGAAACAGAGATGGTGCCCATCGACTGCAGGTTTTGAGCTTGTTCCGCGTTGACCTGATGTACGGCGGCACTCGCGCCGAAGGAGAGAACGGAAGCCAGGCCCAGGGATGCGATGATCATTGAACGTTTCATAATCTTTACTCCAACCATTTGTTGCAGCGGCGGGAGGCTTTATATGGGCCTGGGCCGCTGGAAATTATTCGTATTGAGTTTGTAACCGACAATCATTACGTCTTATTTATAAAGCTCTGCCGTAGCGTGCCAGTGGTCACCGGTACGGGCTTCGATGATGCGATAAGAAGATGCACCTTCTTCCTGAGCTTTTTTGTTCAGCATTTCATGCATATCCATCGGGGAAGAACTCACCGCGCCGACGGAAATGGTACCGATTGACTGACGGCCTTGTGCCTGATCGCTGTTGATAGAGTCAGCGGCGAAAGCGCCAAATGACAGAACAGACAGGATGCTTAGTGCAGCGACAGTTGTTTTGATTTTCATGATGTTCACCTCGTCGAATCTTATTATTGAGGGCTCTTCGTTTCGTGACCCTCATCACAAAATCAAGTATACACTAATCACCAAAAATATTAATACCCTGCTAATGGTTGTATGAGTAAATAATTACAAAGAATTGTCGTTTTTATAACATATAAGAATTAGAAATGTCATTTACTCGCCATTCAGGTTTGATATAGCGATTAAAATCATATAGATAGGGTGTTTTGATATTTTGTGCGCTTCCGGCGAGTTCATTCGGTAAAAGTATGTATAGAGGCCGAAAACCACACTAAATGTTAAAGAAATGCAATATTTTTGAAAAGACCCTCTGGTGGGAACCAGAGGGGAGGCTCTCAGAGTTCCTGTTCAAACAGAACGAGAATGGCGTCGTACAGATCTTTGACGGTGAAGCCTCTGGCCGGGGTCGTAAAGATGGTGTCATCCCCGGCAATGCTGCCGAGAATCCCTTCCGCTTTGCCGAGAGAGTCCAGCAGGCGAGCAATCAGCTGCGCTGCGCCCGGGCTGGTATGGATAACCACGACGGCATCGTTATAGTCGATATCCAACACGAGGTTTTTCAGCGGGCTGGAGGTCGTCGGAACGCCAAGCTCGGCAGGCAGGCAATAGACCATCTCCATTTTGGCGTTACGGGTACGAACCGCGCCAAATTTTGTCAACATGCGGGAGACTTTCGATTGGTTGATATTATCGAAACCTTCTTCCTGCAGCGCCTGGACGATTTCACCTTGAGAGCTGAACTTTTCTTCTTTAAGCAGCAGTTTAAACGCTTTAACCAGTTCTTCTTGTTTTGCCGAACTTCGCATAAGTCACCCAAATTATGGTGGTAAAAACAACATCATTATGCATAGTAATGAATTTTTATGCAAATAATCCGCAGGGGGATAAAGTAAATAATGTTATGAAGGGGGCATATTTTAGCAAATAACCCTGCTAAGGAACATGCCTTCATCACAGCGCGTAAATCGCTGTAAAAGTAAACTAAATGTTATGAGAATGATGTTGTTTTGCCGAGTGAGCTGGGTGTATTGTAACCAACAGTCGATCCGGTACTACGTTTTGCTGGATGGTCAGTCTCAGGGATGAAAATGCGAAGCGGATGCATCGCTGCGCACCAGAACGCATTCTTCAACCATACTTATTGTAATTGTTCATCTTGTGAATTAAGGTCCAGGCGACGGAGTAACGAAAGACTATATTAACCATAATAAGGAGTTTAGGATGAAAGTTGCAGTCCTCGGCGCCGCTGGTGGAATCGGCCAGGCGCTTGCCCTACTACTTAAGACCCAACTGCCTTCAGGTTCAGAACTCTCGTTGTACGACATTGCTCCGGTCACGCCGGGCGTGGCGGTTGATCTTAGCCATATCCCTACCGATGTAAAAATCAAAGGTTTCTCCGGTGAAGACGCAACTCCGGCGCTTGTTGGGGCTGATGTGGTGCTGATTTCCGCTGGCGTAGCCCGTAAGCCAGGCATGGATCGCTCCGATTTATTTAACGTTAACGCTGGTATCGTGAAGAACCTGGTACAGCAGATAGCGAAAACCTGCCCGCAAGCCTGCATCGGTATCATTACTAACCCGGTGAACACGACGGTGGCTATTGCGGCAGAGGTGCTGAAAAAAGCGGGCGTGTACGATAAGAACAAACTGTTTGGCGTTACCACGCTGGACATCATCCGTTCAAATACCTTTGTGGCTGAGCTGAAAGGTAAATCCGCATCCGACGTTGAAGTGCCGGTTATTGGCGGCCACTCCGGCGTGACCATCCTGCCGTTATTGTCGCAGATTGCTGGCGTGAGCTTCAGTGAGCAAGAAGTTGCCGATCTGACTAAACGCATCCAGAACGCCGGCACCGAAGTCGTTGAAGCCAAAGCCGGTGGTGGTTCTGCCACGCTTTCTATGGGGCAGGCGGCCGCCCGCTTTGGTCTTTCCTTAGTGCGTGCGATGCAGGGCGAGAAAGGCGTGGTCGAATGCGCTTATGTTGAAGGCGATGGCCAGTACGCGCGTTTCTTCTCACAGCCGTTACTGCTGGGCAAAAACGGCATCGAAGAGCGTCAGTCGTTCGGTAAGCTCAGCGCCTTTGAGCAACAGGCGCTGGAAGGCATGCTCGATACGCTGAAGAAAGATATCGCCCTGGGCGAAGATTTCGTCAATAAATAAAATGGCGATGCGATAAAAAAACTGGAGCCGCGGCTCCGGTTTTTTTATGTCGGTCAGTTGGTCGCCGGATATTCCTGAACGGCGATATGCAGAGTGATTTTTTTGTCATCGCGCATGATAACCACCGGAATTTCGGAGCCTGGGCGGATTTCCGCGACCTGGTCCATGGTTTCGAGGGCGGAAACCGCCGGTTTGTCATTCACCGAAATGATCACATCGTTGGCGCGGATACCGGCCTGAGCCGCCGGACCA
The DNA here is from genome assembly GCF_002108615.1 of Klebsiella sp. YJ. Lineage (NCBI taxonomy): Bacteria > Pseudomonadati > Pseudomonadota > Gammaproteobacteria > Enterobacterales > Enterobacteriaceae > Klebsiella > Klebsiella sp. YJ. The sequence continues at coordinate 31,722 of NZ_MTEG01000006.1, forward strand.
TCCGGAGCAACGTCATTAACCACAATCCCCTGCAGCTGATCGATGCCGCCGCCCTGAGCATGCAGCGGCGCAATCTCGCGGCCGCTGATACCGATATAACCGCGGATCACGCGGCCATCGCGGATCAGCTTATCCATGATCTTGGTTGCCAGCTGGAAGGGAATCGCAAAGCCGATCCCTTCCGGCGTTTCACCATCATTACTTTTATCAAATGACAGCGTGTTGATACCCATCAGTTCGCCCAGCGAGTTCACCAGCGCGCCACCGGAGTTGCCGTGGTTGATTGATGCATCGGTTTGCAGGAAATTTTGCCGTCCGGTAGGGTTCAGGCCGATACGACCGGTAGCGCTGATAATCCCTTGAGTAATCGTCTGACCGAGGTTGTAAGGGTTACCAATCGCAAGGACGACATCGCCGATATGCGGCACTCGTTTCGGGTTGATAGGGATGACCGGCAGGCCGGCATTGGCGTTAATTTTTAATACCGCCAGGTCAGTCAGGGTGTCAGAGCCAACCAGTAACGCTTCAAAAACACGACCATCCTGCAGGGCGACAATAATCTGATCCGCATCATTAATGACGTGTTTGTTGGTCAGGATGTAACCACGTTGGTCCATGATAACGCCGGAGCCCAGAGTCAGCTGATTATGGCTGGTACCGTTCAGCGCGCGATTATAGACGTTGACCACCGCAGGGGCAGCGCGGCGAACGGCAGAATTATAGCTGGCGGGCGACTCGTCCGCGCTATCGTACTGGGTTGTTGTCGACAGATGCCATTGACGCAGCGAAGGCATTACGGCCAGAAGCAGGCCTCCGACGATCAAACCAATGAGTACAGAACGTAAAAACTTTCCAGGCATGATACCGGTATCGTTGATGGATGGACATGCGCAGCATAACACGAGTTATCCGGACATCGCACTGCGGGCGATGTCCGGAAATGCGTGTTATCGCAGCAGCAGATAGATGCTTTCGTTACCGCGAATGACGTTCAGGGCGATGACCGCCGGCTTGCTCTCCAGCACTTTACGTAGTTCGGCAATAGAGCGCACGCGCTCGCGGTTCAGGCCGATAATAATATCGTCCTTGTGCAGGCCAACCTGCGCCGCCGGGCTTCCTTTATCGACATTGTCGACGGCGACGCCTTTAGTGCCGTCTTTCATCTGACCGTCGCTCAGCGATGCCCCCTGAAGCGCAGGGATGATGAGATCGGCGCTGGCGGTAGACGAGGTGCTCTTATCCAGAGTGACTTCGACATCCAGCGGTTTCCCGTCGCGCAGCAGGCCCAGCTTCACTTTGGTGCCCGGCTCGGTCGTGGCAATTCGCGAACGCAGCTCGGCAAAGCTGCTCAGCGGTTTACCGTTCATGCTGACAATCACGTCGCCGGACTTAATCCCGGCTTTCGCCGAACCTGAATTCGGTAAGACTTCGCTGACGAAGGCCCCGCGCTGAGCTTCGATATTCATCGCTTTAGCAATATCCGCGCTCATTTCCATGCCCTTAATTCCCAGCAGGCCGCGTTTGATTTCGCCAAACTGGATCAGCTGTTGAGCGAGGGTTTGCGCCATATTACTCGGAATGGCAAAGCCAATGCCGACGCTGCCGCCGCCTGGCGCCAGAATCGCGGTGTTGATACCAATCAACTCGCCGTTCAGGTTCAGCAGCGCGCCGCCGGAATTACCCCGGTTAATAGAGGCATCGGTCTGGATAAAGTTCTCCAGCCCTTCAAGGTTCAGACCGCTGCGACCGAGTGCGGAAATAATGCCGGATGTGGCGGTCTGCCCGAGGCCAAATGGATTACCGACGGCCACGGCGAAATCGCCAACGCGAAGTTTATCGGAATCGGCGATCGCGATTTGCGTCAGATGGCTGGGGTTTTGTAATTGCAGCAGGGCGATATCGCTCTGATCGTCGCTGCCGACCAGCTTCGCATCAAATTCGCGCCCATCGTTGAGCTGAACACTGATTTTCTGTGCCTGGCTGATCACGTGATTATTAGTTAATACATAGCCTTTGGCGGCATCGATGATTACCCCGGAGCCCAGGCCTTCAAAAGGCTGAGCCTGCTCCTGCGGCGCATTGTCGCCAAAGAACTTTTTCAACTCTTCCGGCATGTTTTGCGTGGGGGCGGCGGTCCCTTCAACCTGGACGCTCACGACCGCGGGCAGCACTTTTTCCAGCATCGGCGCAAGGCTTGGCAAAGCCCCCTGACCGGGTACCTGCGTGGGTAACGATGCCGTCGCCGTAGGTAAAACCGACAACGATAACCCGATGCTTAACGCTAACGCACTCAACAGCAAAGTCTGTTTCTTCATTAGTTGCTGGCTCTCGTAACCTGAGGTGTATGGAAAAACGTCCCGAATGGCCTGATGTTATTGAATTTTCAACCGGCTAACAATGCGGTCAATGATTAAATAATAGCTGGGATGTGGGGTTGAGGCGGGCGCAGGGAGTGCGCCCGGATAATATTTTTGCTGGCAGGGATAAATCAGTCGCGTTTTGCACCACCGCGCAGCAGGCCGGATGCGCCTTCAGAATAATCGCGCGGCATCTGGACCGGTGCCTGATCGTTGCCGGCTTCTGATTCCGCCAGACGATTGCGGAACGGGTTTGCGTCCGCCATGGTATCCGGCAGCAGACTGCTGGAGCTTTTTGCCATGTGCTGATACAGCTGGCGATAATCATCGGCCATGTTATCCAGCAGTTCAGCGCTGCGGGCAAAATGACTGACCAGCTCTTCACGATACTCTTCAAGCTCTGTTTTATTCTTTTCCAGTTCGAACTGCAGCGCCTGTTGTTGACGTAATTTGCGGTTGCCAAAACGCATGGCGACGGCACCGATGATGATACCGACAACTAGCCCAATTAGCGCATATTCCCAGGTCATGTACATCTCCCGTTGTTTTGTGGTTCCGTAGGGTGGCTGTAAGGCTCTCCGCCTGCGCCCGATAGTGCCACTATAACCGCTAATTCCACAGAAGTGGAATCCTGGCGTATCATCGCGTAGTGTAGAACGGCCTTTTTTTCGTCAATCGTGAGCTTCAGCATTACGGTTTTCAAGGAATAACAATTAGATCATGCAAAGCCTGTCCCCAACATCGCGTTACCTTTTAGCTCTCAAAGAGGGCAGCCATCAACCTGACGACGTCCAGCAAGAAGCGGTAAGCCGCCTCGATACTATCTATCATGAACTGCAGAATAAACCTGTTCCGGCGCCGCAAAGCAGCGGCCTGCGGGCAAAATTCGGCAAGCTGCTGGGTAAGCGTGAACCTGCCGTCGAGACGGCTGCCGTACGTGGCCTCTATATGTGGGGGGGCGTCGGGCGAGGGAAAACCTGGCTGATGGACCTTTTTTATCATAGCCTGCCTGGCGATCGTAAGCAGCGCCTGCACTTCCATCGCTTCATGCTGCGCGTCCATGAAGAGCTGGTGGCCCTGCAGGGGCACAGCGACCCGCTGGAAATCCTCGCCGACCGCTTCAAGGCGGAAACCGACGTTCTCTGTTTCGATGAGTTTTTTGTCTCCGATATTACTGACGCCATGCTGCTGGGCGGCCTGATGAAAGCCCTGTTCGCACGTGGCATCACGCTGGTGGCCACCTCGAACATCCCGCCAGATGAGCTCTATCGCAACGGCCTGCAGCGCGCCCGCTTCCTGCCCGCGATCGATGCGATTAAACAGCATTGCGACATTATGAATGTGGACGCGGGCATTGATTACCGCCTGCGCACGCTGACGCAGGCCCACCTTTGGCTGTCGCCGCTCGATGCGCAGACGCAGCAGCAGATGGATAAACTATGGCTGGCATTAGCGGGTGCGAAACGCGAGCAGACGCCGACGCTGGAAATTAACCATCGACCACTCCCGACATTAGGCGTCGAAAACCAGACGCTGGCGGCCTCGTTTGCCACATTGTGCGTGGACGCGCGCAGCCAGCACGATTACATCGCGCTTTCGCGCCTGTTCCATACCGTCATGTTATTTGATGTACCGGTGATGACGACGCAGCTGGAGAGCGAAGCCCGGCGGTTTATCGCCCTGGTGGATGAGTTCTACGAGCGGCACGTTAAGCTGGTTGTCAGCGCCGCGGTGCCGCTGTATGACATTTATCAGGGAGAGCGACTGAAGTTTGAGTTTCAGCGCTGCTTATCGCGCCTGCAGGAAATGCAAAGCGAAGAGTATTTGAAACGCCCGCATATGCCTTAACTGGCGGGCTTTCCCCCGCGCATCCTGTTGCCAGGGCACAAGGATATCGCACGGCAACGCGCCGTCGAAAAAAGCAGGTTCAAATCACATAAAGGGGTCGATCTTTGGCCCCGACTTCTCTATAATCTTGCGACCCCACGTTACAAGAAGGTTTTTTTCCCAAAACTTTCTATAGTGCCGGCATAGGCTATTCGAAGGGGTAGGTTTGCTGGACAATGTCGTGTGAACCTCAACTGACTAAACGTTTGGGTGTTCACCAACGTGTAACTTATTATTTGGGTAAGCTTTTAATGAAAACTTTTACAGCTAAACCAGAAACCGTAAAGCGCGACTGGTATGTTGTTGACGCGACCGGTAAAACTCTGGGCCGTCTGGCTTCTGAACTGGCTCGTCGCCTGCGCGGTAAGCACAAAGCGGAATACACTCCGCACGTCGATACTGGTGATTACATCATCGTTCTGAACGCAGAAAAAGTTGCTGTAACCGGCAACAAGCGTGAAGACAAAATGTATTACCATCACACCGGCCACATCGGTGGTATCAAAGAAGCGACCTTTGAAGAGATGATTGCTCGCCGTCCTGAGCGTGTGATTGAAATCGCGGTTAAAGGCATGTTGCCAAAAGGCCCGCTGGGTCGTGCTATGTACCGTAAACTGAAAGTTTACGCGGGTAACGAGCACAACCACGCGGCACAGCAACCGCAAGTTCTTGACATCTAATCGGGATTATAGGCAATGGCTGAAAATCAATATTACGGCACTGGTCGCCGCAAAAGTTCCGCAGCTCGCGTTTTCATCAAACCAGGCAGCGGCAAAATCGTTATCAACCAGCGTTCTCTGGAACAGTACTTCGGTCGTGAAACTGCCCGCATGGTAGTTCGTCAGCCGCTGGAACTGGTCGACATGGTTGAGAAACTGGATCTGTACATCACCGTTAAAGGTGGTGGTATCTCTGGTCAGGCTGGTGCGATCCGTCACGGTATCACCCGCGCTCTGATGGAGTATGATGAGTCCCTGCGTGGCGAACTGCGTAAAGCTGGCTTCGTTACCCGTGATGCTCGTCAGGTTGAACGTAAGAAAGTCGGTCTGCGTAAAGCACGTCGTCGTCCTCAGTTCTCCAAACGTTAATTGTTTTCTGCTTATGCAGAACAATTTGCGAAAAAACCCGCTTCGGCGGGTTTTTTTATGCATAAACCTGCGGTTATCCACAAGGAAATCGCCTGTTTTTACCACTTTTTCAGCATTTCCAGAATCCCCTCACCACAATGCCTTCAAGATCTGGTAAACTATCATCCAATTTTCTGCCCAAATGCTGGTGATTGTTCATTTTTTGTTTTTTAGGCATAAACAATAATGACTTCACGCGAATGGGGTTTTTACATCTGGCTGGCCACGCGTGGCTGGTAGCAGTACAAAAATTCTGAATATACCTGGAGGTTTTCATGGCTGTCGCTGCCAACAAACGTTCGGTAATGACGCTGTTTTCTGGTCCTACTGACATCTATAGCCACCAAGTCCGCATCGTGCTGGCAGAAAAAGGTGTTAGTTTTGAGATAGAGCACGTGGAGAAGGACAACCCACCTCAGGATCTGATTGACCTCAACCCGAATCAAAGCGTACCTACGCTGGTGGATCGTGAGCTCACTCTGTGGGAATCCCGCATCATTATGGAATATCTGGATGAGCGTTTCCCGCATCCACCGTTAATGCCGGTCTATCCGGTAGCGCGTGGAGAAAGTCGTCTGTACATGCAGCGTATCGAGAAAGACTGGTATTCGTTGATGAACACCATTCAGACCGGTACCGCCGCGCAAGCGGATACCGCACGTAAACAGCTGCGTGAAGAGCTGCAGGCGATCGCGCCTGTCTTCACTCAGAAACCTTACTTCCTGAGCGATGAGTTCAGCCTGGTTGATTGCTATCTGGCGCCGCTGCTGTGGCGTTTGCCGGTTCTCGGTGTTGAAGTTATTGGTGCCGGCGCGAAAGAGCTCAAGGGCTATATGACTCGCGTCTTTGAACGTGATTCCTTCCTCGCTTCTTTAACTGAAGCCGAGCGTGAAATGCGTCTCGGTCGGGGCTAACCGATGGATGTATCGCAGCTAACGCCGCGTCGCCCGTACCTACTGCGGGCGTTCTATGAGTGGCTGCTGGATAACCAGCTGACTCCACACCTGGTTGTGGATGTGACACTGCCAAACGTACAGGTTCCGATGGAGTATGCGCGCGACGGGCAAATCGTTCTGAATATTGCTCCGCGCGCCGTGGGTAATCTGGAACTGGCTAATGACGAAGTACGCTTCAACGCGCGCTTCGGCGGTGTCCCGCGTAACGTTTCCGTGCCTATGGCTGCCGTACTGGCTATCTATGCTCGTGAAAACGGCGCGGGTACCATGTTCGAGCCTGAAGCGGCTTACGATGAAGAGGTCAGCACTCTGAATGATGACGATGCATCGGTAAGCAATGAAAGCGAGACGGTCATGTCGGTGATCGACGGCGATAAGCCGGATCATCATGATGATGACCCGGATGATACGCCGCCGCCGCCGCGCGGTGGGCGTCCGGCGCTGCGCGTCGTGAAATAATCCAGCAGGTCGTGGATTTCATATTGCAGGCCCTTCGGGGCCTGTTCTGTTATCTACGCCGCCAGCATGGCATTCTTGTGTTAAGATGGTTCGGTCGTCACTTGCTGTCACACATCACACATGGTCCCTATGAGCGCATTTGATCCCCAGACAGAAGAAGCATCCACCCCCATCGGTAACAGCCTGCACCGCCGCCCTCTGGCGCGCAAAAAGCTGTCGGAGATGGTAGAAGAAGAGCTCGAGAATATGATTCGCCGCCGTGAGTTTGCCGAAGGCGAGCAGCTACCTTCTGAACGTGAGCTGATGACTTTTTTCAACGTCGGGCGACCTTCTGTGCGCGAAGCTCTGGCCGCGTTAAAGCGTAAAGGACTGGTGCAGATTAACAACGGTGAACGCGCCCGCGTCTCCCGGCCTTCTGCCGACACCATCATTGGCGAACTTTCGGGGATGGCGAAGGATTTTCTCTCTCACCCCGGTGGGATCGCGCATTTTGAACAGCTGCGTCTGTTTTTCGAGTCCAGCCTGGTCCGCTATGCAGCGGAGCACGCCAGCGACGAGCAGGTTGCAAAGCTGGAGCAGGCGCTGAAGATCAACAGTCAGTCGCTGGATGATAACGCGCTGTTTATCCGTTCAGACGTTGAATTTCACCGCGTGCTGGCGGAAATTCCCGGTAATCCTATCTTCCTGGCTATCCATGTCGCCCTGCTGGACTGGCTCATCGCCGCACGCCCTACCGTCCCGGAGCACGAGCTTCACGAACATAATAACGTAAGCTATCAACAACATATCGACATCGTTGATGCGATCCGCCGCCATGATCCTGATGAGGCCGATCGCGCCCTGCAGACCCACCTCAATAGCGTTTCCGCCACCTGGCACGCCTTCGGCCAGAAAAAACAATCACGTAAGTAACAAGACCGATCGTCTGGATCCTCGTTTAGTGAAGCCGATCGCATAATAAGCGTTCCCTATGAGGTCTTCGCGCAACTCGTCTGGTATAACAGGTATAAAGGTACACAGTTAATCATAACAAATAGCATACGAGGTGAGATATGGCGGTTAATTTACGTGGAGTCATGGCAGCGCTGCTTACGCCGTTTGACGGGGAACAAAAGCTGGATAAAGAGAGTCTGCGCCGGCTGGTACGTTTCAATTTGAGTCAGGGAATCGACGGGTTGTACGTTGGCGGTTCGACCGGTGAAGCTTTTGTGCAAAGTAGTGCAGAACGTCAGCAAGTGCTGGAGATCGTAGCGGAAGAAGCGAAGGGAAAAATGACGCTGATTGCCCATGTTGGCTGCGTCAGCACGCTGGAGAGCCAGCGACTGGCTGAAGCTGCGGAGAGCTATGGCTATGATGCCGTGTCCGCCGTCACGCCGTTCTACTATCCCTTCAGCTTTGAAGAGCACTGCGCCCACTACCAGGCCATTATTGATTCAGCCAATGGCTTACCGATGGTGGTCTACAACATCCCGGCACTGAGCGGCGTGAAGCTCTCCCTGGATCAGATCAATACGCTGGTGAGGCTGCCGGGCGTGGGGGCATTGAAGCAGACCTCAGGCGATCTTTACCAGATGGAGCAGATCCGCCGGGCGCATCCGGATCTGGTGCTTTACAACGGCTATGACGAGATTTTTGCTTCTGGCTTGCTGGCCGGCGCCGATGGCGGGATCGGTAGCACCTATAACATTATGGGCTGGCGCTATCAGGGGATCGTGAAAGCGCTGCGGGCGGGCGATATAGCGGAAGCGCAAAGGCTGCAGTGTGAATGCAACAAGGCGATCGATCTGCTGATTAAAACCGGCGTATTCCGGGGGCTGAAAACCGTGCTGCACTACATGGATGTGGTCGCTGAACCGCTATGTCGCAAACCGTTCGCTCCGGTTGCTGAGCAGTTCTTGCCGGAGCTGAAAGCGCTGGCGCAACAGCTGCAGCAGGAGAAAGCGCGGCTGGCTTGAGGCTAGCGGTTTCCCCGCCGCATTGTGCGAGCGGGGATATTCCCGGATGGAGGCGCTATGCGCCCGGTCCGGGTCACAACACGGTCTATATCGGGTGCGGTGATAGCGACATCTGGTATGGCAAACCAAGCGTGGGTCTGACCCATCGCGGGAGAGTAAAATGATCGCAACGACCGAGAACATCCCGTGGTATCGCCATCTCAACCGGGCGCAGTGGCGGGCTTTCTCCGCCGCCTGGCTGGGATATTTGCTTGATGGTTTTGATTTTGTCCTGATTGCCCTGGTGTTGACAGAAATCCAGGCTGACTTTGGTCTGACAACCGTAGAGGCGGCGAGTCTGATCTCAGCCGCCTTCATTTCTCGCTGGTTTGGCGGCCTGATGCTGGGCGCAATGGGCGATCGTTACGGACGGCGGCTGGCCATGGTCACCAGTATTATTCTCTTTTCCGTCGGCACGCTGGCCTGCGGCTTTGCCACCGGTTTTACCACCCTGTTTATCGCCCGTCTGGTGATTGGCATGGGGATGGCGGGGGAATATGGATCCAGTGCGACCTATGTCATTGAAAGCTGGCCAAAGCAGCTGCGTAACAAGGCCAGTGGTTTTCTGATCTCCGGCTTTTCCGTCGGGGCGGTGATTGCCGCGCAAATCTACAGCCTGGTGGTACCGGTCTGGGGATGGCGTGCGCTCTTTTTCATTGGCATCGTGCCGATTATTTTTGCGCTGTGGCTGCGGAAAAACATCCCGGAAGCCGAAGACTGGAAAGAGAAGCATCAGGGTAAGGCGCCGGTGCGGACCATGGTGGATATCCTCTATTGCGGTAAACACCGGGCGATCAATATTTTCCTGACCATTGTGGCGGCGACGGCGCTGTGGTTCTGTTTCGCCGGCGAGCTCAACAATGCCGGAATCGTGGTCGCACTGGGGCTGCTCTGCACCACGATCTTTATCAGCTTTATGGTGCAAAGCAGCGGTAAACGCTGGCCAACGGGCGTGACGCTGATGGTAGTCGTCCTGTTCGCCTTTCTCTATTCATGGCCTATCCAGGCGCTTTTGCCCACCTATCTTAAAACGGAGCTCGCTTACGATCATACGACCGTGGCGAAGGTGCTGTTCTTCAGCGGTTTTGGTGCGGCGGTCGGCTGTTGCGTCGGCGGTTTTCTCGGTGACTGGCTGGGAACGCGCAAAGCCTATGTCTGTAGCCTGCTGGCTTCCCAGCTGTTGATTATTCCCGTCTTTGCTATCGGCGGCACCAACGTGTGGGTGTTGGGACTGTTACTGTTCTTCCAGCAGATGCTTGGGCAGGGGATCTCCGGGATCTTGCCTAAATTGATCGGCGGCTATTTCGATACCGATCAGCGTGCTGCGGGCCTGGGTTTTACCTATAACGTCGGGGCCTTAGGTGGGGCGATCGCGCCGATTCTCGGTGCGCTGATCGCGCAGCGGATGGATCTGGGCACGACGCTGGGATCGCTCTCTTTCGGCCTGACCTTTGTGGTGATCCTGCTTATCGGGCTGGATATGCCCTCGCGTGTTCAGCGCTGGATCCGCCCGGAAGCGGTGCGAACTCACGATGCGATTGATGGCAGGCCCCTGAGCGGCGCAGTGCCGTTCGGTGCCGGTAAAAGTGAATTAATGAAAACCAGGTAATCTGCGCCCGGCCCTCGGGCCGGGCATTGAGCATACTCAGGGAGTTATTATGTCTTTGCTTGAACAACTGGATAACCGCATCCACGCCAGCGGCGGGTTAATTGTCTCCTGTCAGCCGGTCCCCGGTAGCCCGCTGGATACGCCGGCGATTGTCGCGGCGATGGCGCTGGCGGCCGAACAGGCCGGGGCGGTGGCATTGCGTATCGAAGGCGTTGAGAATCTGCGTGCGACCCGCGCAAGGGTGACCGTACCCATTATCGGTATTCTCAAACGTGACCTCGATGATTCGCCGGTACGCATTACCCCATTTTTAGAGGATGTTGATGCTCTGGCGCAGGCGGGGGCGGATATTATTGCTTTCGATGGTACCCGTCGGCCGCGCCCGGTGGCGGTGGAAGCCCTGCTGGCCCGTATCCATCAGCAGCACAAGCTGGCAATGGCCGACTGTTCATCCGTGGCAGATGGGGTGTTCTGTCAGCAGCTCGGTACGGAAATTATCGGCACCACCCTGTCGGGGTATACCACGGCGCACACGCCGGAAGAGCCTGATTTGGCGCTGGTACAGGCGCTACACGCAGCGGGCTGTCGGGTGATTGCCGAAGGGCGCTACAACACGCCAGCGCAGGCGGCAGAGGCCATGCGTCACGGCGCCTGGGCGGTGACCGTAGGCTCCGCCATTACGCGGCTGGAACACATTTGCGAGTGGTACAATACGGCGCTGAAAAAGGCGGTGCAATGACGACGCTGGCGATTGATATTGGCGGCACCAAGCTAGCCGCCGCACTGATAGACAGCCGATTGACCCTCCTGGAGCGACGTGAAGTCCCCACGCCAGCCAGTCAGACGCCGGCGGCATTAGCTGCCGCGCTGGCGGCGCTGGTGGCCCCTCTCTCGACGCGCGCGGATCGTTTTGCTATCGCCTCCACCGGCATCATTCGGGACGGCATTCTGACGGCCATCAATCCAGAAAATCTGGGAGGACTGGCGCATTTTCCCCTGCAGGCGTGTTTATCCGACCTCACGGCGTTGCCCGGTATTTCCCTCAATGATGCTCAGTCCGCAGCATGGGCGGAATATCATGCGCTGCCGGAGAAAGTCAGCGAGATGCTCTTTTTGACCGTTTCAACCGGCGTTGGCGGGGGGATCGTCAGCCAGGGCAGGCTGCTGACCGGTCGCGGAGGTCTGGCCGGTCATTGTGGCCATACGCTGGCGGATCCTGATGGACCACTCTGCGGCTGCGGCCGGAAAGGCTGTGTCGAGGCTATCGCTTCCGGGCGCGGCATCGCGGCGGCGGCCGGCGGTGAGCTCAGCGGGCTGGATGCAAAAGCGATATTTGCTCTGGCGAGCGAGGGACACCCGCAGGCGGAGATATTGATTCAGCGATCGGCACGTACGCTGGCCCGACTGATTGCTGACCTGAAGGCCGTTACGGACTGCGCCTGCGTTGTGATCGGCGGCAGTATCGGTCTTGCAGGCGGCTACCTGCCGCGGGTTGAGAAGTACTTGTCACAAGAACCTGCGGTCTATCATGTTCCGCTGCGGGAAGCTTACTATCGGCATGATGCGGGCCTGTTAGGGGCGGCATTATGGGCACAGGGAGGAAAGGTATGATTCTGGGTCATCTACGGCAGCCTTCGCATGCCGGTCTTCCGGCGGTTCTGGTCCGGGCTATCGCCCTGGCGCAGGCCCACGATCTGCACACTATCGCCCCCGGGCGTTATGAGCTGCAGGGCGACAATGTATTGATGAACGTCATGCAGTTTCATAGCGGTGTGCCGGAAGAGAAAAAAGCCGAACTGCATAGCCAGTTTATCGATATCCAGATTTTACTGGCGGGGGAGGAACGGATCTTTTATGGCGTGGCGGGGTCGGCCTGTGAGTGCGAAGAAGCGCATCCTGATGAGGATTATCAGCTTTGTCGTCGGATACGCGGGGAACAGGTACTGACCTTGCATCCGGATATGTTTGCGGTTTTCATGCCCGATGAACCACACAAACCCGGTTGCCAGGTCGGGCACAGCGCCGGGATTAAAAAAGTGGTCATTAAGGTCCGCGCCGCTCTGCTGGCATGATAAAAAAGCCCGCGGGCTTGCGCCAGCGGGCTCTGTCAGAGACCCGGACAGACAGTTTATCCGGGTTTATTGATTACACTTCCAGGTAGTTCAGGATCCCGTCAGCCGCTTTACGACCTTCGGCAATCGCCGTCACCACCAGATCGGAACCGCGCACGATATCGCCGCCGGCAAAGATTTTCGGGTTACTGGTCTGGAATGCGTTTTCATGGCCTTCCGGCGCAATAATACGGCCCTGAGAATCCAGCTCAACGTCGTGCTTCGCCAGCCACTCCATGCTGTGCGGGCGGAAACCAAACGCCATCACCACCGCATCTGCCGGGACCACGTGCTCGGAGCCTGCGACGATCTCCGCACGACGACGCCCCTTGGCATCCGGTTGGCCCATCTCGGTACGCGCCATTTTCACGCCGCACACTTTGCCGTTAGCATTCACTTCTACGCCCAGAGGCTGAACGTTGAACTGGAACTCGACGCCCTCTTCACGCGCGTTTTTCACTTCGCGTTTGGAGCCCGGCATGTTTTCTTCGTCGCGACGGTAGGCGCAAATAACGTGAGTCGCGCCCTGACGTACGGAAGTACGCACGCAGTCCATCGCGGTGTCGCCACCGCCGAGAACCACCACGCGTTTGCCTTCCATATTGACGTAAGGCTCGCTTGCCGTTTCGCCAAAGCCCATGGTCTGCTTGGTGTTGGCAATCAGGAACGGCAGCGCATCAAAGACACCATTCGCGTCTTCGTTTTCCAGCCCGCCACGCATGGACTGATAGGTCCCCACGCCGAGGAACACGGCGTCGTAATCTTTCAGCAGATCGTCAAGCTGAACGTCACGGCCCACTTCGATATTGAGTTTGAACTCAATCCCCATGCCGGTGAAAATTTCACGGCGGCGGGTCATCACCTCTTTTTCCAGCTTAAACGCCGGGATACCGAAGGTCAGCAGGCCTCCGATTTCCGGATGGCGATCGAATACCACGGCTTTGACGCCGTTGCGGGTCAGGACGTCTGCGCAGGCCAGTCCTGCCGGACCAGCACCGACGATCGCCACCGTTTTACCGGTTGGTTTCACGCCGGAGAGGTCCGGGCGCCAGCCCATCTCGAACGCTTTATCGTTGATATAGCGTTCGATGTTGCCGATAGTCACCGCGCCGAACTCGTCGTTCAGCGTACAGGAGCCTTCGCACAGACGGTCCTGCGGGCAGACGCGCCCGCAGACTTCCGGCAGGGTGTTGGTCTGATGCGACAGTTCTGCCGCTTCAAAAATACGCCCCTCATTGGCCAGCTTCAGCCAGTTCGGGATGTAGTTATGGACCGGACATTTCCATTCGCAGTACGGGTTGCCGCAGGACAGGCAGCGGTCTGCCTGGGCTTTGGCCTGGCCTTCTGAAAACGGCTCGTAAATTTCTACAAATTCAATTTTACGGATCTTCAGCGGTTTCTTTGGCGGATCAACGCGCTGTAAGTCGATAAACTGGTATACGTTCTGGCTCATCTGAATTCCTTACTGCGCCTGCACACGCAGCTCTGCTGCGCTACGACTACGGTGACCCAACAGTGCTTTAACATCGCTGGACTTTGGTTTAACCAGCGCGAATTTCGCGGCAAAAGCCGGCCAGTTGGCCAGGATCTCTTCGCCACGAGACGAACCGGTAAGCTGCACGTGTTCGGTAATCAGACCACGCAGGTGCTCTTCATGGATAGCGAGAGAGTCAACGCCCAACACTTCCACCAGTTCCGGGTTCACACGTTTACGGAAATCGCCGTCTTCATCCAGGACGTAAGCAAAGCCGCCGGTCATCCCTGCGCCAAAGTTGACGCCGGTTTTACCCAGTACGCAGACGATGCCGCCGGTCATGTATTCGCAGCCGTTATCACCGATGCCTTCTACCACGGTAATGGCACCGGAGTTACGCACCGCAAAACGTTCGCCTGCGCGGCCTGCTGCGTACAGACGACCGCCGGTCGCGCCGTACAGACAGGTGTTACCGATGATGCTCGCTTCGTGACTGCGGAAGGCGGAGCCCACCGGAGGACGGATTGACAGCAGACCGCCTGCCATCCCTTTACCCACGTAGTCGTTCGCGTCACCGGTCAGATGCAGTTCTACGCCGCCGGCGTTCCACACGCCGAAGCTCTGGCCTGCGGTACCGCTGAAGTGCGCGGTAATCGGGTCTGCCGCCAGCCCCTGATCGCCGTGGGTCTGGGCGATATAGCCGGACAACGACGCGCCAACGGAGCGATCGGTATTACGGATATCGAACCAGAAGGTTTTGCTCTGCTTGCTGTCCACGAACGGTTTTGCCTGCTGCAGCAGCTGCGCGTTCAGCACGCCGTTATCAAACGGCGGGTTGCTTTCGGTGCAGTACAGCGCTTTCCCCGGATGCGGCTCGGCGGTTTCCAGCAGTTTGCTCAGATCCAGCTTCTGCTGCTTCGCGGTAAAGCCATCCAGCACTTTCAGCAGGTCGGTACGGCCAATCAGATCCACCAGACGCTTCACGCCAAGCTCAGCCATCAGCTCGCGGGTTTCGCGGGCGATGAATTCAAAGTAGTTGGTCACCTTGAACGGCAGGCCGTGATAGTGGTTCTTACGCAGTTTGTCATCCTGAGTGGCTACGCCGGTTGCGCAGTTGTTCAGGTGGCAGATACGCAGATATTTACAGCCGAGCGCGACCATCGGGCCCGTGCCGAAGCCGAAGCTTTCTGCGCCAAGAATCGCCGCCTTGATGATGTCGAGGCCGGTTTTCAGGCCGCCATCCACCTGCAGACGGATCTTGTGACGCAGACCGTTAGCCACCAGCGCCTGTTGGGTTTCCACCAGACCCAGTTCCCACGGACAACCGGCGTATTTCACGGAGGAGAGCGGGCTGGCCCCCGTACCACCGTCGTAACCGGCGATGGTGATAAGATCGGCATAGGCTTTGGCCACGCCGGTGGCGATGGTGCCGACGCCCGGTTCGGAAACCAGCTTCACGGAGATCATCGCTTTCGGGTTGACCTGTTTCAGGTCGAAAATCAGCTGCGCCAGATCCTCGATAGAGTAAATATCGTGGTGCGGCGGCGGTGAAATCAGGGTCACGCCCGGGACCGAATAGCGCAGTTTGGCAATGTACGGCGTGACTTTGTCACCCGGCAGCTGCCCGCCTTCGCCCGGCTTCGCGCCCTGAGCAACTTTAATCTGGATAACGTCGGCGTTGACCAGGTAAGCCGGAGTGACGCCGAAGCGACCGGAAGCGACCTGTTTAATACGCGACACTTTGTTGGTGCCATAGCGCGCCGGGTCTTCGCCGCCTTCGCCGGAGTTAGAGAAGCCGCCGATGCTGTTCATCGCTTCCGCCAGCGATTCATGAGCTTCCGGGCTTAACGCACCGATAGACATGGCGGCGGTATCGAAGCGTTTGAACAGCTCTTTGGCCGATTCAACGTGGTCGATGCTGATGGCGTCATCGCCAGGATTCAGCGCCAGCAGATCGCGCAGCGTTGCGGCCGGGCGTTCATTTACCAGGTTCGCATATTGCTGATAGTCGTGGTATTCACCGCTCTGAACCGCCTGCTGCAGCGTGCGGACTACGTCCGGGTTGTAGGCGTGATATTCACCACCGTGAACATATTTCAGCAGACCGCCCTGATCCAGCGGCTTACGGACCAGCCAGGCGCGTTTAGACAGATTCAGCAGATCCTGCTGGAAGTCATCAAAGCCCGCGCCGCCGATGCGGCTGACAACGCCGAGGAAGCACAGGTCGGAAACCTCACGATGCAGGCCAACCGCTTCGAACAGCTTCGAGCAGCGGTAGGAGGCGATGGTCGAGATGCCCATCTTAGACATGATCTTGTACAGGCCTTTGTTGATGCCGTTACGGTAGTTCAGCATCACTGTACGGTAGTCTTTCTCAATGGCCTTGTTATCGACCAGCTTCGCCAGCGTTTCATAGGCCAGGTACGGATAGATAGCCGTGGCGCCGAAGCCCAGCAGCACCGCGAAGTGGTGCGGGTCACGGGCGCTGGCGGTTTCAACGATAATGTTGGCATCGCAGCGCAGGCTCTTATCCACCAGGCGGGTTTGAATCGCGCCTACCGCCATCGGTGCCGGAACCGGCAGACGATCTTTGGCGATATTACGATCGGAGAGCACCAGCAGAACGGTACCGTTACGCACCATCTGTTCGGCTTTATCACACAGCGCCTTCACCGTGTCGGCCAGCGAGGTTTCCGCGGCGTTAAAGGTGATATCCAGCGTATCGGCGCGATAGTGCTCCTCTTCCATGGTGGTGAGCTGTTTGAAATCGGAGTACAGCAGGATCGGCGATTTGAAGCTCAGGCGGTGCGCCTGGCCTTCCGCTTCGCAGAAGACGTTCATTTCACGGCCGATGCTGGTGGCCAGCGACATCACGTGGGCTTCACGCAGCGGGTCGATCGGCGGGTTGGTAACCTGCGCGAACTGCTGACGGAAGTAGTCGTAAATGATACGCGGCTGGCTGGAGAGCACGGCAAACGGGGTATCATCGCCCATTGAACCGACCGCTTCCTGGCCGTTTTCGCCCAGAACGCGCAGGACGGAGTCCAGCTCTTCTGCGCTGTAGTTAAACTGTTTCTGGAAGCTGGCGAGGGTGTCATCATCCAGCTGACGGCTGCCAACCTCTTCGTCAGGCAGATCTTCGAACGGCACCAGGCGACGGACGTTTTTCTCCATCCACTCTTTGTAAGGGTGGCGGCTTTTCAGGTCATCATCGGTTTCCGCAGAGTGCAGAATACGTCCGCCGCGGGTATCGATAACCATCAGTTCGCCCGGGCCAACGCGGCCTTTTTCGACGACTTCGTCAGGCTGGTAATCCCAAATCCCGACTTCTGAAGCGCAGGTGATCAGCTTGTCTTTGGTGATGACGTAGCGCGCCGGGCGCAGGCCGTTACGATCGAGGTTACAGGCGGCATAGCGGCCGTCGGACATCACGATGCCCGCCGGGCCATCCCACGGCTCCATATGCATGGAGTTAAAATCAAAGAAGGCGCGCAGCTCCGGATCCATATCCGGGTTGTTCTGCCAGGCTGGCGGTACGAGCAGACGCATGGCGCGCACGATATCCATCCCGCCGGCCAGCAGCAGCTCAAGCATGTTATCCATGGAGCTGGAGTCGGAGCCGGTTTCGTTCACGAACGGTGCCGCATCGTGCAGGTCCGGAATTAATGGCGTCTGGAACTTGTAGGTACGCGCGCGCGCCCACTGGCGGTTGCCGGTGATAGTGTTGATTTCGCCGTTGTGCGCCAGGTAGCGGAACGGCTGTGCCAGCGGCCAGCGCGGTACGGTGTTGGTGGAGAAGCGCTGGTGGAACAGGCAGATTGCCGACTCCAGACGCAGGTCCGCGAGGTCCAGGTAGAAGCGCGGCAGGTCAGCCGGCATACACAGACCTTTGTAAATGTTCACCAGATTCGACAGGCTGCAAACGTAGAAATCTTTATCTTCCTGCAGACGCTTTTCAATGCGGCGACGGGCGATGAACAAACGACGTTCCATATCGCGCGGGCGCCAGCCTGCCGGGGCGTTAACAAAAATTTGTTCAATACGGGGCAGCGAGGAGAGGGCGATTTCACCGAGAACCCCTTCGTTGGTCGGCACTTCGCGCCAGCCGACGATGGACAGGGTTTCACGTTGTAGTTCTTCTTCAACGATGCGGCGTGCCGTAGCCGCCAGTTCAGGATCTTTATTAAGGAACAACATCCCGACGGCGTAATTTTTGGCTAAACGCCAGCCGCGCTCTTCCGCAACGATACGGAAGAAACGGTCAGGTTTTTGCAGCAGCAAGCCACAACCGTCGCCGGTTTTACCATCGGCAAGGATCGCGCCGCGGTGCTGCATTCGGGCCAGTGCGTGTATAGCGGTACGCACTACCTTGTGGCTAGGTTCGCCTTCTATGTGGGCGATCAGGCCGAAACCACAGTTATCCCTCTCAAGGGATTTATCGTACAACATATCAGTGAACCTCCCCAGGCTCTACGGGACACCCTCCGATACCGATTGCGCACGGGCACAGAAAGAGCATGGCGACGGGGTTTGCACCTCGCATTCGCCCTCTTTAAATCCTTTTCGCATCGGTACGCAAGTTTGAGGACTTGCTGTAAGAGGGAATCTCAATTACTGCATAAATATGATGAGCAGAGTGCTCATCCAGAAAGCTTCCAGCGGATTCCCAACTTATCGGGAATCCGCACTTACGTCAAATGGCAATCTTATTTATACAAAAATGTGCTATACAGGGTTTAACGTTATGATAATTAAGATAATAGTTGTGTTTTAAGCGGCGCTGAAACGTAGCGGAAAGCATAATCTAGTGTGATCTGTCTCACTATATCGATAGCGTAACATTATCGATCTGTGCTGAACTGCCTATTTATCGCAGAGTATTTATCTGCCTGTTACCTTGAAGGCGGTAAATAACACTGTTTTTTGCCCTGATGAAGATAATGGCAAACCTGAGGTTAAGTATAAGGAAAAGTCATCACAGAGTGAGTGAATGAAATTGCAGTTATCTTGAGTGTTTATGCAATGAGCTGAGCGGCCGCGCTGACGATTGATCCAGGTCATCGCCGTCGGTGGCTAAAAATGGCAGGCTTGGCCCCTTTCTTCAGGCCGGTCTATCAGATTATGCAGTTACAGAAATTAGTCAATATGTTTGGTGGGGATCTTTCGCGGCGCTATGGCGAAAAGGTTCATAAACTGACGCTGCATGGCGGGTTTAGCTGCCCGAATCGCGATGGCACTATCGGCCGCGGAGGCTGCACGTTCTGCAACGTTGCCTCTTTTGCTGACGAAGAACAGCAGCACCACTCTATTGCTGAACAGCTGGCACATCAGGCGCAGCGGGTTAATCGCGCAAAGCGCTATCTCGCTTATTTTCAGGCTTACACCAGCACCTTTGCCGAAGTTCAGGTACTGCGCTCGATGTATCAGCAGGCGGTGAGTCAGGCCAATATCGTTGGACTGTGCGTGGGCACTCGTCCTGACTGCGTCCCGGAGGCGGTACTGGATCTGCTCAGCGGCTATCGGGAACAGGGTTACGAAGTGTGGCTGGAGCTAGGCTTACAGACGGCGCATGACAAAACGCTGCAGCGGATTAATCGTGGGCATGATTTTGCCTGTTATCAGCGTACGACCCGACTGGCGCGTGAGCGCGGGCTGAAGGTCTGCGCGCATTTGATAGTCGGGCTCCCGGGCGAGGCGCAGAGCCATTGCCTGCAAACGCTGGAACAGGTTGTGGATACCGGCGTGGATGGTATCAAACTGCATCCGCTGCATATCGTCACCGGCAGTACGATGGCCAAAGCCTGGCAGGCGGGGCGGTTGCAGGCGATTGCGCTGGATGAGTATACGATCATTGCCGGGGAGATGATTCGCCACACGCCACCTGAGGTGATCTATCACCGCATTTCCGCCAGCGCCCGGCGGCCGACGCTGCTGGCCCCCCTGTGGTGTGAGAATCGCTGGACCGGGATGGTTGAACTTGACCGTTATCTCAACCAACATGGCGTGCAGGGCTCGGCGCTGGGACAAGCCTGGGTGCCGCGCGCAGCTTTAGAGTAAGGGCGCCCGCATTTTTTGCACAACTTACAGCGTATTGCTCAGAATTGGGTATTATTGTGCGGAGTTGTCGCGAAGGAATCCCTTATGAAGCAAATCCGTATGCTGGCGCAGTACTATGTCGACCTGATGATGAAGCTGGGTCTGGTGCGTTTTTCCATGCTGTTGGCCCTTGCCCTGGTGGTGCTGGCGATTGTGGTACAGATGGCCGTCACGATGGTTCTGCATGGCCAGGTTGAGAGCATCGACGTTATCCGCTCTATCTTCTTTGGTCTGCTGATAACCCCCTGGGCAGTCTACTTTTTGTCGGTGGTGGTGGAGCAACTGGAAGAGTCGCGGCAGCGTCTCTCCCGGCTGGTGGAAAAACTGGAGGAGATGCGCGAGCGCGACCTGCAGCTTAACGTGCAGCTCAAAGATAATATCGCGCAGCTCAATCAAGAGATTGGCGAGCGTGAAAAGGCGGAAGCCGAACGCGAGACGACGCTGGAACAGCTGAAGATTGAGATGAAAGAGCGTGAAGAGACGCAAATTCAGCTGGAACAGCAATCCTCCTTCCTCCGTTCTTTCCTTGATGCCTCACCGGACCTGGTATTCTATCGCAATGAAGACAAAGAGTTTTCTGGCTGTAACCGGGCGATGGAACTACTGACCGGGAAAAGTGAAAAGCAGCTTATCCACCTGAAACCTCAGGATGTCTATAACGAAGAGGCGGCGGTTAAAGTGCTGGAGACTGACGAAAAAGTCTTCCGCCATAATGTGTCGCTGACCTACGAGCAGTGGCTGGATTATCCGGACGGGCGTAAAGCCTGCTTTGAAATCCGCAAGGTTCCTTACTATG
The DNA here is from genome assembly GCF_002108615.1 of Klebsiella sp. YJ. NCBI lineage: Bacteria > Pseudomonadati > Pseudomonadota > Gammaproteobacteria > Enterobacterales > Enterobacteriaceae > Klebsiella > Klebsiella sp. YJ. The sequence continues at coordinate 52,588 of NZ_MTEG01000006.1, forward strand.
ACCGCGTCGGCAAGCGCCGTGGACTGATGGGCTTTGGCCGCGATATTACCGAACGTAAGCGCTACCAGGATGCGCTGGAGCGCGCCAGCCGCGATAAGACCACCTTTATCTCAACGATCAGCCACGAACTGCGCACGCCGCTTAACGGCATCGTCGGGCTGAGTCGTATCCTGCTGGATACCGAGCTGACCGGTGAGCAGGAAAAATACCTCAAAACTATCCATGTTTCTGCCGTCACGTTGGGGAATATTTTCAACGATATTATCGACATGGATAAAATGGAACGGCGCAAAGTCCAGTTGGATAATCAGCAGGTCGATTTCACCGGTTTCCTGGCCGATCTGGAAAACCTCTCCGGCCTGCAGGCGCAACAGAAAGGGCTGCGCTTTGTCCTGGATCCGACGCTGCCGCTGCCGCATAAAGTGGTGACCGACGGGACGCGTCTGCGGCAGATTCTGTGGAACCTCATCAGTAACGCCGTGAAATTCACCCCGCAAGGTGGAAATGTCACCGTTCGCGTTCGTTATGATGAAGGCGATATCCTGCATTTTGAAGTGGAAGATTCCGGCATCGGCATTCCCGAAGCCGAGCAGGATAAGATCTTCGCGATGTATTATCAGGTGAAAGACAGCCACGGTGGCAAGCCTGCGACAGGCACCGGGATCGGTCTTGCCGTATCGCGTCGTCTGGCTCGCAATATGGGCGGCGACATTAACGTCTCCAGCCAGCCGGGCCAGGGGGCCACGTTTACGCTGACCGTGCATGCGCCGGCGGTGGCGGAAGAAGTGGAAGATATGCTGACTGAAGATGAGATGCCCCTGCCGGCGCTGAACGTGCTGTTGGTCGAGGATATCGAGCTCAACGTGATTGTGGCGCGCTCGGTGCTGGAGAAGCTGGGCAACAGCGTCGATGTGGCGATGACCGGTAAGGCCGCGCTGGAGATGTTTGAACCGGGCGAGTACGACCTGGTGCTGCTGGATATCCAGCTGCCGGATATGACGGGCCTGGATATTTCTCGTCATCTTAAGCAGCACTTTGCCGCCGACGAGCTACCGCCTCTGGTTGCCCTGACCGCCAACGTCCTGAAAAATAAAAAAGAGTATCTCGATGCCGGAATGGACGACGTCCTGAGTAAACCGCTATCGGTGCCGGCGCTTACGGCTATGATTAAAAAATTCTGGGATTCGCCGGAAGAGGATGAGTGCGAAATGCCGACCGTGGATGTGAGTAAATCGGCATCCGTGCTGGATATCCCAATGCTTGAGCAGTATATCGAGCTGGTGGGGCCAAAGCTTATCAACGATGGCCTTGCGGTTTTTGAGAAGATGATGCCGGGCTATATGGCGGTACTGGAGTCTAATCTGACCGCTCGCGACCAGAAAGGGATCGTCGATGAAGGGCATAAAATTAAAGGCGCGGCGGGGTCTATTGGCCTGCGGCATATTCAACAGCTTGGACAGCAGATTCAGACTCCGGACCTGCCGGCGTGGTCGGATAACGTTGGTGAATGGGTGGAAGAGATGAAATCCGAGTGGCAGAACGATGTGGCCGTGCTGAAGGCATGGGTTGCAGCGGCACATAAAAAATGACCCCGGATAAACCGGGGTGCGCGAATACTGCGCCAACACCAGGGAACTGGTCGTTGCGCCAGAATTTTTAGAGATATTTTTACGTAGCGCAACCTGAGGATTTGGTTTGCTCGCTCATTAAGATAGCAAACCTTAAATAATTTGTTACGTGAATCAGTAAAATATGTGAAGCAATGCGTGTAAATCAAAATTTTTGACTGGTTTCAGCAAGTTGCACTAAGGAGCTGGCAGTATGAAAAAGATTGGCGTGGTATTGAGCGGCTGTGGCGTCTATGACGGAACGGAGATCCATGAAGCGGTCATTACCCTGTTGGCGATCGCCCGTAGCGGTGCACAGGCCCTCTGTTTCGCCCCGGATAAAGCGCAAACGGACGTGATCAACCACCTGACCGGTGAGCCGATGGCCGAAAGCCGCAACGTTCTGGTTGAGGCCGCGCGTATTGCCCGTGGCGATATTCAGCCTCTGGCGGCGGCCCGGGCGGAAGATCTGGATGCGCTGATTGTCCCTGGCGGATTTGGCGCGGCGAAGAACCTCAGCAATTTTGCCTCGCAAGGGGCCGAATGCCTGATCGATAGCGACCTGAAGGCGTTGACGCTGGCGATGCATGAAGCGGGCAAGCCCCTGGGCTTTATGTGTATCGCCCCGGCGCTGCTGCCAAAAATTTTCCCGATCCCGCTGCGGATAACCATCGGCACCGATCTTGATACCGCTGAGGTGGTGGAAGAGATGGGGGCAGAACACGTTCCTTGCCCGGTCGATGATATCGTCGTCGATGAAGAGCATAAGGTGGTGACGACCCCGGCCTGGATGCTGGCGCAGAACATTGCGGAAGCGGCAAGCGGGATTGAGAAGCTGGTGGCTCGCGTGCTGGTTCTGACTGAATGAGCGTGCGTTCGGCCCCGTTGCGAATGATTAAACGCTTTTTATTGCGCATTCTGCTGATTGCGACAGCCTTTTGGGGAGGCGGCATCGCGCTGTTTAGCATACTGCCGGTGCCGTTTTCAGCCGTTATGCTCGAGCGACAAATCGGCGCATGGCTGAGCGGTGATTTTCATTATGTCGCCCATTCCGACTGGGTCGGGATGGACGAGATCTCGCCGTGGATGGGGCTGGCGGCAATCGCTGCGGAGGATCAAAAATTCCCCGAACACTGGGGTTTTGATGTATCAGCGATAGAGAAAGCGCTGGCGCACAATGAACGTCAGGAAAACCGCGTGCGCGGCGCCTCCACGCTCTCGCAGCAAACGGCGAAGAACCTGTTCTTGTGGGATGGCCGCAGCTGGTTGCGCAAAGGGCTGGAGGCAGGGTTAACGGTAGGGATTGAGACGGTATGGAGTAAAAAACGGATTCTGACCGTCTACCTGAATATCGCGGAATTTGGGGAAGGGACGTTCGGTGTCGAAGCGGCATCCCGACGCTACTTTCACAAGCCTGCGAGCAAGTTAACCGCTTCTGAAGCGGCGCTCCTGGCCGCAGTATTGCCCAACCCGATTCGCTTTCGCGCCGATGCGCCGTCCGGCTATGTCCGCAGTCGGCAGGCGTGGATCCTGCGTCAGATGCGTCAGTTAGGCGGAGAAGGATTTATGCAGGCGAACAAGCTGAAGTGAGGTCACGGCAGAAACAATAGCCCCGGTCAGCGTTGTACAGCCGGGGAAGAGGCGGGAATGCTTAGTCTTCGTCAAAACCGGCGTTGAACAGCGCGATCACCGCTGCCAGCGCCTCGACTTCCTGCGGACCGTTGGCTTCAATCTCGATTTGCCGACCTTTGGCAGAGTCGAGCATCAGCAGGGCAATGACGCTATTGGCTTCCGCTTCCGTCCCCTCGTCGTTGCGCAGCAGGACTTCCGCATCATAATTCTGCATCAGCTCAAACAACTTCATCGCCGGGCGGGCATGCATCCCCAGCTTATTGGTGATTTCAACGATCTGCTTTACGGTCATGATTTGCGTTTTTCCAGCGTCCGATGGCGAGACTGCACGTTCTTACCGCGTGAGCGGAAGTAATCAGCCAGCTGTTCGGCAATGTAGACCGAACGGTGTTTACCGCCGGTACAACCAATCGCCACCGTCAGATAGCTGCGATTATTGGTTTCCAGCATCGGTAACCATAGCTCAAGATAGCTGCGGGTCTGGTAAATAAAATTGTGAACTTCCGTGTGCCGGTCAAGGAAGGCGGCCACCGGTTTATCCAGACCGGTCATTGGACGCAGTTTCGGATCCCAGTGCGGGTTTGGCAGGAAGCGTACGTCAAAGACGTAATCGGCATCAATCGGGATACCGTGCTTAAAGCCAAAGGATTCAAAGACCATGGTCAGCTCACGTTCGCGCTTGCCGAGCAGACGGGTACGGAGCATTTCCGCCAGCTCATGTACCGACATCTCTGAAGTATCGACGATCAGGTCGGCGCGGGAACGCAGCGGCTCCAGCAGGGCGCTCTCTTCGTCAATCGCGCTTTCCAGCGACAGATTTTTGCTTGATAGCGGATGCAGACGACGGGTGTCGCTGTAGCGGCGGATCAGCGTATTGCGGTCAGCATCAAGGAACAGCAGCTGAGGGGAAAATGCCTCAGGCAGATTTTTCATCGCCTGTTCAAAGATCTCTGGCGATTCCGGCATGTTACGCACGTCAATGCTGACGGCGGCAGAGATGTTTCTGTCGGCCAGCGATCTCGCCAGCTCAGGCAACAGCACTACCGGCAGGTTATCTACGCAGTAGAAGCCCATATCTTCCAGCGCCCGCAGAGCGACGGATTTCCCCGAGCCTGAGCGGCCACTGACGATCATCAGTACCATGTACCGTTTCTCCTCAGTACGATAAAGGGTAGGGGGCGACGGCCGTTATACGTCATCGTTGCTTCCTGCTTCGGTGATGATCTCATACAGCTCTTCATCGCTTTGCGCCGCGCGCAGGCGGCGGCAAATCGTTTTATCCGCCAGTCGTTTTGCGACCAGCGACAGCGTATGCAGATGGGTTTTGGTCTGGTCAGCCGGGACCAGAAGCGCAAACAGCAGATCGACCGGCTGGTTGTCGATGGCATCAAAGGCGATCGGAGTCTCCAGCTGGACAAACACGCCGACGGCGCGCAGCGTATCCTCTTCGAGTTTGCCGTGCGGAATGGCAATCCCGTTGCCAATCCCGGTACTGCCCATTTTCTCGCGGGTAAGGATCGCCTCAAACACCACCTGCGGTGGCAAACCTAACTGTTTTGCTGCCAGTTCACTGATGATTTCCAGCGCGCGCTTTTTGCTCTGGCAGTGAACCTGGCTACGGGTACATTCCTGGTTAAGGACGTTGCTCAGTTGTAGAGCCGAATCGTTGTTCATCATAATTTCACCTGAGCGCGCCCCTCGCCTGCCGCCGATGAAAGCCGGCAGCAGGCAAGGGCGGCGCCCGGACAATTAGTGTTGTTTTAGTTTATCTTTATGTTTTGTTAACTGTCTTGCCAGCTTATCGATGAGTCCATCGATAGCGGCATACATATCCTGCCCTTCCGCACTGGCATGGATTTCGCCACCGTTGACATGCAGATTGGCATCCGCAATTTGCGTCACCTTCTCTACTTTTAACACAATATAGACCTGATTGATCCTGTCGAAAAACTGCTCCAGCTTGCTGAACTTCGCATTAACGAATTCACGCAGTGCAGGGGTGATCTCGACGTTGTGTCCTGTAATGTTGAGCTGCATAGTGTCTTCCTTATCGGTTGTATCAAACCAGTTGTTTACGCTGGTTAGATGGCGGAATGGATAAAGACTCTCGGTACTTAGCGACGGTACGACGTGCCACCATGATACCCTGTTCGGACAGGATGGTGGTCAGCTTACTGTCACTCAACGGCTTCGCGGGATTCTCCGCGGCGATTAACTTCTTCACCAGCGCACGAATGGCCGTCGACGATGCCTCGCCGCCGCCTTCCGTATTCACGTGGCTGGAAAAGAAATATTTCAGCTCAAAAATACCGCGCGGACTGTGCAGATATTTTTGGGTGGTAACGCGTGAAATGGTGGATTCATGCATTTCGACGGCCTGAGCAATATCCGCCAGCACCATCGGTTTCATGAACTCTTCACCCTGATCGAAGAAGGCCTGCTGCTGTTCGACGATGCAGCGGCTGACGCGCAGCAGCGTATCATTGCGGCTTTCCAGACTCTTGATCAGCCAGCGAGCTTCCTGCAGGTTGCTGCGGATAAACTGGCTGTCTGCATCATTGCGCGCGCTGTTACCCATGGCCGCGTAATGCTGATTAATCTTCAGGCGTGGGATGCTGTCGGAGTTAAGCTCCACTACCCAGCGACCGCTGACCTTACGTACCAGTACGTCGGGAATGACGTATTCCGGTTCGCTGGTCTGGATCGACTGACCGGGGCGCGGATCGAGGGACTGGATGAGATTAACGGCTTCTTTCAGCACCTCTTCTTTCAGTCGGGTGACGCGCATCAGGGAGCGGAAATCATGGTTGGCGAGCAGATCGAGATGATCGCTGATGATCAGTCGGGCTTCATCCAGCCACGGCGTCTCTTTGGCATATTGGGAAAGCTGAACCAGCAGACAGTCGCGCAGATCTTTTGCCGCGACGCCGACCGGGTCAAAGCGCTGAATACGCTTTAGCACCGCTTCAACTTCTTCGAGACCAATTTCGTCATCGTCGATACTCTCGACAATATCTTCCAGCCGAATGGTGAGATAGCCGGTGTCATCAACGGCATCGACAATCGACGTGGCGATGGCGCGGTCGGTGTCGGTAAACGGCGTCAGTTCAACCTGCCACATCAGGTAATCCTGCAGGCTTTGGGTCGTTTCGCCTTGATAGACAGGCAGTTCGTCGTCCTGGTAGTCAACGCCGTTTCCGGACGGGGTGCCAGCGGTGTAGATTTCATCCCAGCTGGCGTCGAGCGGCAGCTCTTCCGGCATATCTTTTTGTTCAAGAGCGTCGACGGTGTCCAGCGATTCGCGGTCCTCGACCTCTTTGGTTTCTACCTCTTCGTGAAGATCGGTTTGCTCAAGCAGCGGATTACTCTCCAGCGCCTGCTGGAGTTCTTGCTGGAGTTCTAACGTGGACAGCTGCAGCAAGCGAATAGCCTGTTGCAGTTGTGGCGTCATGGCAAGCTGTTGGCTTAGCCTTAATTGCAAACCTTGCTTCATATTCAGGGCTAATATCTCCGGCTAAAACGTCTGTAACCTCTACCCTATCAGAGTCTGAAGTCTTCCCCAAGATACACGCGCTTAACCTGCTCGTCTTCAAGGATTTGCTGCGGGGTGCCGTGGGCGATCAGATGACCCTGGCTGACGATATAGGCGCGTTCGCAGACGGCCAGCGTCTCCCTGACGTTATGGTCGGTGATCAGCACGCCAAGACCACTGTCGCGCAGATGCTCGATGATGCGTTTGATATCAATAACGGAAATGGGGTCAACCCCGGCAAAAGGCTCATCCAGCAGAATGAATTTCGGATTAGCGGCCAGCGCGCGGGCGATTTCAACGCGGCGGCGTTCACCGCCGGACAGCGCCTGACCGAGGCTGTCGCGCAGATGCTCGATGTGAAATTCTTCCATCAGCTCTTTCGCGCGGTCTTCACGCTGCTCGCTGCTGAGATCGTCACGAATCTGCAACACCGCCATTAAATTATCGTACACGCTCAGGCGGCGGAAAATGGAGGCTTCCTGCGGCAGATAGCCGATACCCCGACGCGCGCGGGCATGCAGCGGCAGCAGGCTGATATCTTCATCGTCGATGATAATGTTGCCAGCGTCGCGCGGTACAATGCCGACTACCATGTAGAAGGTCGTGGTTTTACCGGCGCCGTTCGGCCCGAGGAGGCCAACGATCTCGCCAGAGTTGACGGTCAGACTGACATCTTCCACCACGCGGCGGCCTTTATACGCCTTGGCGAGATTCTTTGCGGTTAATGTTGCCATAACGAATTAGTTACCCTTCTTTTGCTGGTTGGTGCTTTTGTCTTGCAGCTGCGAAGGAACCAGAACCGTCGTCACGCGTCCGCCTTTATTGCTGAACGCCTGCATTTTCTGCTCTTTCACCAGATAGGTGATTTTGTCGCCCTGGATGTTGCTGTCGAGCTGATCCAGGTGCGCGTTGCCGGTCAGCACCACAAAATCATTCTGCAATTCATAGTGCATTTTCTGCGCGCGGCCTTTCACCGGCTTGCCGTTGTCCTGCATCTGGTAGAAGGTTGCCGGATTACCGTAACCGTCGATCACTTCTTTACCTTTTTCACCGCCAGGACGGGTCACCACCACCTTATCGGCGTTGATTTTAATGGTCCCCTGGGTGACGACGACATTACCGGTGAAGGTAACGACATTACCCTGCATATCCAGTGACTGCTGATCGGATTCGATGTGAATCGGTTGATCGGTATCGCCGGTTTTTGCCAGTGCCGGCAGGCTGGCGGCCAGTAAGGCGCTGGCGAGCGCAACCTTAAGGCTGAGTTTGTTTGTTCTGAATTTCATAAGAGGTTCTAACCTTTTCAATCAGCTCGGCAGTTTTGCTGCGTAAATTTCCGCGCATTTTCAGGCCGCTGGAATTAAATGTCGTCCCGTACAACGTCACCATGTCATCAGAGGTAACATCTTGCGTCACCAGGTTTATCTGGGCGTTATCCGTCGTAATTTTGCGCAATTGAGAGTCCGCGCTCAGCGCGTCCACCTCGACGTTTCCGTAAAGATACAGCATGCGATCTTTAGTCAGTTTGGCTTTATCCGCTTTGATAGACCAGGTGGGTACCTTGTTGGTATCAAACGTGGTCATCACCGGTTTGGTGAACCACGATACTTCCTGGGCGGAAAAATACTCCACATGCTCAGCGATTAAGCGGTAGTTAAGCGCCCCTTCCGGGCTGTAAACAACGGTGTCGGTATGTTCACTGGTATAGGTCGGGTCATCAGGACCGATCTCTTGCTGAATGGTATCGTCCGTACCCGCCAGATTCAGGCCGATCAGAATAAGCGCGACCAGCGATAGTAAAATGATAACCCAACGTCTGGTTTTACTCATATTGATTGCCCTTTGGCCTCATCCAGCTTGCCCTGCGCCAATAGTAACAAATCGCAGACTTCGCGTACCGCCCCGCGTCCACCGTCGATGCGGGTAACATAATCCGCTCGCGGTATCAGTAGCGGGTGCGCATCCGCCACTGCCACGCTTAAGCCGACCTCGGCCATCACCGGCCAGTCGATAAGATCATCGCCGATGTAGGCCACTTCGTCCGGGCGAACGGCCAGCTTGCTCAATAATTCGCGAAATGCCAGCAGTTTATCGGACTGCCCCTGATACAGGTGCGTAATGCCCAGCGTCTGACAACGATCTTCTACCAGTTTAGCTTTTCGTCCGGTAATAATCGCGACTTCAATGCCTGAGGTCAGCGCGCAGCGAATCCCGTAACCGTCGCGAACATTAAACGCCTTCAGCTCTTCACCGCTGTTGCCCATGTAGATAAGACCGTCGGACAGCACGCCGTCTACGTCGAGAATCAATAAACGGATCTTCGCCGCCCGATCGATAAACTCAGGGCTTACTGGCCCGTAGCAGGTTTCCTGCAGAGCATCAGCATTATTCATTATTTTATCCTTACTTACACTACGCCTGCGCGCAGGAGATCGTGCATATGTACCACACCCAACAGGCGGTCGCCATCGGCAACTAACACACAGGTGATATGGCGAGATTGCATCAGGTTCAGCGCATCGACGGCAAGAATACCGGGGCGAATGCGAATGCCGCCCGGCGTCATGACGTCAGCGATACGGGCATTACGCATATCGACACCGGTATCAAATACCCGGCGCAGGTCGCCATCGGTGAAAATACCGATGATGTTCATGTCATCATCACAGATAGCCGTCATGCCTAAATTTTTACGCGTGATTTCCAGCAGCGCATCACGCAAGGTGGCCTGCACATTGACGTGCGGGATTTCATCACCGGTATGCATAATATCATTGACCCGCAGCAACAGCTTACGGCCCAGTGCGCCGCCAGGGTGCGACAGCGCAAAATCTTCAGCGGTAAAGCCGCGCGCTTCCAGCAAAGCAACCGCCAGCGCATCGCCCATCACCAGCGCGGCGGTGGTGCTGGAAGTGGGCGCCAGCCCTAACGGGCAGGCTTCTTTCAGTACCTTCACGCAAAGGTGGATATCCGCCGCGCGCGCCATGCTGCTTTCCGGGCGGCTGGTGATGCAGATAAGGGGAACCTGCTGGCGTTTGAGCACCGGAATCAGCGCCAGGATCTCGTTCGACTCGCCGGAGTTCGAGAGCGCGATAACCACATCTTTCGGCGTCACCATGCCTAAATCGCCGTGGGCCGCTTCGCCAGGGTGAACGAAAAATGACGGTGTACCGGTGCTGGCAAACGTCGCCGCCATTTTACGCCCGATATGGCCGGATTTGCCCATCCCCATCACCACGACTTTACCCGCGCAGCGGAAGATCTTCTCGCAGGCATGGGTGAAATCTTCATTAATGTACTGATCGAGTTGAGCCAGACCTTCACGTTCAATTTCCAGGACCTCGCGTCCTACCCGTTGAAAGTCAAAATCCGTTGGCAAATCTATTTGCGACATAGTGTTATCCCGATTCATTCAACGAAGAGCGGTGCTGCCCAGTACAGCATCGCCAACCAAACCACAAAACCGCCGACCAGCAGCGCACCGACCAGGCGACCGGGTTGCCATTTGCGACGCCAGCATAGCAGGGCGAATATCACGCTGACGAACAGCATCACGGTGTAGTCGCGCGTAAAGGCCTCCGGTGCGAATGCTCCCGGGGCGATCAGTGCGGGTAATCCGAGAACCAGGGCGATATTCAGGATATTGGCGCCTATAATATTCCCGATAGCGATATCGTCTTCCCCTTTTCGTGCCCCGGCAATCGTCGTTGCCAGTTCCGGCAGGCTGGTGCCGATCGCCACCACCGTTAAGCCGACGGTGAGCTCGCTGATAGCGAAGTAGTTTGCCAGCACGGTAGCATTATCCACGACCATTCGGGTTGCCATAGGCATCACAATCATGGCTACGCCCAGCCAGAGCAGGGCCACGGGAAGCGAACCTTCTCGTGGAAGCTCTGCCATCTGTTCCCGGGTAAGGCTATCGCTGCCCTGACGTTCCGCCAGCCGGGCGATTTTAATCGTAAACAGCAGCCACAGCAGGGCGAGCGCCAGTAAGAAAAGACCGTCCATACGGGACAGCTGCCCATCGTACAGCACAAAGCTTGCCAGCAAACTGACCAGCAACATTAGCGGTAACTCGCGGCGCAGGATATCAGAATGCACGGTAAATGGACGCAACAAGGCAGCGAGGCCGAGTATTAATAATATATTGGTAATATTGGATCCGAGCGCCGTGCCGATCGCCAGATCGGTCTGTCCGTGCAGAGACGCGGCGGCGGAAACGATGATCTCCGGCAGGCTGGTGCCGATACTGACCACCGTCATCCCGATAATGAGCGGCGGGATCCCTATCATGCGGCAAAGTATTGAAGCGGCGTAGACCAGACGATCGGCGCTGTAGACTACCAGCAGTAAACCAATTATTAACAGAGCCGTCGCTAAGAGCATCTAAAGTCCTTTCTTCAGGTATAATCGTCGATTCGCTGTACCGGTCCATCTGCAGCGTAACGAATTCTTAATTTTGACTTTATGTTTGTCAAAAGTAAAACAAATGCCAGCTTTCGCTAACCCAGGCAGGTAAGATTCTGTAAAAATGTTGGGTTTGTGGCGAAGGTACGCGCCATGCTTAGCCCGAGGGATGTTTAGTAAGGATGATTTTATGAGCCAAACTCTGGCGAATTTGGTCGAAGTACGCGGTATCCGCTTCTCTCGCGGCGATCGCGTCATCTTTGACGATATCTCGCTGTCAGTGCCGCGCGGTAAGATCACGGCGATTATGGGACCATCGGGGATCGGTAAAACGACGCTGCTGCGCCTGATCGGCGGGCAGATCCCGCCGGATAAAGGTGAGATTCTGTTCGATGGTGAAAACGTGCCGCAGATGTCACGCTCGCGCCTGTATACCGTGCGTAAGCGGATGAGCATGCTGTTCCAGTCCGGAGCCCTGTTCACCGATATGAACGTGTTCAATAACGTAGCTTATCCGCTACGTGAACATACGCGTTTGCCGGAGGCGCTACTGCATACGACCGTCATGATGAAGCTTGAAGCGGTCGGGCTGCGCGGAGCGGCGAAATTGATGCCCTCTGAACTCTCAGGCGGGATGGCGCGTCGCGCCGCCCTGGCCAGAGCCATCGCGCTGGAGCCGGACCTGATTATGTTCGACGAACCGTTTGTCGGACAGGATCCCATTACCATGGGGGTGCTGGTCAAGCTGATTTCAGAACTCAACAGCACGCTGGGCGTGACCTGTATCGTGGTGTCACACGACGTGCCAGAAGTGCTGAGCATTGCTGATTACGCGTATATCGTGGCGGACAAAAAAATCGTGGCTCACGGCAGCGCGCAGTCGCTGCGTGAAAACGGCGACCCTCGGGTTCGCCAGTTCATTGATGGTATTGCCGATGGTCCGGTACCGTTCCGCTATCCGGCCGGTGACTATCAGCATGATTTATTAGGCAAGGGAGCGAGCAATTGATGCTGCTAAACGTGCTGGCATCACTCGGACACCGGGGAATTAAAACGACCGCGGCTTTCGGGCGTGCCGGATTAATGCTTTTCAATGCGGTGGTGGGCAAGCCGGAATTTCGTAAGCATGCGCCGCTGCTGGTTCGCCAGCTCTACAACGTTGGCGTGCTATCGATGCTGATTATCATCGTGTCGGGGCTGTTTATCGGCATGGTTCTGGGGCTGCAGGGCTATCTGGTGCTCACCACCTATAGTGCGGAAACCAGTTTAGGCATGCTGGTGGCGCTATCCCTGCTGCGCGAACTGGGTCCGGTGGTCGCTGCGCTGCTGTTTGCCGGGCGTGCGGGTTCAGCGCTGACCGCGGAAATTGGCCTGATGCGCGCGACCGAACAGCTCTCCAGCATGGAAATGATGGCGGTCGATCCGCTGCGTCGCGTGATTTCACCTCGCTTCTGGGCCGGGGTTATCTCGCTACCGCTGTTGACCATTATTTTTGTCGCCGTGGGTATCTGGGGCGGTTCGCTGGTGGGCGTAAGCTGGAAGGGTATCGACAGTGGCTTCTTCTGGACCGCGATGCAAAATGCCGTTGACTGGCGAATGGACCTGGTTAACTGCCTGATTAAGAGTCTGGTGTTTGCCATTACGGTGACATGGGTTGCGTTATTTAATGGTTATGACGCTATCCCCACTTCCGCCGGGATTAGCCGGGCAACGACGCGTACCGTGGTGCATTCGTCGCTGGCGGTTCTGGGGCTGGATTTTGTGCTGACTGCGCTGATGTTTGGGAATTGAGTTCATGCAAACGAAAAAAAGTGAAATCTGGGTAGGTGTGTTCTTACTGGTTGCGTTGCTGGCTGCGCTGTTTGTCTGTCTCAAAGCCGCCAACGTAACCTCTTTACGTACCGAGCCGACGTATCGTATCTATGCCACCTTTGACAATATTGGTGGGCTGAAGGCGCGTTCGCCGGTCCGCATTGGCGGCGTGGTCGTGGGCCGGGTGGCGGATATTACGCTTGACCCGAAAACCTACCTGCCGCGGGTCGCGCTCGATATTGATGAGAGCTACAACCATATTCCTGATTCCAGCTCGCTGGCTATTCGTACCTCAGGTCTGCTGGGAGAACAGTATCTGGCGCTGAATATCGGTTTCGACGATCCGGAACTGGGGACGTCTATCCTTAAAGATGGCAGCACTATTCAGGACACCAAGTCTGCCATGGTTCTGGAAGACCTGATTGGTCAGTTCCTTTATAGCAGTAAGGGCAGTGACAATAAGAATTCTGGCGATGATTCGGCAGCGACAGATAGTCATACTAGCGCGACGCCACCGGCCGCCACGACGCATTAATTTCAGGAGAGACACCCTATGTTTAAACGTTTAATGATGATCGCCATGCTGGTGATTGCTCCCTTGACGGCTGCTACGGCGGCGGATCAGTCCAATCCCTATAAGCTGATGAACGAAGCGGCGCAGAAGACCTTCGATCGTCTGAAAAATGAACAGTCGAAGATTCAGGCTAACCCGAACTATCTGCGTGATATCGTTGACCAGGAGCTGATGCCGTATGTCCAGGTGAAGTATGCCGGCGCGCTGGTGCTGGGCCGGTATTACAAAGATGCGACCCCGACGCAGCGCGAAGCCTACTTTGTCGCCTTCCGTGAATACCTGAAGCAGGCCTACGGCCAGGCGCTGGCTATGTACCATGGTCAAACCTATCAAATTGCTCCGGAACAACCGCTGGGCGATGCAACTATCATCCCTATTCGCGTGACGATCATCGATCCCAATGGCCGCCCTCCGGTGCGCCTGGATTTCCAGTGGCGTAAAAACACCCAGACAGGTAACTGGCAGGCTTACGATATGATTGCCGAAGGGGTGAGCATGATCACCACCAAACAAAACGAGTGGAGCGACCTGCTGCGCACCAAAGGCGTTGATGGCCTGACCGCGCAACTGAAAGCGATCTCCGCGCAGCCGATCACTCTGGAACAGAAAAAATAATGACCGGGCAGCTGAGCTGGACTCGCGACGGCGAGCGACTGGCGCTGCACGGGGAGCTGGACCAGGATCTGCTGGTCCCGCTCTGGGAAGCCCGTGCACAAGCGACCGATGGCGTATCGACTATCGACCTGAGCGCGCTGACCCGGGTGGATACCGCCGGCCTGGCGCTGCTGATGCACTTTGTGGCGTTAATTCGCCACCAGGGCCGGGAAGCGAAACTGATTGGCAAGAGCGACAACCTGCAAACTTTAGTCAGTCTTTACAACCTTCCCGCCGATATGATCCCATAGTTTTTCAGTGCGTTACTGCTGAGGTTATCCTGAAAGCCCCATCAATATCTTCGATGGGGCTTTTTGCTTATTTAAGACCGCGCCACTTTCCTCTAAGATGTTGGGCTATTTTCACTACCAGATAAAATTTGAACCCATGGAAAATCATGAAATTCAGACCGTGCTGATGAACGCACTCTCCCTTCAGGAAGTCCACGTCTCTGGCGATGGCAGTCACTTTCAGGTTATTGCTGTGGGTGAGATGTTTGACGGCATGAGCCGGGTAAAAAAACAGCAGGCAGTCTACGCTCCGCTGATGGAATACATTGCCGACAACCGCATTCATGCTCTGTCGATCAAAGCATTTACCCCGCAAGAATGGGCCCGGGACCGCAAACTCAACGGCTTTTAAGCTGCAGGGATGTTCCCCGCAGCGTATGTGAATTCTTAACAGAGAACAGAATCAATGGATAAATTCCGTGTTCAGGGGCCGACACGCCTCCAGGGGGAAGTCACCATCTCCGGTGCAAAAAATGCCGCCCTGCCGATCCTCTTTGCTGCACTGCTGGCAGATGAGCCGATTGAGATCCAGAACGTACCAAAACTGAAAGACATCGATACCACGATGAAACTGCTGAGCCAGCTCGGCGCCAAAGTGAAACGCAATGGGTCAGTCTGGATCGATGCGGGTCCGGTCGACGTCTTCTGCGCGCCGTACGATCTGGTCAAAACAATGCGTGCTTCTATCTGGGCGCTGGGCCCGCTGGTGGCGCGCTTTGGTCAGGGACAGGTTTCACTGCCGGGCGGTTGTGCTATCGGTGCGCGTCCGGTCGATTTGCATATTATCGGCCTTGAGCAGCTGGGCGCAGAGATCAAACTGGAAGAAGGTTATGTGAAGGCGTCGGTTAACGGACGTCTTAAAGGCGCGCATATTGTGATGGATAAGGTCAGCGTCGGCGCGACCGTGACCATTATGAGTGCCGCGACGCTGGCGGAGGGCACCACCGTTATTGAAAACGCCGCTCGCGAGCCGGAAATCGTCGATACGGCGAACTTCCTCAACACGCTGGGCGCGAAAATTAAAGGTCAGGGGACTGACCGCATCACCATCGAAGGCGTAGCGCGTCTGGGTGGCGGCGTATACCGCGTTCTGCCTGACCGTATCGAAACCGGTACTTTCCTGGTCGCTGCGGCAATCTCCGGCGGTAAAATTGTTTGCCGCAACGCACAGCCTGATACCCTGGATGCCGTACTGGCCAAGCTGCGCGATGCGGGCGCTGATATTGAAACCGGCGAAGACTGGATTAGCCTGGATATGCACGGCAACCGTCCGAAAGCCGTCAATGTACGCACCGCGCCACACCCGGGGTTCCCGACCGACATGCAGGCGCAGTTCACGCTGCTGAACCTGGTTGCGGAAGGGACCGGCGTGATTACCGAAACGATCTTTGAAAACCGTTTCATGCACATTCCGGAACTGATCCGTATGGGTGCACACGCGGAGATCGAAAGCAATACGGCGATATGCCACGGCGTGGCGCAGCTCTCCGGTGCACAGGTGATGGCGACCGACCTGCGTGCGTCAGCAAGTCTGGTCCTGGCCGGCTGTATCGCGGAAGGCACCACGATTGTCGATCGTATCTACCACATCGATCGTGGATACGAGCGCATCGAAGATAAACTGCAGGCGCTGGGCGCAAATATCGAACGCGTAAAAGGCGAGTAACTCTGTAGTGATAACAGCCCCTTGACGTGTGTCCGGGGGCTGTTTTTTATTCCGTCCTGTTGCACTCAGCGAACCGCTTTCATTCGCTCTCTTTCTTCTGGCGTATCATTTGCGTTCTGTCGATAAACTGATGCGTTACCGGGTCATGATAGCGTGAGGGCCAGATAATCCACGGCTTGGTATCCAGCGCATGAGCAATAATCAGCTCGCCTTTTGGCCATGGCCGGGTCAATGCATTCGCCAGCGTTGAAGAACTCAAGCCGTTACGCCGCGACTCCGCTGCCAGCGAAGTCCCTTTTTTGCGCAATCCAGCAATGATATCTGCCGGATGCCAGTCGATGAACTTTTCCATAAATTCTCCTGGTGGTGATGATCCCGCTTGCCTGATATATGAGCAACGGAATGACTATACTCCCAGGTTTAATTAAGTTCTAACAAGTTCTTGTAAGTTGTCTTGATATTCGGAATATACCAGGAAATAAGGCGAGACATGAATTTTACTGGAACTTTATGGCCTGTTCCCGCGCCGTCGCGGGAACAGGGGAGGGGGAATCAGTGGTCGCGTTGTACCGCAATATGGGCAAGACCGATAAGCGCTTCACGCCATGGGGAATCCGGTAAGACCTGAAGCACCGCAATGGCTTTGTCCGCTTCCTCTTCCGCGCGTTTACGGGTCCACTCCAGTGAGCCGCAGGTCGCCATCGTCTCGAGAACCGCGTCGAGAAGGTGACGCCCGTTGCCTTGCTCAATCGCTCCGCGAATCATCGCTGACTGCTCTGGAGTGCCATGACGCATGGCATGCAATAACGGTAACGTCGGTTTGCCTTCGTTCAGGTCATCACCCACGTTTTTGCCGAGACGCTCACCATCAGAGCTGTAGTCCAGTAAATCGTCGATCAGCTGGAATGCCGTGCCGAGATAACGACCATAGTCCTGAAGCGCTTGCTCCTGTTCTGCGGTACAACCGGCCAGGATGCCGGAACACTGTGCGGCGGCTTCAAACAGACGGGCTGTTTTGCTGTAAATTACCCGCATATAGTTTTCTTCGGTGATGTCCGGGTCGTTGACGTTCATCAACTGCAGCACTTCGCCTTCGGCAATGACGTTAACGGCTTTAGACATCACTTCCAGCACTTTTAACGAGCCGAGGCTGGTCATCATCTGGAAAGAGCGGGTATAGATAAAATCACCAACCAGCACGCTGGCTGCGTTGCCAAAAGCGGCGTTTGCCGTCGCCTTGCCGCGGCGCATATCGGATTCATCAACGACATCATCATGCAACAAGGTGGCGGTATGAATAAATTCGATCAGTGCGGCAATAGTGACATGCGCGTCGCCCTGGTAACCCACTGCCCGGGCGGCAAGAACCGCAATCATCGGACGAATACGTTTACCGCCTCCGCTAACGATGTAATAGCCTAATTGATTGATAAGCTGAACATCTGAGTCAAGTTGCTCAAGGATTGTCGCATTGACACCCGCCATATCCTGCGCGGTTAACTCATTGATTTTTTCTAAATTCATCGCAAAAGCCGGGCCACATGTCCTGTTACCGCGAATCCAGGTGGGTTCACAGAAGGATTAAGATAGAATTAAACGAAGCTATGATTGTACTGAAAAATTGCCATAGATAAACGTTAGCGTGAAAGTTGTGTTTTTTTTCTGCGTTGATCGCTAATCGCTCTTGTCAAAGGCTCGCGTTTTGCGTAATATTCGCGCCCTATTGTGAATATTTATAGCGCACTCTGAATCACACGAAGAGGTGCGCGGAAGCGGAGTTTTATATGTACGCGGTTTTCCAAAGTGGTGGTAAACAACACCGAGTAAGCGAAGGTCAGACCATTCGCCTGGAAAAGCTGGACATCGCAACTGGCGAAGCTGTTGAGTTCGCTGAAGTGCTGATGATCGCAAACGGTGAAGAAATCAAGATCGGCGTTCCTTTCGTTGAGGGCGGCGTAATCAAAGCTGAAGTTGTTGCTCACGGTCGTGGCGAGAAAGTTAAAATCGTTAAGTTTCGTCGTCGTAAACACTACCGTAAGCAGCAGGGCCATCGTCAGTGGTTCACTGATGTGAAAATTACTGGCATCAGCGCCTAAGACCTGAGGAGAGATTTAAATGGCACATAAAAAGGCTGGCGGCTCAACTCGTAACGGTCGCGACTCAGAAGCTAAACGCCTGGGCGTTAAGCGTTTCGGTGGCGAATCCGTTCTGGCGGGTAGCATCATCGTTCGTCAGCGTGGCACCAAATTCCACGCAGGCACCAACGTAGGTTGCGGTCGTGACCACACTCTGTTTGCTAAAGCAGACGGTAAAGTGAAATTTGAAGTTAAAGGCCCGAACAACCGTAAATACATCAGCATCGTTGCTGAGTAAGTTTTTCGTGGTCCGGTAACGGATTAAAGCCCCGCAACGTGTTGCGGGGCTTTTTACATTAGAATCCCGGATATTTTTCTGCAGGGAAAACGGGTATGAAGCAGCAGGCCGGCATTGGCATTCTTTTGGCCCTCACCACCGCGATGTGCTGGGGAGCGTTGCCCATTGCCATGAAGCAGGTTCTTGAAGTGATGGCGCCGCCGACGGTGGTGTTTTATCGCTTTTTGATGGCAAGTATCGGCCTTGGCACAATCCTCGCTATCAGAGGTAAACTGCCGCCGCTGCGCCTCTTTCGCAAACCGCGCTGGCTGGTTCTACTGGCCATTGCGACGGGCGGCCTGTTTGGTAACTTCATTCTGTTCAGCTCTTCCCTGCAATATCTTAGCCCCACGGCTTCTCAGGTGATCGGACAGCTATCTCCGGTCGGTATGATGGTGGCCAGCGTATTCATCCTTAAGGAGAAAATGCGTGGTACCCAGGTCGTGGGAGCACTGATGTTGATTTGCGGGCTGGTGATGTTCTTTAACACCAGCCTGATTGAGATTTTTACCCGCCTGACGGATTACACGTGGGGGGTAATTTTTGGCGTTGCAGCGGCTGCGGTTTGGGTCAGCTACGGCGTCGCGCAAAAGGTGTTATTACGCCGCCTGGCGTCACAGCAAATCCTCTTTTTGCTGTACACTTTATGTACGATAGCGTTGCTGCCGTTGGCGACGCTCTCACAAGTTCTGGCGTTAAGCAACTGGCAACTGGCGTGCCTGATTTTCTGCGGGTTAAATACCCTGGTAGGCTACGGTGCGCTGGCGGAAGCCATGGCGCGCTGGCAGGCAGCTCAGGTGAGCGCGTTGATTACCTTAACGCCATTGTTTACGCTGCTTTTTTCAGATTTATTATCACTGGCCTGGCCCGATGTTTTCGCCAGACCGATGTTAAACCTGTTAGGTTATCTCGGTGCGTTTGTCGTGGTTGCGGGCGCGATGTATTCCGCCATAGGCCACCGTCTTTGGGGTGGCTTACGTAAGCGTGAAGCGGTTGTACCGCTGCCCCGCTCAGGCGAATGATTTTCGGAGAGTAAAATGAAGTTTGTTGATGAAGCAACAATCCTGGTCGTAGCAGGTGATGGCGGCAATGGTTGCGTTAGCTTCCGCCGTGAAAAATATATCCCGAGAGGCGGCCCGGACGGCGGCGACGGTGGTGATGGTGGTGATGTCTGGCTGGAAGCGGACGAAAACCTGAACACCCTGATCGATTACCGTTTTGAAAAATCCTTCCGCGCTGAGCGTGGACAGAATGGCCAGAGTCGCGACTGTACCGGTAAACGTGGTAAAGACGTGTCGGTCAAAGTGCCTGTAGGGACCCGCGTTATCGATCAAGGGACCGGCGAAGTCATGGGCGATATGACTAAGCATGGTCAGCGTCTGATGGTCGCTAAAGGCGGCTGGCACGGTCTGGGCAACACCCGTTTCAAATCGTCCGTCAACCGTACTCCGCGTCAGAAAACGATGGGGACGCCGGGTGACAAGCGCGATCTGCAGCTGGAGCTGATGCTGCTGGCAGACGTCGGGATGCTGGGTATGCCGAATGCCGGTAAATCCACCTTCATCCGCGCCGTTTCTGCGGCGAAGCCGAAAGTGGCTGATTATCCGTTTACCACGCTGGTGCCGAGCCTTGGCGTTGTGCGTATGGATAACGAGAAGAGCTTCGTTGTTGCGGATATTCCTGGGCTTATCGAAGGCGCCGCGGAAGGTGCAGGTCTGGGTATTCGCTTCCTGAAACACCTTGAACGCTGCCGCGTGCTGCTGCACCTCATCGATATCGAGCCGATCGACGGTTCCGATCCGGTTGAGAATGCGCGCATTATCATCGGTGAACTGGAAAAATACAGCGAGAAGCTGGCTGAAAAACCACGTTGGTTGGTCTTCAATAAGATTGACCTGATGGATAAAGCGGAAGCTGAAGCGAAGGCGAAAGCCATTGCCGATGCGCTGGGCTGGGAAGATAAGTTCTACCTGATCTCCGCGGCAAGCCAGCAGGGCGTGAAAGATCTGTGCTGGGACGTGATGACCTTTATCATCGAGAACCCAATCGTTCATGCACAGGAAGAGAAAGCGCCTGAAAAAGTCGAGTTTATGTGGGACGACTACCACCGTCAGCAGCTTGAAGAAGCCGAAGTTGAAGTCGAAGACGACGAAGACTGGGATGACGACTGGGACGAAGACGACGAAGAAGGCGTCGAGTTCATCTATAAGCGTTAAGTTGCTGGAGCGCCCCGGTACATTGCCGATCGGGGCGACGGCAGGACTGCTGCCCGGATATGCCGGAAAGCGGTGCAGAACGCACTAAAAAGGGCCGCATTTGATGCGGCCCTTTGTATTAGTTGTTCTGGTACAAATCCTTATACAATCGACTCTCGAAGCGTACCAGCGGGATCCGGCGGTTGCGCTGATCCGCAGGCGGTACCGCATAGCCTGATAAGTATTGTACGAAGGCGATTTTTTGCCCGCTGGCGGCGGTGATGAAACCTGCGAGGTTGTAAACGCCCTGCAGAGAACCCGTTTTGGCCGACACTTTACCATCGACCCCTGCCTGATTCAGGCCTGCACGATACTGCAGCGAGCCATCGTGGCCAGCCAGCGGCAGCATGGAGATGAAGTTGAGTTCATTATCGTGCTGGGCGATATATTGCAGCACCTGCATCATGGTTGCCGGAGCAATCAGGTTATGCCGCGACAGACCGGAACCGTCGGCAATAATCGTATTACCGAGATCAATGCCGGCCTGTTGACGCAGGATCTGGCGCACCGCATCCGAACCGGCACGCCAGGTACCTGGTACCCCAAGACGAGCGTGACCAATGGTGCGAAAGACGGTGTCCGCGATCATGTTGTCTGATTTTTTTAACATGATCCGCAGGAGGTCGTGCAGCGGAGCTGATTGCGTCGTAGCCAGCACGGTTCCCGGATCGTTCGCCAGAGTCTGGCGCAGCAGCGTACCGCTATAGGTAATCCCTGCCTGGGTCAGTTCGGACTTCAGGATCACGCCAGCATAGCTTGCGCCATCCTGAATGGCGAAAGCCAGCGGTAAGGGCTCACTACGCTGTGGCAGGCAACCCGTCAGGGTATAGCGGTTCAGGTCGCCGGTCACCACGTCGAGTTCGCAGTACTGGGCCTCCGCGGAGCCGCGGGCCAGCGTTCTCACCTGGCTAAACATCGTCACCGGGTAGTACGACGCGACGCGAATAAAGGCCAGATCGCCAGGTTTTTGCGCGCTATAAAGTGAGACAGAAAAACAGTTACGATCGACGATAGCGGCCGCAGGCGGGGCGCTAAAGCATTGGGTCATGTCGTTCCACGGCCAGCCCGGCGCTTTGTCGTGGCTGGCGAAGACCGAGGTATCAATCAAGACGTTCCCCTCGATCCGCTGGACGCCCGCTTTTTTTAGCGTCGCCACCATATTGCGAATATCCTGACGTTTCAGCGTGGGATCGCCGCCAAAACGGGCAATCAGGTCGCCTTTTAGCACGCCGCCATCAAGGCTGCCTTTGGTTTCCAGCGTGGTGGTAAAACGAAAGTTCGGCCCGAGCTGCAGCAGAGCGGCCAGCGCAGTGATCACCTTCTGGGTACTGGCGGGGAGTGCCATCTGCTGGCTGTGGAAATCTATCTCCGGCGTCGGGGAGCCAACCTTCTGCGCCATGAAGGCGAGGTTAGCACCCGCAGGCAGCTGGGTGATATATTCGTCAATGTTCGCCGCCTGAGCGCTAAACGCTATACCGGCGGTCAATCCGATGATAAATCTGGGAAATCGCATAATCTCGCGCTAACAACCTGAAACCAGGTCGTCATACTACGGTGCAACACCCTGTAAAGTAAACGATGACCCATAGTGAACTTCAGGGTAAAATACGTATCAAATTGAAAATTGCTGCTGACCTGGGGAATGTTTTCCGGGTCGGTTTTCTTTTTGCTCCTGTCCTGCTCAATGCCTGACTGGTGGCGGAACGGCGGCGTCCGTTCTATGAAGGAATGATAAAGAGGTATAACAAATGCAAGCTATTCCGATGACCTTACGTGGTGCTGAAAAACTTCGCGAAGAACTGGATTTTCTGAAGTCCGTTCGTCGTCCTGAAATCATCGCTGCTATTGCCGATGCGCGCGAACATGGCGATCTGAAAGAGAACGCTGAGTACCACGCAGCCCGCGAGCAGCAAGGTTTCTGCGAAGGCCGCATTAAGGATATTGAAGCTAAGCTGTCCAATGCACAGGTTATCGATATCACCAAAATGCCGAACAACGGGCGGGTGATTTTTGGTGCAACCGTAAAGGTCCTGAACCTCGATACCGATGAAGAACAGACTTACCGCATCGTGGGTGATGATGAAGCTGATTTTAAGCAAAATCTGATCTCTGTAAATTCACCGATTGCCCGTGGTTTGATCGGTAAAGAACAGGACGATGTAGTGACAATCCGCACACCAGGCGGCGAAGTAGAATACGAAATTATCAAGGTCGAGTACCTTTAATCCGTATTTCCCGCTACCATGTTGATGGATTGTAAAGAAAGGAAAAAGGCCGCATAGCGGCCTTTTATCAACGTCCGGAGCATGGCATTTTGCTCGTCTACCCGTAGAAATCCCTCGTTTTACACAAAGTTGTGTCGAGATTCAGGATATTCTTAGCGTGGCAGCGAGATTTTACGCTCTTTAGTTGGGCGATACAGGACCAGCGTTTTACCGATGACCTGTACGTTACAGGCGCCGGTTTCGCGCACGATAGCTTCCACGATCAAGGTTTTAGTTTCGCGGTCTTCCGATGCGATTTTCACCTTGATGAGCTCATGGTGCTCTAACGCTTGTTCGATCTCGGCCAGTACCCCTTCGGTCAAACCATTGTTGCCAAGCATAACTACCGGCTTGAGCGGATGTGCCAGACCTTTCAGGTGCTGTTTTTGTTTAGTACTCAGATTCATCGTATTTTTTTGCTTACGTTGGGATTGAAAACGGTTCATTCTACCGCCATCTCCCATATATCGCCAAACTACCGTGTCGATTTTTACGTCGCAAAGTATGATGAACCCGAAACGGGAATGTTAAATGACAGGTAAAAAGCGTTCTGCCAGCTCAAGCCGCTGGCTTCAGGAACACTTTAGCGATAAATATGTTCAACAGGCACAGAAAAAGGGGTTACGTTCCCGTGCCTGGTTTAAACTTGATGAAATACAGCAAAGTGACAAGATTTTTAAACCGGGGATGACCATTGTTGACCTCGGCGCTGCACCCGGTGGCTGGTCGCAATATGCGGTTACGCAGATCGGAAACAGCGGCCGCATCATCGCTTGCGATCTTTTACCTATGGATCCAATCGTTGGTGTGGACTTCCTTCAGGGCGACTTTCGTGATGAATTAGTTCTGAAAGCGTTACTTGAACGCGTAGGTGACAGTAAAGTGCAGGTTGTCATGTCCGATATGGCACCAAACATGTGTGGAACACCGGCGGTGGATATTCCCCGGGCCATGTATTTGGTGGAGCTGGCGCTTGGAATGGCTCGTGATGTATTAGCGCCGGGTGGTAGTTTTGTAGTGAAGGTGTTCCAGGGCGAAGGCTTCGATGAGTATCTAAGAGAAATTCGCTCCCTGTTTACGAAGGTCAAAGTTCGTAAGCCGGACTCTTCTCGCGCACGTTCGCGTGAAGTGTACATTGTAGCGACCGGGCGTAAACCATAACCGGTAGATTTCAAACGAAAGTTTGAAAGACGCTGGATATAGAGTATCCTGACGCTGTTTTTAACACAGTTGTAATAAGAGGTTAATCCCTTGAGTGACATGGCGAAAAACCTAATACTCTGGCTGGTCATTGCCGTTGTGCTGATGTCAGTATTCCAGAGCTTTGGGCCCAGCGAGTCTAATGGCCGTAAGGTGGATTATTCAACCTTCCTGCAAGAGGTCAACCAGGACCAGGTTCGCGAAGCGCGTATCAACGGACGTGAGATCAACGTTACCAAGAAAGATAGTAACCGTTACACGACTTACATTCCGGTCAACGATCCGAAGCTGCTCGATAACCTGTTGACGAAAAACGTCAAAGTGGTTGGCGAACCGCCGGAAGAACCTAGCCTGCTGGCTTCCATCTTTATTTCCTGGTTCCCGATGCTCTTGCTGATCGGTGTCTGGATCTTCTTCATGCGTCAAATGCAGGGCGGCGGCGGAAAGGGCGCGATGTCCTTCGGCAAAAGCAAAGCCCGTATGCTGACGGAAGACCAGATCAAAACCACTTTTGCTGATGTTGCCGGTTGCGACGAGGCGAAAGAGGAAGTGGGTGAACTGGTTGAATACCTGCGTGAACCGAGCCGCTTCCAGAAGCTGGGCGGTAAAATCCCGAAAGGCGTCCTGATGGTCGGCCCTCCGGGTACCGGTAAAACGCTGCTGGCAAAAGCTATCGCCGGCGAAGCGAAAGTACCGTTCTTCACCATTTCCGGTTCTGACTTCGTAGAAATGTTCGTTGGCGTGGGCGCATCTCGCGTGCGTGACATGTTCGAACAGGCCAAGAAAGCGGCACCGTGCATTATCTTCATCGATGAAATCGACGCCGTCGGTCGCCAGCGTGGCGCTGGTCTGGGCGGTGGTCACGATGAACGTGAACAGACGCTTAACCAGATGCTGGTTGAGATGGATGGCTTCGAAGGTAACGAAGGCATTATCGTTATCGCGGCGACCAACCGTCCGGACGTACTTGACCCGGCGCTGCTGCGTCCAGGCCGTTTCGACCGTCAGGTTGTCGTGGGGCTGCCGGATGTCCGCGGTCGTGAACAGATTCTGAAAGTTCACATGCGTCGCGTACCGCTGTCGCCGGATATCGACGCGGCAATCATTGCGCGCGGTACCCCGGGCTTCTCGGGTGCTGACCTGGCGAACCTGGTCAACGAAGCCGCTTTGTTTGCTGCCCGTGGCAACAAACGCGTGGTATCGATGGTCGAGTTCGAAAAAGCGAAAGACAAAATCATGATGGGTGCGGAACGTCGCTCCATGGTGATGACCGAAGCGCAGAAAGAATCCACCGCTTACCACGAAGCGGGCCATGCGATTATCGGCCGCCTGGTACCGGAGCACGATCCGGTGCATAAAGTGACGATTATTCCGCGCGGTCGTGCGTTGGGTGTGACCTTCTTCCTGCCGGAAGGCGATGCTATCAGCGCCAGCCGTCAGAAGCTGGAAAGTCAGATTTCGACCCTGTACGGCGGTCGTCTGGCGGAAGAGATTATCTACGGCGTAGAACATGTTTCTACCGGGGCGTCGAACGACATTAAAGTCGCGACCAACCTGGCGCGTAACATGGTCACGCAGTGGGGCTTCTCTGACAAACTCGGTCCGCTGCTGTATGCAGAGGAAGAGGGCGAAGTGTTCCTCGGTCGTAGCGTCGCGAAAGCGAAACATATGTCCGATGAGACAGCACGTATCATCGACCAGGAAGTGAAATCGCTGGTTGAACGCAACTACAACCGTGCTCGTCAGATTCTGAATGACAACATGGACATCCTGCATTCGATGAAAGATGCGCTCATGAAATATGAGACCATCGACGCACCGCAGATTGATGACCTGATGGCTCGTCGCGAAGTTCGCCCACCTGCGGGATGGGAAGATCCGAACGGCACCAATAATTCTGGCAACAATGGCACCCCGAGTGCGCCGCGTCCGGTCGATGAACCGCGTACGCCGAACCCGGGTAACACCATGTCAGAGCAACTGGGCGACAAATAAGTTAGCCGCTATTGATGTTGTTATGTCTATTGAAACCCCGGGGCGCCAGCCGCTCCGGGGTTTTTCTTTTTATTAACCTTCCGGATTCATGGATTTCGCGATGAAACTCGTAGCCCAGGGCTCAACCCTCGACCTCTCCCATCCTCACGTAATGGGTATCCTTAACGTGACGCCAGATTCATTCTCTGATGGCGGCACACATAACTCGCTCGTGGAGGCGGTTAAGCATGCCAACCTGATGATAAACGCGGGAGCGACTATCATCGATATCGGCGGCGAATCGACCCGTCCGGGAGCGTTGGATGTGAGCGTCGAGGAAGAGCTGGCGCGCGTGATTCCGGTTGTGGAGGCGGTTGCCCAGCGTTTTGAAGTCTGGATTTCGGTAGACACTTCGAAGCCAGAAGTGATCCGTGAGTCCGCACGGGCAGGCGCACATATTATTAACGATATCCGTTCGCTGACCGAGCCTGGGGCGCTGGAAGCCGCGGCGCAAACCGGGCTACCGGTGTGTCTGATGCATATGCAGGGACAGCCAAAAACGATGCAGGAAGCGCCGAAGTACGATGATGTTTTTGCCGACGTCGCGCGCTTTTTCACCGAGCATATCGTGCGCTGTGAGCAGGCCGGTATCGCAAAAGAGAAATTGTTGCTCGACCCGGGATTCGGTTTCGGTAAAAATCTTGCCCATAATTATGAGCTACTTGCCCGACTCGGCGAGTTCCACCAGTTCGGTCTCCCGCTGCTGGTCGGCATGTCGCGTAAGTCGATGGTTGGCCAACTGCTTAACGTCGGGCCGGCGGAACGCCTCAGCGGTAGCCTGGCGTGTGCAGTGATTGCAGCGATGCAGGGCGCGCAGATTATTCGCGTCCATGACGTCAAAGAAACGGTAGAAGCGCTACGCGTGGTGGAAGCCACCCTGAGCACAAAGGAAAATAAACGTTATGAGTAACCGCAAATATTTTGGCACCGATGGTATCCGTGGCCGCGTAGGCGATGCGCCCATCACCCCGGAATTCGTGCTCAAACTGGGCTGGGCCGCGGGCAAGGTGCTGGCGCGTCACGGTTCACGCAAAATCATTATTGGTAAAGATACCCGTATCTCTGGCTATATGCTGGAATCGGCGCTGGAGGCAGGACTGGCTGCGGCGGGGCTTTCCGCTTCTTTTACCGGCCCGATGCCCACTCCGGCGGTGGCTTACCTGACGCGAGCCTTCCGTGCTGAAGCCGGGATTGTCATTTCAGCTTCGCATAACCCGTTTTATGACAACGGGATCAAATTCTTCTCTATTGAAGGCACCAAGCTGCCGGATAACGTAGAAGAGGCGATTGAAGCGGAAATGGAAAAAGAGCTCACCTGCGTTGATTCTGCTGAGCTGGGGAAAGCCAGCCGCATCGTAGATGCCGCGGGGCGTTATATTGAATTCTGCAAAGGCACCTTCCCGAACGAACTGAGTCTGAATGCGCTCAAAGTGGTTGTCGACTGCGCCCATGGCGCGACCTATCACATCGCCCCGAATGTGTTCCGCGAGTTGGGTGCTCAGGTGATCGCGATGGGTTGTGAGCCGAACGGGCTCAACATCAACGAAGAGGTCGGGGCAACCGACGTACGCGCCCTGCAGGCGCGCGTGCTGGCCGAAAAAGCCGATCTGGGTATCGCCTATGATGGCGATGGCGACCGCGTCATTATGGTCGACCATGAAGGTAATAAGGTCGATGGCGATCAGATTCTGTATATCATCGCCCGGGAAGGTCTGCGGCAGGGCCAGCTGCGCGGCGGCGCGGTGGGAACGTTAATGAGTAACATGGGGCTGGAGCTGGCGCTAAAGCAGCTGGGCATTCCGTTTGCCCGGGCTAAAGTGGGTGACCGCTATGTCCTCGAGAAGCTACAGGAGAAAGGCTGGCGTATCGGGGCGGAAAACTCCGGCCACGTTATCCTGCTGGATAAAACCACCACCGGTGACGGTATCGTCGCCAGCCTGCAGGTTGTGGCAGCGATGGTGCGTAACCACATGAGTCTGCATGACCTGTGTAGCGGCATGAAAATGTTCCCACAAATTCTGGTCAACGTCCGTTTCACTGAAGGCAGTGGTAACCCGCTGGAACATGAAAACGTGAAAGCGGTGATGGCTGAAGTGGAAGCGGCATTGGGCAATCGTGGTCGTGTGCTGCTGCGCAAATCGGGTACTGAGCCACTTATTCGCGTCATGGTCGAAGGCGAGCATGAAGAGCAGGTACATGAGTTCGCGCATCGTATCGCCGATGCGGTGAAAAACGCCTGATTAAGCCGGTTATTTATTTTCTCGTCTGCGCAGTGCTGCCGTCAGCGCCAGGCAATGTGAAATAATCATGCGGGCTGACAGGGTGCTAAGTGTTTAAAAAGGCGGCGCTTGCCGCCTTTTTCTTCGCCAAAAAATCGTTTTTTGCTGTTTTTTTCCGCAGTTGATACAATGCACCGAAATTGCCCTTGCGAAGGTCATTCGCTTTGGTTAGTATTCACACCCGCTTCAGTGGGAAACATTAAAACCTCCCGCTTTATTGGTTGAAGCAATTGGTATGCGGCGAATCCGCAAGGAACAGGTTGATTATGCAAGAAGCTCTTTTAGTTGTTTTCCTTATTGTAGCGATTGGCCTCGTTGGTCTGATCATGCTGCAGCAAGGTAAAGGCGCTGATATGGGAGCCTCCTTCGGAGCAGGCGCTTCCGGCACGTTGTTTGGATCCAGCGGTTCTGGTAACTTCATGACCCGCATGACTGGTATTCTGGCAGCGTTGTTCTTCATCATCAGTCTGGTGCTGGGCAATATCAACAGCAACAAGACCAATAAAGGAAGTGAGTGGGATAATCTGAGCGCGCCGAAAACCGAGCAGACTCAGCCAACAGCTCCGGCACAGCCGAGCAGCGATATCCCGCACTAATAGTTATATCCGTGCCGAGGTGGTGGAATTGGTAGACACGCTACCTTGAGGTGGTAGTGCCCGATTGGGCTTACGGGTTCAAGTCCCGTCCTCGGTACCAATATTCCGAAAAAAAGACGCTGAAAAGCGTCTTTTTTTTTGCCTTCGACAGGCGCTTATTTATTTATAAATAACTCTTCACTGGTCTTGAACCCACCGCAATCGCTAAAGTCGCGCTCATCTATTCAGAAGAGGTGAAGTGACGCCATGAAAAAAATCAGGTCGTTTATCATTGCCGGCGCCCTGTGTTTGTCCGGATGCAGTGCTACGCCGTCGGGGGATACCGTGGACACCATTAATACCTTAACGGTGCCGGTATTGCAGAGTGGCGCGCAGCCTTCAGGGCAGAGTGCTCAGGCGGTGGTCAGTTGTTTCCAGGATAATAGCGCGATTATCGGCAACCTGAGCCAGTCGTTAAAAGACAACTACCTGCAGGATGTCTCTAAAAAAGACATATTTGATAAAGACAGCGAGGCGTTCCACGTCTACAGCGCTCTGACCAAACTGGAACAGATGTCAGCGATGAATGAGGTTTATCGTAAAGAGAACAACATTGCAGGACTACAGGTGATCAACCGCTTGCTGAAAGGCGTTCCTGTGGCGGCATAAATGAATGAGGGATTGCCGGCGGCAATCCCCTTTTGCATCAGAAACGGAAGTTGAAACCTGCATAAGCGCCATCAGCCAACGTGTTGTCATGATGGGCGTCTTTCCCCGCCATATCAATATAGCGATATCCGGCTTCAATATTCAGCGATTTAATCACGTTAATCCGCACGCCGGCGTTAGCTTCCACGTAGTCATCGACGCCGCTGGACATGGAGTCCGGAGAATAATAGGTTTCACCGAAAAGCGTAAAGTATTGGCCCAGTGGGAGCTGTGCACCGCCGCCCAGTGCGACGGCGTAACCCTCATCGCTATCTTGCGGATTCAGATAGAGCGCTTTGCCTCCCAGCGTCAGGAGAAACGGACCGAGGTTAAAGTTATAGCCCATGCCTAACCCGGCGACGTCGCCGTCATTATCGCTGTGTGCCCAGTTGCCGTTAAAGGTCATACCCGGTTCTTCTGCACCGAAGCTGGCGGAAAGGTTAGTGAACTCTTCCCCCGCCTCTCCGTGTAAGTTTACCGATGCGCAGGCGGCGCTGCTGGCACCGAGAGCGGCAACTAACAGAACTGATTTCGGAGTGATCATGCTCATTGTTGAATTCCTTCAGGTAAAAAAATGCCCGATACGGGCGTTCGGGCAAAAATTTAACGGGTTTTTGGGTTTAATCGTTATTTACTGAAGCGCGAAACCATTGCCACGATTGCGGTAGAGGTATCGACACTTACGCTTTGCTGATTATTGCCAGCGTTGCTGGCGTGCTAAAACATCGCACGACCAGCCCAGTCTGGTGTGACATACGGATAGCGCCCCCTCTGCTGACGGACGGCCCATCCATCAGGCGTTTCAGGGACAGCTGAAACACCTGATTGCTCCCCATCCTCGTGCCTGAAGGAGCATAAACGCCTGCAGCAGCCAGATGAGGGTTAATCCTCACATCAGACATCTTTTCCCAACGCATCGGCCACCAGGCTGATTAATTGCGGTCAAAGAAGAGAGTCATAGTGCCAGCTGCAGAAACAGGTATTGTCGTACCGTGCACCGGGACGCAAGGAGACTAACCTGCGCACGAAGCAGGCATTGACGGTGAACGGCATAAGGAGAACCATCTTCATTCCTGAGCTTGTTGTTCAGTTTTCAACACACAATCAGTGTGATAAATACAGGAGCCCAGAATAAAATTATTTATCGCTTGTCGTTATCATTTGTTTGTTTAAATTTAAATTCTTCAGTCGACCCGGCGCCGACAACAATAGATAAGCGATAAATAGTACGATGGATGATTAGAATTTTTCAGGAAGTGAGCTTACGCTTTGTAAATAACCACCGCGGGCGAACTCAATATATCCCCCTTTTTTTAACGCCGACAGCACATTGAGAATACTGCTGCGTGAAAGATGGGTGCGGTCCTGAATATATTCGAGGATGGAGACCCGCAGGCGCGTCTCTTGCGGCAACAGCAGCATCTCCAGCAGATGATTGCGAATCACCGAGTAGGTACGTTGCTGCAACACCAGATCGTCCCGGTACACCAGATAGGAAGTATGGTATGCCAGCAGGCGGGTCACTTCTTCCCACAGGTTATGCTCGCGGAACAGTTTGATGGCATGCTCGCTGTCGATACGCAGAACCTCGGAGGCGACCTCAGCACGCAGAGCGTGGCTATGGCTTGGCTGAAGTATCTCGGCGACGCCAAACAGATGAGGTTCATAGACGGTAACGATCAATAATTTATCAGATGAACGAATGATGGACAGCTCACCTTTTTTTAAAAGATAGAGCTGCGCTTTACCTTTATAGTTCGGCGTCAGCCTTTTTCTGGCAACGACATTCATTGGTGTAGCATACGGTTCGAGCGTTTCCAGAAGGCGGTTGATCGCCTGGTTTGGCCTGACCGGGGGATTAATATTCATCGCGATCCTCACGGGGTCAAGGATAAATGTATTCGGGTGATTATAGACAGTAATTATAAGAAATTGCGACAGGTAAAAATTAACAGGCTAAGATTTTTCTGGCGTTGAGTGTTGACCAAAAAAAAGCCGACGGATTAACGTCGGCTGAAAGCGTAGTTGAAAACAGATTATTTTTCTCTGTTTTCCAGGTTTTCTACCTGCGGCAGGCCGGTAGCCGAAGAGGCGCTCAGCAGGCCCGATTGCGCGTAACCAAACAGCTTGTCACGGGTATCGGTAATATCCAGATTACGCATGGTCAGTTGACCAATACGGTCCTCCGCCGAGAACATGGAGTCGCCTTTTTCCATCGTCAGACGTTCGGCTTTGTAGGTCAGATTATCGGAGACGGTGTTCAGGATGGAGTAGTCGTTGCCGCGACGGAGCTCCAGCGTCACCTCGCCGGTAATGGCGCTGGCCACCCAACGCTGCAGCGCATCGCGCAGCATCAGAGCCTGGGAATCAAACCAACGGCCCTGATACAGCAGGCGGCCCAGCTGGCGACCATGGGCATGGTACTGCTCGATGGTATCTTCGTTGTGAATACCGGTCAGCAGACGCTCATAAGCAATATGCAGCAGCGCCATCCCCGGGGCTTCATAAATACCGCGGCTCTTCGCTTCGATGATACGGTTCTCGATCTGATCGCTCATGCCCAGACCATGACGGCCGCCGATGCGGTTCGCTTCCAGCATCAGCTCGACGTCATCGCTGAAGGTATTACCGTTCAACGCCACCGGATGACCCTGCTCAAAACGGATAGTCACTTCCTCGGCCGGGATTTTGACGCTTTCGTCCCAGAACTTGACGCCCATGATCGGGTTAACGATTTTCATGCTGGAGTTGAGGAATTCCAGATCTTTCGCTTCGTGCGTTGCGCCCAGCATATTGGAGTCGGTGGAGTAGGCTTTTTCAACGGACATTTTGTAGTCAAAGCCGCAGGAAATCATGAATTCGGACATTTCCTGACGGCCGCCCAGCTCATCGATAAAGTCGCTATCCAGCCACGGTTTGTAAATTTTCAGCTCGGCATTGGTCAGCAGACCATAGCGGTAGAAACGCTCGATATCGTTGCCTTTGTAAGTGCTGCCGTCGCCCCAGATGTTTACGCCATCTTCTTTCATCGCTGCAACCAGCATGGTGCCGGTCACCGCGCGGCCCAGCGGGGTGGTGTTAAAGTAGGTCAGACCGCCAGTAGTATTGTGGAAAGCACCGCACTGAATCGCGGCGATACCTTCTGCGACCAGCTGTTTACGGCAGTCGATCAGACGAGCGCCTTCTGCACCGTACTCTTTGGCGCGACGAGGGATTGCATCGTAATCTTCTTCGTCAGGCTGGCCCAGGTTTGCAGTATAGGCATAAGGAACTGCGCCTTTTTTGCGCATCCACAGCAGTGCGGCGCTGGTATCCAGACCACCAGAGAAAGCGATACCAATACGTTGACCAACCGGGAGATGCTTAAGAATCGTCGTCATAAAATAAAACCCTGCTAGATAGACTGTTGTGAGTTCGGTTTATCAAGTCGTAGAACCTGTCCCATTTGACTATTCTGCCTGCCGTTTTTTCTGCGGACAAAGTGCATAATCTTCACGAGCTTTGACGCTGCTCTGGCGACTACGCGCTTTCCGTACCCAAATATACGGTAGCAATGGCGTCAAATGGAACAAGTTCTTATTGCATGTTTATGCATTAATTGTGAGTTTTCATTTAATCATCTTTTGCGGATGACAGGAAGTGCTTCATTGCTTTTTTGCTAAAAAATAGCGAGATGGCAGCACAAACGAGAACAGGGAGAGACGAAATACAGGTTGACAAAATATAGAGTTTATCAATAAACTTTACCACGATTTTATGTCCCGTCCTCGGTACCAAATCCCAGCAGTATTTGCGTCTTTTGCTCAATAAGAGTAAAATATGCCACGTTTCAGGCGCGGGGTGGAGCAGCCTGGTAGCTCGTCGGGCTCATAACCCGAAGGTCGTCGGTTCAAATCCGGCCCCCGCAACCACTTTCCCATTGAGTACTTTTTCAAATATACTGTGAGGACCTGGTCCTTCGTATCCGAATTTGAAAGAATTCTCCTGGAAGGTGTTCCAGATCGCAGTTGCGATCGCAGGGTTCAGTTATCTAAAACCCCGATTTATCGGGGTTTTTTGTTATCTGACTTCAGAATAACTGGGCTATACGCCCTTTTTTTATGTCTTGGGGGTGGGTTTGTCCACATTAGAGCAAAAATTAACAGAGATGCTCACGGCGCCGGTTGAAGCGCTTGGCTTTGAGCTGGTCGGCATCGAATTCATTCGCGGTCGCACATCCACACTGCGCATCTATATTGATAGTGATGATGGCATCAATGTTGATGATTGTGCTGATGTGAGCCACCAGGTCAGCGCTGTCATGGATGTCGAAGATCCAATCACCGTAGCTTACAACCTGGAAGTATCTTCACCTGGTCTCGATCGCCCGATGTTTACCGCCGAACACTATGAGCGTTTTTCCGGTGAGGAAGTCGCGCTGGTATTGCGTATGGCGGTACAGAACCGTCGCAAATGGCAGGGCATTATCAAAGCGGTAGACGGTGAAATGATCACGGTAACCGTCGAAGGCAAAGATGAAGTGTTCGCGCTGAGTAACATCCAGAAGGCGAACCTGGTTCCCCACTTTTAACAGTCTGGATTGAGGTGAAAGGCCCCGATGAACAAAGAAATTTTGGCTGTTGTTGAAGCCGTTTCCAACGAAAAGGCGCTGCCGCGCGAAAAGATTTTCGAAGCGCTGGAAAGTGCTCTGGCAACGGCAACCAAGAAAAAATATGAACAAGAGATCGACGTTCGCGTAGAAATCGACCGTAAAAGCGGTGATTTCGACACCTTCCGTCGTTGGCTGGTCGTTGAAGAAGTGACCCAGCCGACGCGCGAAATTACGCTGGAAGCGGCGCGCTACGAAGACGAAAGCATGAATCCTGGTGACTACGTTGAGGACCAGATTGAATCCGTCACCTTCGACCGTATCACTACGCAGACCGCGAAACAGGTTATCGTACAGAAAGTGCGTGAAGCTGAACGCGCTATGGTTGTCGATCAGTTCCGCGAGCACGAAGGTGAAATCATCACCGGCGTGGTGAAGAAAGTAAACCGCGACAACATCACTCTGGATCTGGGCAGCAATGCTGAAGCCGTGATCCTGCGTGAAGATATGTTGCCGCGTGAGAACTTCCGTCCGGGTGACCGTATCCGCGGTGTCCTGTATGCGGTTCGTCCGGAAGCGCGCGGCGCTCAGCTGTTCGTGACCCGTTCTAAGCCGGAAATGCTGGTTGAATTGTTCCGTATTGAAGTACCGGAAATCGGCGAAGAAGTTCTCGAAATCAAAGCCGCCGCTCGCGATCCGGGCTCTCGTGCCAAGATTGCGGTGAAAACCAACGATAAGCGTATCGACCCGGTTGGCGCTTGCGTAGGTATGCGTGGCGCACGCGTTCAGGCGGTTTCAACCGAGCTGGGCGGCGAGCGTATCGATATCGTCCTGTGGGATGATAACCCGGCGCAATTCGTGATTAACGCGATGGCACCGGCTGACGTCGCCTCTATCGTGGTGGATGAAGATAAGCACACCATGGATATCGCGGTTGAAGCGGGCAATCTGGCGCAGGCGATTGGCCGTAACGGTCAAAACGTCCGTCTGGCCTCACAGCTGAGCGGCTGGGAACTCAACGTGATGACCGTTGACGACCTGCAGGCGAAGCATCAGGCTGAAGCCCACGCGGCTATCGATACCTTCACGAAATATCTTGATATTGATGAAGATTTCGCCACGCTGCTGGTTGAAGAAGGTTTCGCGACGTTGGAAGAACTGGCCTATGTGCCGGTGAAAGAACTGCTGGAAATCGACGGTCTGGATGAAGCCACCGTTGAAGCACTTCGTGAGCGTGCGAAAAATGCGCTGACCACGTTGGCGCTGGCTCAGGAAGAAAGCCTGGGAGATACTAAACCTGCCGATGATTTGTTAAATCTGGAAGGTTTAGAACGTTTGATGGCTTTCAAACTGGCTGCCCGTGGTGTTTGTACGCTGGAAGATCTCGCCGAGCAGGGCATTGATGATCTGGCTGATATCGAAGGGTTGACCGACGAAAAAGCCGGAGAGCTCATCATGGCCGCCCGTAATATTTGTTGGTTCGGCGACGAAGCGTAATAAACTGTAGCAGGAAGGAACAGCATGACAGATGTGACCATTAAAGCGCTGGCCTCAGAGATTCAGACCTCTGTGGATCGCCTGATACAGCAATTTGCTGATGCAGGGATTCGCAAATCGGCTGATGATTCTGTGACGGCGCAAGAGAAGCAGACCTTGTTGACGCACCTGAACCGTGAACACGGTTCGGCGCCCGACAAGCTGACGCTGCAGCGCAAAACGCGCAGCACGTTAAATATTCCAGGTACCGGTGGTAAAAGTAAATCGGTACAAATCGAAGTCCGCAAGAAGCGCACCTTTGTGAAACGCGATCCGCAAGAGGCAGAACGCCTTGCCGCGGAAGAGCAGGCGCAGCGTGAAGCGGAAGAGCAAGCCCATCGCGAGGCAGAAGAAGCTGCCAAGCGAGAGGCGCAATTAAAAGCTGAACGTGAGGCCGCAGAACAAGCTAAACGTGAAGTCGCTGAGAAAGCGAAACGTGAAGCTGCGGAAAAAGACAAAGTGAGCAATCAACAAACCGACGACATGACAAAAAGCGCCCAGGCTGAAAAGATCCGCCGTGAAAACGAAGCAGCAGAGCTGAAACGTAAAGCGGAAGAAGAAGCACGTCGCAAGCTTGAAGAAGAAGCGCGCCGCGTAGCGGACGAAGCACGCCGTATGGCTGCAGAAAACGAAAAGAACTGGACCGAAACACCAGAAGCTCCAGAAGAAACCAGCGATTATCACGTGACGACGTCTCAGCACGCCCGTCAGGCTGAAGATGATAACGATCGCGAAGTTGAAGGCGGTCGTGGCCGCGGTCGCAACAGCAAAGCTGCGCGTCCGAAGAAAGGCAACAAACACGCCGAATCCAAAGCCGATCGTGAAGAAGCCCGTGCAGCCGTTCGTGGCGGCAAAGGCGGCAAGCGTAAAGGTTCTTCTCTGCAACAGGGCTTCCAGAAGCCTGCGCAGGCTGTAAACCGTGACGTTATCATCGGTGAAACCATCACCGTTGGCGAGCTGGCTAACAAGATGGCGGTCAAAGGCTCTCAGGTCATCAAAGCGATGATGAAGCTGGGCGCGATGGCGACCATCAACCAGGTCATCGACCAGGAAACCGCACAGCTGGTTGCCGAAGAGATGGGCCACAAAGTTATCCTGCGTCGTGAGAACGAACTGGAAGAAGCGGTAATGAGCGACCGTGATACCGGCGCGGCGGCAGAAGCCCGTGCACCGGTTGTGACCATCATGGGTCACGTTGACCACGGTAAAACCTCTCTGCTGGACTATATTCGTTCAACCAAAGTGGCATCCGGCGAAGCGGGTGGTATTACCCAGCACATCGGTGCATACCACGTTGAAACTGAAAACGGGATGATCACCTTCCTGGATACCCCGGGCCACGCCGCGTTTACCTCAATGCGTGCTCGTGGTGCGCAGGCAACGGATATCGTTGTTCTGGTTGTCGCTGCCGACGATGGCGTGATGCCACAGACTATCGAAGCTATCCAGCACGCAAAAGCGGCTCAGGTGCCGGTAGTGGTTGCGGTCAACAAGATCGACAAACCTGAAGCGGATATGGATCGCGTTAAAAACGAACTGTCTCAGTACGGCGTTATGCCGGAAGAGTGGGGCGGCGAATCTCAGTTCATCCCTGTTTCTGCGAAAGCGGGTACCGGTATTGATGACCTGTTGAATGCTATCCTGCTGCAGGCTGAAGTTCTGGAGCTGAAAGCGGTACGTAACGGTATGGCCAGCGGTGCGGTTATCGAATCCTTCCTGGATAAAGGTCGTGGTCCGGTGGCAACCGTTCTGGTTCGCGAAGGTACTCTGCACAAGGGCGACATCGTTCTGTGCGGCTTCGAATACGGTCG
This sequence comes from Klebsiella sp. YJ, assembly GCF_002108615.1. NCBI lineage: Bacteria > Pseudomonadati > Pseudomonadota > Gammaproteobacteria > Enterobacterales > Enterobacteriaceae > Klebsiella > Klebsiella sp. YJ. The sequence goes on from NZ_MTEG01000006.1 coordinate 90,424, forward strand.
CGTTCGTGCGATGCGTAACGAACTGGGTCAGGAAGTTCTGGAAGCGGGTCCGTCCATTCCGGTGGAAATCCTCGGTCTGTCCGGTGTTCCGGCTGCGGGTGATGAAGTGACCGTGGTTCGTGACGAGAAGAAAGCGCGTGAAGTTGCGTTGTATCGTCAGGGCAAATTCCGTGAAGTCAAACTGGCGCGTCAGCAGAAATCTAAACTTGAGAACATGTTCGCTAACATGACTGAAGGCGAAGTTCACGAAGTGAACGTCGTACTGAAAGCGGACGTTCAGGGTTCCGTGGAAGCGATCTCCGACTCTTTACTGAAACTGTCTACCGACGAAGTCAAAGTGAAGATCATCGGCTCTGGCGTAGGTGGTATCACCGAAACCGACGCGACCCTGGCTGCGGCATCCAACGCTATCCTGGTAGGCTTCAACGTACGTGCCGATGCATCAGCGCGTAAAGTTATCGAAGCGGAAAGCCTGGATCTGCGCTACTACTCCGTCATCTATAACCTGATCGACGAAGTGAAAGCGGCGATGAGCGGTATGCTCTCTCCGGAACTGAAACAGCAGATCATCGGTCTGGCTGAAGTGCGTGATGTCTTTAAATCGCCGAAATTCGGCGCTATCGCGGGCTGTATGGTTACCGAAGGGACGATTAAACGTCATAACCCAATCCGCGTACTGCGCGACAACGTGGTTATCTATGAAGGCGAGCTGGAATCCCTGCGCCGCTTCAAAGATGACGTTAACGAAGTCCGTAACGGCATGGAATGTGGTATCGGCGTGAAGAACTACAACGACGTTCGCGTTGGCGATATGATCGAAGTGTTCGAGATCATCGAGATTCAGCGTACCATCGCGTAATCTTCGTCGACTTTTGGGCCGCCACTGAGTTGGCTGCGCTCGCTCACCCCGGTCGCATCGTTATCTATGCTCCCGGGGATTGATGAGCCTGCCGCCTGTGTTGCCCCCAAATCCTTAGACGATTGACTAGCGTAGGCCGGGTTAGCATAGCGCCACCCGGCAATAATTCTAAAAAGGGGCTTATGGCCCCTTTTTTGTCTTTATCTGGAGAATTTATTATGGCGAAAGAATTTGGTCGCCCGCAGCGCGTGGCTCAGGAGATGCAAAAAGAGATTGCTATCATCCTGCAACGCGAAATTAAAGACCCGCGTCTGGGCATGATGACCACCGTTTCTGGCGTTGAAATGTCTCGCGATCTGGCTTATGCCAAAGTCTTCGTGACCTTTCTGAACGACAAAGACGAAGCCGCGGTGAAAGCCGGCATCAAAGCATTGCAGGAAGCATCCGGCTTTATCCGTTCCCTGCTGGGGAAAGCAATGCGGCTGCGTATCGTGCCGGAACTGACCTTCTTCTACGACAACTCGTTGGTTGAAGGGATGCGTATGTCTAACCTGGTGACCAGCGTGGTGAAGCATGACGATGAGCGTCGTGTGAACCCGGACGACAGCAAGGAGGACTGATGAGTCGTCCTCGTCGTCGCGGTCGCGATGTGCATGGCGTGCTGTTGCTGGATAAACCTCAGGGCGCGTCCAGCAACGATGTACTGCAGAAAGTCAAACGTATCTATAATGCGAACCGCGCAGGGCACACCGGGGCGCTGGATCCGCTGGCAACCGGCATGCTGCCGATTTGCCTCGGGGAAGCCACCAAGTTTTCCCAGTATCTGCTGGATTCCGATAAGCGTTATCGTGTGATTGCGAAGCTCGGACAGCGTACCGACACCTCTGATGCCGATGGCCAGGTGGTGGAAGAGCGCCCGCTGACCTTCAGCGACGAACAGCTGGCGGCGGCGCTGGACAGTTTCCGCGGCGAAACCCAACAGGTACCGTCGATGTATTCGGCGCTGAAATACCAGGGGAAAAAGCTCTACGAATATGCCCGTCAGGGGATTGACGTTCCGCGTGAAGCCCGGCCGATTAACGTCTATGAGCTGCTGTTTATCCGCCACGAAGGGGATGAGCTGGAGCTGGAAATTCATTGCTCCAAAGGCACCTATATCCGGACGATTATCGACGATCTGGGTGAGAAACTGGGCTGTGGCGCCCACGTTATTTATCTGCGCCGTCTGGCCGTCAGCAAATATCCGGTTGAGCGGATGGTGACGCTGGAGCAGCTACAGGCGCTGGTTGAACAGGCGGCGGCACAGGATATTCCCGCCGCGCAGCTGCTCGATCCGCTGCTGATGCCTATGGACAGCCCGGCGTCAGATTATCCGCTGGTTAATATTCCCGAAACATCGGCGGTTTACTTTAAGAATGGCAACCCGGTCCGTACAACAGGTGCCCCGCTACAGGGCCTGGTGCGAGTCACTGAAGGTGAAGACGGTAAGTTTCTCGGTATGGGTGAGATTGACGATGAAGGCCGCGTGGCGCCGCGTCGTCTGGTTGTCGAATACCCTGCTTGAGTGCTGTTCTTGCGATAAAAGCCGGCTGCGGGTAGAATATCGCCGCTTAACGTCCGCAAAAGTGTTTTAACATTTTCGGGCGTTGCATCAGGGGTCGCTGAATTAGAGATCGGCACCCTTTCTTTCTTTTAAATCTGGAGTTTTAAAATGTCTCTAAGCGTTGAAGCTAAAGCAAAAATCGTTTCTGAGTTTGGTCGTGGCGAAAACGACAGCGGTTCTACCGAAGTTCAGGTTGCACTGCTGACTGCACAGATTAACCATCTGCAGGGTCACTTCTCCGAGCATAAAAAAGATCACCACAGCCGTCGTGGTCTGCTGCGCATGGTTTCCCAGCGTCGTAAACTGCTCGACTACCTGAAACGTAAAGATGTTGCACGTTACTCTTCGCTGATCGAGCGTCTGGGTCTGCGTCGCTAATTCTGCGAGTTTCAGAAAAAGGGGCCTCAGGGCCCCTTTTTTCGACCAGGCGGCAGCAATTCACTAAAAACTCATGTATTGTTGCTATTAATGATCTTCGTGCAGAGGTTCGCGCGGCTAATGAGAGGCTTGATCCGCAGGGGCGGGTAAAGGTTGTCATTAGTCGCGAGGATGCAGGAGATCGGGTCAACTGACGCTATGTCGTGGATATCGCGTCACCTATTGATATAAAGGATAGAATTTTGCTAAATCCGATCGTTCGTAAATTCCAGTACGGCCAACATACCGTAACGCTGGAAACCGGCATGATGGCTCGTCAGGCCACTGCTGCTGTCATGGTTAGCATGGATGACACTGCGGTATTCGTTACCGTTGTTGGTCAGAAAAAAGCGAAGCCAGGTCAGGACTTCTTCCCGCTGACCGTTAACTATCAAGAGCGTACTTACGCAGCAGGTAAAATTCCGGGTGGTTTCTTCCGTCGTGAAGGCCGTCCAAGCGAAGGCGAAACCCTGATCGCGCGTCTGATTGACCGCCCGGTTCGTCCGCTGTTCCCGGAAGGCTTCGTCAACGAAGTTCAGGTTATCGCTACCGTTGTTTCCGTTAACCCACAGGTTAACCCGGATATCGTGGCGATGATTGGTGCTTCCGCAGCGCTGTCCCTGTCAGGTATTCCGTTCAACGGTCCTATCGGTTCTGCTCGCGTTGGTTATATCAATGACCAGTACGTTCTGAACCCGACTCAGGATGAGCTGAAAGAAAGTAAGCTGGATCTGGTTGTTGCCGGTACCGAAGCGGCAGTCCTGATGGTGGAATCTGAAGCTGAACTGCTGAGCGAAGACCAGATGCTGGGTGCGGTGGTCTTTGGCCACGAGCAGCAGCAGATTGTTATTCAGAACATCAACGACCTGGTTAAAGAAGCGGGTAAACCGCGCTGGGACTGGCAGCCGGAAGCCGTCAACGAAGCGCTGAATGCGCGCGTTGCTGCCCTGGCCGAAGCGCGTCTGAGCGATGCTTACCGTATCACTGATAAACAAGAGCGTTACGCTCAGATTGACGTGATCAAAGCGGAAACCATCGCGACGCTGATTGCTGAAGACGAAACCCTGGACGCTAACGAACTGGGTGAAATCCTGCACGCTATCGAGAAAAATGCCGTGCGTAGCCGCGTACTGGCAGGCGAGCCGCGTATCGATGGCCGTGAAAAAGATATGATTCGTGGTCTGGATGTTCGTACTGGCGTACTGCCGCGTACTCACGGTTCCGCACTGTTCACCCGTGGCGAAACTCAGGCGCTGGTGACTGCCACTCTGGGTACCGCACGTGATGCGCAGAACATTGACGAACTGATGGGCGAGCGTACTGACTCCTTCCTGTTCCACTACAACTTCCCTCCGTACTCTGTCGGCGAGACTGGCATGGTGGGTTCACCGAAGCGTCGTGAAATCGGTCACGGTCGTCTGGCTAAGCGCGGCGTACTGGCCGTTATGCCGACCACGGAAGAATTCCCGTACACCGTTCGCGTGGTATCTGAAATCACCGAATCTAACGGTTCTTCCTCCATGGCTTCCGTGTGCGGTGCTTCTCTGGCGCTGATGGATGCTGGTGTGCCGGTGAAAGCTGCCGTTGCGGGTATCGCAATGGGTCTGGTGAAAGAAGGCGACAACTACGTTGTTCTGTCTGACATTCTGGGTGACGAAGACCACCTGGGTGATATGGACTTCAAAGTGGCGGGTTCCCGCGACGGTATCTCTGCGCTGCAGATGGATATCAAAATTGAAGGCATCACCAAAGAGATCATGCAGGTTGCACTGAACCAGGCGAAAGGTGCTCGTCTGCACATCCTGGGCGTAATGGAGCAGGCGATTAACGCGCCGCGCGGCGATATCTCCGAATTCGCACCGCGTATCCACACCATCAAGATCAGCCCGGACAAGATCAAAGACGTGATCGGTAAAGGCGGCTCTGTGATTCGTGCGCTGACTGAAGAGACCGGTACTACCATCGAAATCGAAGATGACGGTACCGTGAAGATCGCAGCAACCGATGGCGACAAAGCGCAACACGCTATCCGTCGTATCGAAGAGATCACCGCTGAGATCGAAGTTGGCCGTGTTTACAATGGTAAAGTGACCCGTATCGTTGACTTTGGCGCATTTGTTGCCATCGGCGGCGGTAAAGAAGGTCTGGTCCACATTTCTCAGATCGCTGACAAGCGCGTAGAGAAAGTGACCGATTACCTGCAGATGGGTCAGGAAGTGCCGGTTAAAGTTCTGGAAGTTGACCGTCAGGGCCGCGTTCGTCTGAGCATTAAAGAAGCAGCTGAACAGACACAGCCTGCCGCTGCACCGGAAGCTCCGGTTGCTGAGCAAGGCGAGTAAGGTTGCCGTTTGCCCTCCGCGTTGGCGGAGGGCGTATTACGGGCAGGACGCCCTGTTTGCAGCCGGGGAACTGGACGTTCATCCAATCGTTGTCTTCGGGAGTGGGAAATGAAGCCTTTTTTGCGCTGGTGTTTCGTGGCGACAGCTCTCACGCTGGCAGGATGCAGCAACTCTGCCTGGCGTAAGGACGCAGTCCTCGCGGTGCCATTGCAACCGACTTTGCAGCAAGAAGTGATTCTGGCGCGCATGGAACAAATTCTTGCCAGTCGGGCTTTAACCGATGACGAACGCGCACAGCTTTTATATGAGCGCGGAGTGTTGTATGATAGTCTCGGTCTGAGGGCATTAGCGCGAAATGATTTTTCACAAGCGTTGGCAATCCGACCTGATATGCCTGAAGTATTCAATTACTTAGGCATTTATTTAACGCAGGCAGGCAATTTTGATGCTGCCTATGAAGCGTTTGATTCTGTACTTGAGCTTGATCCAACTTACAACTACGCGCACTTGAATCGCGGTATCGCCCTGTATTACGGCGGTCGCGCTAAGTTAGCGCAAGATGATCTGCTGGCGTTTTATCAAGACGATCCCAATGATCCTTTCCGTAGCCTGTGGCTTTACCTCGCTGAGCGTAAACTCGACGAGAAGCAGGCGCTTGAAGCACTGAAACAGCGCTTCGACAAATCGGATAAAGAACAATGGGGATGGAACATTGTCGAGTTCTACCTTAGCGACATCAACGAAAAAACGTTGATGGACCGTTTGAAGGCAGACGCAACGGATAACACCTCGCTCGCTGAGCATCTCAGTGAAACCAACTTCTATTTAGGTAAGTACTACCTAAGTCTGGGGGACAAGGACAGCGCTACGGCACTGTTCAAACTGGCGGTCGCAAACAACGTTCACAACTACGTTGAGCACCGATACGCATTGTTGGAATTATCGCTCTTGGGCCAGGAGCAAGATGACCTGGCAGAATCGGACCAGCAATAGCTGACGAACACATCAGCCCATTTTTTTGTTTGCCATCACCTTAACGGGTGAGGGCGTTGTTGTTCGTTAATACACCTACTTTGAGCCGGTTCACACTTTTCAATGAAAATTACTCTAAATTTTCACGTTGAGTTATGTAGACTGGCCGCCATTAATTTTGAGGCACACGTACTACATGGCTGAATTCGAAACCACTTTTGCAGATCTGGGCCTGAAGGCTCCCATCCTTGAAGCGCTTAACGATCTGGGTTACGAAAAACCATCTCCGATCCAGGCTGAGTGCATTCCGCATCTTCTGGGCGGCCGCGACGTTCTGGGTATGGCCCAGACGGGTAGCGGTAAAACCGCAGCGTTCTCTTTACCGCTGCTGAACAATCTTGATCCTGAGCTGAAAGCACCGCAAATTCTGGTGCTGGCGCCGACCCGCGAACTGGCGGTACAGGTTGCTGAAGCAATGACGGACTTCTCTAAACATATGCGCGGCGTAAACGTGGTAGCCCTTTACGGCGGCCAGCGTTATGACGTGCAGCTGCGTGCTCTGCGCCAGGGACCACAAATCGTTGTGGGTACCCCAGGTCGTCTGCTGGACCACCTGAAGCGCGGTACTCTTGATCTCTCTAAACTGAGCGGTCTGGTACTGGATGAAGCTGACGAAATGTTGCGTATGGGCTTCATCGAAGACGTAGAAACGATTATGGCGCAGATCCCGGAAGGTCATCAGACCGCTCTGTTCTCTGCCACCATGCCGGAAGCGATCCGTCGCATTACCCGCCGCTTTATGAAAGAGCCGCAGGAAGTGCGCATCCAGTCCAGCGTCACGACTCGCCCGGACATCAGCCAGAGCTACTGGACTGCTTACGGTATGCGTAAAAATGAAGCGCTGGTGCGTTTCCTGGAAGCGGAAGATTTTGATGCGGCGATTATCTTCGTTCGTACCAAAAACGCGACCCTGGAAGTGGCTGAAGCGCTGGAGCGTAGCGGCTACAACAGCGCCGCGCTGAACGGCGACATGAACCAGGCGCTGCGTGAGCAGACTCTGGAGCGTCTGAAAGATGGCCGTCTGGATATCCTGATTGCGACCGACGTTGCGGCTCGTGGCCTTGACGTTGAGCGTATCAGCCTGGTTGTTAACTATGATATCCCGATGGACTCCGAGTCTTACGTTCACCGTATCGGCCGTACCGGTCGTGCGGGTCGTGCTGGCCGCGCGCTGCTGTTCGTTGAGAACCGTGAACGCCGCCTGCTGCGTAACATCGAACGCACCATGAAGCTGACGATCCCGGAAGTCGAACTGCCGAACGCAGAACTGCTGGGCAAACGCCGTCTGGAAAAATTTGCCGCCAAAGTTCAGCAGCAGCTGGAAAGCAGCGATCTGGATCAGTACCGTGCGCTGCTGGCGAAAATCCAGCCGTCTGCTGAAGGTGAAGAGCTGGATATCGAAACCCTGGCCGCAGCCCTGCTGAAAATGGCTCAGGGCGAACGTCCGCTGATTCTGCCGCCGGATGCACCGATGCGTCCTAAGCGTGAATTCCGCGACCGTGACGATCGTTTCGAGCGCCGTGGCGACCGCAACGACCGTGGTCCGCGTGGCGACCGTCCGGAGCGTAGCGGTGAAGATCGTCCTAAGCGCGAACGTCGCGACGTGGGCGATATGGAACTGTATCGCATTGAAGTGGGCCGCGATGATGGCGTTGAAGTTCGTCATATTGTTGGCGCTATCGCTAACGAAGGCGACATCAGCAGCCGTTACATCGGTAACATCAAGCTGTTCGGTACCCACTCCACGATCGAACTGCCGAAAGGCATGCCGGGCGAAGTTCTGCAGCACTTCACTCGTACTCGCATCCTGAACAAGCCGATGAACATGCAGCTGCTGGGCGATGCTCAGCCGCGTCCGGACCGTGGCGGCGAGCGTCGTGGCGGTGGTGAGCGCCGTGAAGGCGGTCGCGCATTCGGTGGCGAACGTCGTGAAGGCGGCCGCAACTTCGGTGGTGGTGAGCGTCGTGAAGGCGGCCGTGGTGATGGTCGTCGTTTCAGCGGCGAACGTCGTGACGGTGCTCGTGCTCCGCGTCGTGATGATGCAGCTGCGGCTCCGCGCCGTGATGATTCCGCTGGTCGTCGTCGTTTCGGTGGCGATGCGTAATTAGCGCACTCCGCTAGCGTAAAGTAAATAATACAGCCCCGATCGTGATGATTGGGGCTTTTTTTATTTCTTTTGTACTCGTGTACTGGTACAGTGCTGCGCGTTAACAACGAAAAGCATGAATGACTGGAGATTTCGGCAAATGGCGACACTTACCACTACGGCAACCCGACCGTCCTTATTTGGCGGCGTGGTGATAATCGGCGGGACCATCATTGGCGCAGGCATGTTTTCGCTGCCGGTGGTCATGTCCGGTGCGTGGTTCTTCTGGTCGCTGGCTGCGCTGATCTTTACCTGGTTTTGCATGCTCCATTCCGGACTGATGATTCTGGAAGCGAACCTGAACTACCGTATTGGCTCCAGCTTCGACACCATCACCAAAGATCTGCTGGGGAAAGGCTGGAATCTGGTCAACGGTCTGTCGATCGCTTTTGTGCTCTATATTCTGACCTACGCCTATATCTCGGCCAGCGGCTCCATACTGCACCATACCTTCTCGGAGCTTTCATTGCATGTGCCGGCGCGGGCAGCGGGCTTTGGCTTTGCGCTGCTGGTGGCTTTTATCGTCTGGTTGAGTACCAAAGCGGTGAGCCGAATGACGGCAATCGTACTGGGAGCCAAGGTTATTACCTTCTTCCTGACCTTCGGAAGTCTGCTGGGGCACGTTGAGCCGACGACACTGTTTAACGTCGCCGAAAAGAATGCATCCTACACGCCGTACCTGTTGATGACCCTCCCGTTTTGCCTGGCCTCCTTTGGCTATCACGGTAACGTACCGAGTCTGATGAAGTATTATGGCAAAGATCCCCGGACCATAACCCGTTGCCTGGTTTACGGCACGCTGCTGGCTCTGGGGCTGTATGTCGTCTGGTTACTGGTGACGATGGGCAACATTCCACGCCCTGAGTTTATCGGTATCGCGCAGAAGGGCGGCAATATTGATGTGCTGGTACAGGCATTGAGCGGGGTGCTCAACAGCCGTAGTCTGGATCTGTTACTGGTGGTGTTCTCGAACTTCGCCGTTGCCAGCTCTTTCCTTGGGGTAACCCTGGGCCTGTTTGACTACCTGGCGGACCTGTTTGGTTTTGATGATTCTGCTCTCGGCCGTTTTAAGACCGCGCTCCTGACCTTTGTTCCACCGATCATCGGCGGCCTGCTGCAGCCCAATGGTTTCCTGTATGCCATCGGCTATGCCGGTCTGGCCGCAACCATCTGGGCGGCGATTGTCCCGGCGCTGCTGGCCCGCGCATCGCGCAAGCGCTTCGGCAGCCCACAGTTTCGTGTCTGGGGTGGAACGCCGATGATTGTGCTGATTCTGCTGTTTGGCGCCGGTAACATTATCGTGCATTTCTTATCGAGCTTTAATCTGTTGCCTGTTTACCAGTAAACAGCATGCCCGGTGGCGCGAAGCTGACCGGGCTTACAGGGGATGAGCTGGCCGGATAAGGCGCCGCCGTCATTCGGCAAAAACGCCCCCGCCAACTCGAAGCCACAATGCCCGGTGGCGCAAGGCTGACCGGGCTTACAGGGGATGAGCAGGCCGGATAAGACGCCGCCGTCATCCGGCAAAAAACTACCCCAGCAACTCCTCTTTCACCTGCATCGCTAAATCAAACGAATGCAAGCGCGCCTGATGATCGAAGATCTGGCCGTTCACCATCAGCTCATCGGCCTGGGTTTCCCGCAAAATGGATTCCAGCCCGTGGCGGATTTTGGCTTTATCCCCAACCAGCGACATGCTGAGCGCCTGCTGGACTCCATACTGTTCTGAGGCAGACCACAGTTGATGCATATTTTCCACCGGCGGCGGCAGCTGACCGGTTTCGCCGCGACGCAGTTTCACGAATGCCTGTTGCATCGAGGTGAACAGGAATTCGGCATCACGGTTGCTATCGGCGGCGATGATATTAATACATACCATGGCGTACGGTTTCGCTAAGCGTTCGGACGGTTTGAACTGGGTGCGGTAGAGATGCAGCGCCTGGAATAACATATCCGGCGCGAAGTGCGAAGCGAAGGCAAAGGGCAGGCCAAGCTGCGCCGCCAGCTGCGCGCTGTACAGACTGGAGCCTAACAGCCACACCGGGATCTTCTCTCCGTAACCGGGAACCGGGCGCACGTGCGGATTGGGATCGCGGGCATCAAACCAGTCCACCAGTTCGGCGACATCGCGCGGGAAGTTATCAACATCCCCGCCCATATGACGGCGGAGCGCCATCATCGTACGCTGGTCGCTGCCCGGCGCACGGCCAAGCCCCAGGTCGATACGCCCGGGATATAAGGTATTGAGCGTACCGAACTGTTCGGCGATCACCAGCGGTGAATGGTTGGGTAACATCACGCCACCGGATCCCAGATGCAGCGTCGTGGTATTCGCTGCCAGATAACCGATAAGCACCGATGTTGCGGCGCTGGCAATGCCAACCATGTTGTGATGTTCCGCCAGCCAATAGCGGTGATAGCCGCGTTTTTCAGCCAGGCGAGCGAGATCCAGAGAGTGCGAGAAGGCCGTTTTGGCGCAAGAACCCTCGGGGATCGGTGCCAGATCGAGCACCGAGAACGGAATAGATTTGTCAGTCATAAAGGCTCACTTTGTTACAGCATCGTCATCAGATTGAAGGTCTTCTTCCAGCCTGGCGCATTCAGCGAGCGCCAGCCAGAAAAGCTGCAGCTTTCATACTGCATGAAAAGACGAAGCATGCTGTTAACAAAGCGAGCTATTTTCAGGACTGCAGTTCCAGCCCGGCCAGTCGTTTCCAGTAACCGTTACAGTCACTGTTGGCGATCAGCGGCAGCGGCGAGGCGCCGTTTTCATTGGCGCGGAAAGCATCGAGCATAGCAAAGGTATCGTTGCCCAGCGGTGACAGGCGCACCATATCGACCAGCCCCTGCATCGACGCCAGTTCGTTGCCGAGGTTATAGACATAGCCGCTCATGGTCTGAATACCGTTCAGGACAAACACCTGCTGATTCTCCTGGGACAGCACGCTGCGCCCGTTCGGGTACTTGATGCAGCAGGTCTCGCATTCATCTTTCGGGCGATCTTCGGAACGTGCGGTAAAGCAGCGGGCAGAGTAGGCCAGCGGCAGGTGGCCGTAGCTCAGGACTTCTACTTCGAACTGATCGCGCAGACCGAGCTCTTCGCACTGGGCGAGCAGGTTCACCAGCCAGTCGCGAGACAGCTCAACCGGCATGCACCAGCGCATCATTCCTTGTTTACGCAGCAGACGCAGGGTGACGGCGTTATAGCAGTTGAGCGCATGTCCGGCGACGAAAGGCAGTTTGCGCTCTGCGCACATATTGACGACGCCAAGGTCGCTGGCTTCGATCAGAAATTCGCCGTTATCGACATAGCGCTTCAGCTCATTGAGTTCGGAAGAGGCCTGCACCAGCGCAAGCGTGGAGAGCACCACCTGCTTACCGCTGCCCGCCAGCGCTTTCGCCATCTCCAGCCAGTCGCCCACTTTGGTGGCGCGGCGTTTGCTGCATACGGCTTCGCCCAGATAGATAGTATCGGCACTGGAACGTGCGGCCTGCTGGTAAAAATCTTCCAGCGTCTCTTTCGACCAGTAGTAAAGCACCGGCCCTAATGAATATTTCATTACTTTTCTCACTGCCATTTACGGTGGTAGGCGCCAAGGGTGGTTTGTGTCCCTTCGGACATGGCACCGAGCGTCTCCATCCATGCGGATTGCGGAATAAAGTTTTGCGGATCGGCTTTGCAGCGATCGATCGCCTGGCGCCAGACTTTCGCCACCTGGGTGACATAGGCGGGGCTGCGCTGACGACCTTCAATTTTCACCGACGCAATATTGGCCGCCATCAGTTCCGGCAGTAGCTCCAGCGTATTCAGGCTGGTTGGCTCTTCCAGCGCATGATAGCGCTCGCCATCTACCAGATAGCGGCCCTTGCACAGCGTCGGGTAACCGGCATTTTCGCCATCCTGATAGCGATCGATCAGCACTTCGTTGAGGCGTGATTCCAGACCCTGCGGCGTTTGTTGCCAGCGGACAAAGCGCGCAGGTGAGCAGGCGCCGACGGTATTCGGCGATTCGCCGGTCAGGTAGGAAGAGAGGTAGCAGCGGCCTTCTGCCATGATGCACAGGCTACCGAAGGCGAAGACCTCCAGCGGAACCGGCGTCGTGCGAGCCAGCTGTTTTACCTGATGAATCGAGAGCACGCGCGGTAGCACAACGCGGGCGACATCGAAATTGCGGTGATAGAAACGCACTGCCTCTTCGTTGGTTGCCGACGCCTGTACCGAAACGTGGCGTTCAATATGCGGATAACGCTCCGCGGCGTATTCCAGCATGGCGATATCGGCAAGGATTAAGGCATCCGCGCCCAGCTGTGCCGCCATGTCTACCGCGCGCTGCCAGCGGGCATAACCGTCAGGATGTGCAAAGGTATTGATCGCGATATGCAGCTTACGACGGTGCTGATGCACAAAGCTAACGGCTTCCTGCAGTTTCTTTTCGGTGAAATTAAGGCCGGCAAAGTGGCGGGCGTTAGTGTCATCTTTCAGCCCGATATAGACGGCATCGGCACCGTTTTCGATGGCCGCCTTAAGTGCCGGAAGGTTGCCGGCTGGGCAGAGCAGCTCCATAATTTTTCCTGAAAAATGCGGCCCGTAGGGACGCTGATAGGGTTAATGAGCAGGGATTTTAGTTAACCTTCTGGTGACAATTTTTGATTTGAGGCAGTTAAAAGCGTATTGACGGCGCCAATAATAGGTATCCGTCGTTGTGATTTTGTTGATTTACGCCGCTATGTCGTTTATTTGATATGGCACAATAGCGGAACTATTGCTTTCATGGAGTAAGGCTTGTGTTGGATAAATTGCGTTCCCGGCTGGTCCACTTTGGCCCGTCTTTGATGAGCGTGCCGGTTAAGCTGGCGCCTTTTGCCCTCAAGCGCCAGGTGCTGGAGCAGGTATTAAGCTGGCAGTTTCGTCAGGCTCTGGAAGATGGCGAACTGGATTTTCTCGAAGGCCGCTGGTTAAGTATTAATGTGCGTGATATCGGTCTGCTGTGGTATACCTCGGTGAGCGAAGGGCGTCTGGTGGTCAGCTCTACGGCCGAAGCGGATGTGAGCTTCAGCGCCGATGCCAGCGATCTGCTGATGATCGCCGCGCGTAAGCAGGATCCGGATACGTTGTTCTTCCAGCGTCGGCTGGTCATCGAAGGTGATACTGAGCTGGGGCTGTATGTAAAAAACCTGATGGATGCCATTGAGCTGGAGCAGATGCCAAAAGCGCTGCGCGTGATGCTGCTGCAGCTGGCTGACTTTGTTGAAGCGGGGCTGAACGGCCCGCGGAAACCTGAACAGACATCGGTAGGTGAGGCATGCTGATTCGAGTTGAAATTGGGATTGATGCACCGGGAATCGACGCGTTATTGCGCCGTACGTTTGGCAGCGATGCCGAAGCGCAGCTGGTGCACGATTTACGTGAAGACGGTCTGATCACGCTGGGCGTGGTGGCGACAGATGATGAAGGGCAGGTTATTGGCTATGCCGCCTTCAGCCCGGTCTCCGTTGAAGGCGAAGAACTGCAGTGGGTTGGGCTGGCGCCGCTGGCGGTAGATGAAAATTATCGCAGCCAGGGAATCGGCAGCCAGCTGGTCTACGAAGGGCTGGATTCATTGAATGAGTTTAGCTATGCCGCAGTGGTGACACTGGGCGATCCGGCCTTCTACGGCCGCCTCGGCTTTGAGCCGGCAGCCCGCTTCGATCTGCGTTGCCGCTGGGCGGATACCGCCGAGGCGTTCCAGGTGCGCCCGTTGGCCGATGACGCGCTGGAAGGGGTGCATGGGCTGGTAGAGTACAGCGATCGCTTTAACCGTCTCTGAGGCTCTCCAGCAGAGTCTCAAAAGAACCATCTCCGGCAACGAGGCGCTCTTTCTGGCGCTTCGTTAGCTGCTTGATGCGATACTCCACTCGTAGTGCAAGTGAGTGTTCACCAACTTCCTGGCTGAACGCCAGCTGCAGTTCGCCTTTTCCCCGCAATGCTTTTGCTCCCTTGCCATCCTGATGCTGACAAAAACGGCGCGCAACATCGGTAGTAATCCCGGTGTAAAGGCGATTATCGGCGGTACGTATCAAATAGAGAAACCAGCGCACGGTAGAAATATCGGTATGTTAAGGTAGATGCACCATAACATACCGGAGAGTAAAGATGGATACGCTCGCTGCTATCAGCCGCTGGCTTGGCAAACAGCATGTGATTACCTGGTGCGTTGCCAGCGAGGAAGAGCTGTGGTGCGCCAATGCGTTCTATGTGTATGACTCGCAAAACGTCGCCTTCTATCTCCTCAGTGATGACAATACCCGCCACGGGCAGATGACCGGCCAGCGCGCAAAGGTCGCCGGCACCGTAAATGGCCAGCCGAAAACCGTTGCCCGTATTCGCGGCGTCCAGTTCAAAGGTGAAATTCGTCGTCTTTCAGGTGATGAGGAAGCGGTGATGCGTGCGCGGTACGTCAACCGCTTTCCGATCGCCAGGATGCTGCGGGCGCCGGTCTGGGAAATCCGTCCGGATGAGCTCAAGTTCACCGATAACACGCTGGGGTTCGGCACCAAGTTACACTGGCTACGTCATTCCGATAGCGAGTGAAAGCCCGTAACGGACGTGCAGAGTCCCATCTTTCCCACATACTCTTGTTACCGCGGCGTCCGCCGCTGAAGGGCTGATTTTTCAGGGGGCATAATGAGCCAGGTGCTAATAACAGGGGCTACCGGATTAGTTGGTGGGCACTTACTTCGAATGCTGATCCAGGCGCCGGGCATTGCGGCGATAACCGCAGCGACCCGCCGCCCGCTGGCGGATGCCGAGGGCGTGCTGAATCCTCATGCGCCTCAGTTGAGTGATGCGCTGGCGCAGGTTGTTGACCCCGTCGATATCGTGTTTTGCTGCCTGGGGACCACGTTGCGAGACGCGGGCAGTAAAGCCGCCTTCATTCAGGCTGACTACCGGCTGGTGGTGGATACGGCGCTCACCGGGCTACGGCTGGGCGCAAAGCACATGCTGGTGGTCAGCGCGATGGGGGCCAATCCGCATTCGATGTTCTTCTACAACCGCGTTAAAGGCGAAATGGAAGAGGCGCTGCGCGCGCAGCCGTGGACGCGTCTGACGATTTTGCGACCGTCGATGCTGCTGGGCGATCGAGAGCAAAAAAGGGCCAATGAAGCGGTGCTGGCGCCATTGTTCCGACTGCTGCCGGGAAACTGGAAATCTATCCATGCCCATGAGGTGGCGCAGGCGATGCTTAGCGAAGCGCTGACCCCAGGCCGGGAGGGCGTGACGATTCTGCCATCGGCAAAACTGCGTGAAATTGCGGCCAGCGAAGCGTAGTATTCTGCGCTTCACATCACCACATCTTTCCTGGGGAATGCTATGGCTGGTCAGTCTTCATCTCAGGCGGCATCACCGTTTCAATGGTGGAAACCCGCGCTCTTTTTTCTCGTTGTCATCGTTGGCCTGTGGTTCGTCAAATGGCAGCCTTACTATGGCAAGGCGTTTACGGCCGCAGAAACGCACAGTATCGGTAAATCGATCCTCGCCCAGGCCGATGCCAATCCGTTCAAAGCGGCATGGGACTACGCGGCGGTCTACTTCCTGGCTGTCTGGAAAGCGGCGGTGCTGGGCGTCCTGCTTGGTTCGCTGATTCAGGTGCTGATCCCGCGCGACTGGCTGCTGCGTACGTTGGGCCAGTCTCGATTTCGCGGTACGCTCTCAGGCGTGCTGTTTTCTCTGCCCGGTATGATGTGTACTTGCTGCGCCGCACCGGTTGCGGCGGGAATGCGTAAGCAGCAGGTATCGATGGGCGGCGCACTGGCGTTCTGGATGGGCAACCCGTTGCTGAATCCGGCAACGCTGGTGTTTATGGGGTTTGTGCTGGGCTGGCAGTTTGCGTTGATTCGCCTGGTTGCCGGGCTGGCAACGGTGTTGATCGTGGCGACGCTGGTGCAAAAATGGGTCAAAGAGGCGGCAACGCAACCGTCAGATCTTCCGGCTGTCGGTGATACCGCGCAGGGACCTTTTTTATCCCGCTGGCTGAGGGCGCTCTGGACCCTGTTCTGGAATACTATCCCGGTCTATATTCTGGCGGTCCTGGTGCTGGGGGCGGCGCGCGTCTGGCTGTTCCCGCATGCCGATGGCGTGGTGGGGAATACCCTGTTCTGGGTGGTGGCGATGGCGATAGCCGGCTGTCTGTTTGTCATCCCTACCGCGGCGGAGATCCCTATCGTCCAGACCATGATGCTGGCGGGAATGGGGTTTGCCCCGGCGCTGGCGCTGCTCATCACGTTGCCTGCGGTCAGCGTGCCGTCGTTGATTATGTTGCGTAAGGCTTTTCCGGCGAAAGCGCTGTGGCTGACCGGTGGGCTGGTGGCGCTATGTGGTGCGGTGGTTGGCGGACTGGCGTTACTCTGATGAAATCCCGGGCTGCGGCTACCGCCTTGCCCGGTTAGTCACCCGGCTCAGCATTGCGCGAGCCGGGACTATTTTTGCTACTTACTTGATATAGGTAAAGGCGGTGGTCACGCGCGACACGCCGCTGACCCGGCTGGCGATATCTGCCGCCGCACGGCCTTCACGGTCCGTGACCAGACCCATCAGGAACACTTCGCCATTCTCGGTCGTCACTTTGACGTTTGACGATTTGACCTGATCGGTGCCCAGCAGCTGAGAGCGTACTTTTGTGGTAATCCAGGTATCGGAAGAGGCGGTACCTAAACCAATCGGCTGGCCCTGACGTACTTCGTTAAAGACTTCCGTTGTCCCTTCGACGCCCATCGCAATTTGTTTCGCGCGCGCGGAGAGATCCGCCACCGGAGACTGACCGGTCAGCAGGACTTTGCCCTGATAGGCGGTAACGTTAATCCGGGCCTGTTTCTTAATTTGCTCGTCTTTCGACAGCGCGCTGTTGACGCGCAGTTCCAGCGTACTGTCATCAACCTGAGTACCTACCGTACGCGGGTCCGTGGCGGCTTTGGTGCCGACAGCTGCCGTTCCGACTACCGCTGCGGCAACGCATCCTTGTAGCAGTAGCGCAGAAAGAATGATGGCGAGGGGCGAGAGAGCCTTCATGTGTTCTCCTTAATCGTCCTGGTGTGGAAAAAGCGTGTTATCAATCAAATCGCACAGACAGTTAACGGTGAGCATATGCATTTCCTGAATTCGCGCGCTGCGATGAGACGGAATGCGGATTTCGACATCCTGCTGGCCCAGCAGGCCAGCCAGCTCACCGCCGTCGTAGCCGGTGAGTGCGACGATGGTCATATCGCGGGTGACGGCAGCTTCAACGGCTTTCACGATGTCCCGACTATTGCCGCGCGTGGAAATGGCCAGCAGAACATCACCTGCATGGCCTAACGCGCGAACCTGCTTGGCGTAGATTTCGTCGTGCAGGCGATCGTTGGCAATTGCGGTTAAGACCACATTATCGGTATTTAGTGCAATGGCGGGTAAACCAGGACGCTCTGTTTCAAAACGATTAATCATGCTGGCAGCAAAATGCTGTGCGTTGGCGGCAGAGGTGCCATTGCCACAACAGAGGATTTTGTTGCCATTAAGCAGCGACTGTACCAGGGTCAAGGCCGCACGGGAGATGGCATCCGGGAGAGCTTCCGCTGCTGCAATTTGGGTTTGAATGCTTTCAGTAAAGCAGGCTTTAATTCTATCGAGCACGGGATCCCTTAATTCATTTACGCTATTCGCCAAAGGCGTTTCTCAGCCATTGGATGTCGTTTCCGGTGAAGGCTACCACATCGAAACGGCAATCCACAGTGTCAAAGCTCCCATTCTGCCGGGAGAGCCACAGGCGAGCAGCCTGGAGGAGTCTTTGTTGTTTTTTTTGCGTGACGCTGGAGGCGGCATCCCCGTAGCTTGCGCTGCGCCGATAGCGCACTTCCACAAAAACGGTTACCGCGCCATCGCGCATGATGAGGTCAATTTCACCGCCCCGCTCACGGGCGTTGGCGGCGATAAAATGCAGCCCCCGGCTTTCCAGCCACCGGCGAGCCTGGTTTTCCCAGGCATCTCCGGTCTGTTTGGTTAGTTGGCTGCGACGATCTGTCCGTGTTGGTACTTGAGCCATGACAATTTCCTGTTGATCACGCAGTCCTGCGTGGCCGTCAGATCGCCGGTGTTACCGTTCAGCTCGAAGCCCGGCGTCTGGCGCATCTGGGCGAAATGGTTAGCCAGCGACCAGGCATCCGCGCCCATTGCATACAGGCGAGCCAGTGAATAATCGTTGCGCACGGCGGAGAGCGCCTGCTGCATCAGCGCCGGGTTGCTGCCGGCCAGCATCGGGATCTCACTATACTGCAAACCTTCCATCTCCAGGCGGAAATCTGGGCCGGCAGTGCCCTGGGCGCTACGGGAGCTGGCGTACAGGGTGACATTGCTCTGGCTGCCGTTGCGCAGGGCGATCATCGGTTTGATATAGGCAATCTGTTCCGGCGTCGCCAGGATCCAGGCGGCGTCGACGCCACCGCTACTGCTGACCGGGACATCTTCCGGGTTGCCGAGGCTGCTGTCAGACGCTGACGGCAGCGTAGAAACGGGCGTTCCGCTCAGAGAGATACCGCTGTTGACGCTGGATTTCAGCTCAGAAGCTGAACCAAAGCGCTGCTGCAGAACGGTTCCGCCACCCAGTTTTAACCACTCGTTGGCAAAGGCGTTCACCACGCGATCGCCGAGCGCGCCGCGAGGCGCCAGCAGCAGCGGCGTTTGTTTGCCCTGATCGTGAATATGGCGCGCCGCGTCACGGGCTTCATCTTCCGGCGAGAGGGCGAAATAGCAAATATTGGCGCGATTTTCGACTTTCTCCGGCTGGTTCAGCGCCAGCACGTTGAGCGAGGTGTTGCTCTTGATGACCTCCTCGACGTTATCTTTGAGCAGCGGGCCGACGACGAGGGTGGCGCCATCCTGCTGTACCTGCGCGAGCAGCTGACTCATTGGTTGCGTGGTGGTGTCGTAAATTTTCAGTTCAGCCGAAGGATTGGCCGGGGTGGTGGCAACCGGCTGGGCCTGCGGTGCGCTGACCGCAGGTTGTGCGGTCGTCGCGGCGGCGTCGCTGGTGGCTGACTGCTCCGGCGCAGCAGCGGCCTGAGTGGCGGCCGCTGCCGTCACCGGAGCCGGCGCCCGATCGGCCGCTGGCGCCTGAACAGGAACCGGCGCGGTATTGGCTGAGGTCAGGTCGCCCACTTCCGCCTGCGAAGGGCTCACGACGTCGCTACTGGCGACATTGGCGGCCTGCGCAACCTGGGCAGGAACGGCGCTTCCGGCGACGGTCGGCGCGCCATTTTTCGCCGCTTCAAAGCCTTGCTGGATGGTACGGCCGAAGACCGCGGCCTGGCCGTTGAGCGGCAGCAGGAGCGCGATCTTATTGGTTGAAGCCGGTTTATAATTTTGCATATTCACCAGCGCCGTTGGCAGCATTTTCGCGCCAGGGTTCTGCGGATAGCGGGTTTGCCAGTCTTTCACGCCGGCTTTGAGTAGGGTGGGATCGTTACGGTTGTCAAACCACATGCGTTGCAGATCCAGCCATCCCTGCAGGACGTTTTCATCGGCATTGATGATCAGCGCGTTAGCCTGATCCTGGGTCATTGAGGTGAGCGCTTTCCAGGTCGCGTCGATATTCTGCTGCTGTTGTTTCGCCTGACTCAGCAGCGGCTGCTGGGCGATCAGGGCACGCAGCAGCGTAATTGACGGGCGGCCCTGGCTGGCATCAATCTGCGCCTGCCAGTATCGCGGCTGCTGATTGTGCTCAAAACTGGCGGGATCGAGCTTCGCCAGCAGCGCCTGAGCGCCCTGGAAATCGTTCTGCGCCAGCTTCACTTCGACGGACAGCAGAGATTGCTCGCGGGCCTGGGTACCGTTGAGATTAGACGGCAGCTGGTTGAACAGGTCGATGGCTTGCTGCTTTTTGCCTTCCTGTAACAGTGCACGAATGGCGAGTAATTGCCAGTTGGTCTTGCTATCATTCGAGCTTTGCTGCATTTGCTGTAGGTAGTAACTGGAATCTGCCTGTGCCGTACCCTGTAAAAACGCCGTGCTTTGATCCGGGGTATGGGTGCCGCAGCCAGCGAAGATCAAAGCAGCCAGCAGTACGGGCAGACAACGCGCGGGTTTAGAACGAAGAAATGTTGACGGTACCATATGTATCCAGTGATATTTTTTTGGCTCAATGCTCAATATTAATTCGGCAATACGGACGAGACAATGAAACAACACGAATCAGCAGATAATTCTCAGGGGCAGCTCTATATTGTGCCCACTCCGATCGGAAATCTGTCTGATATCACGCAGCGTGCCCTGGAAGTGTTACAAGCCGTTGATTTAGTTGCCGCGGAAGACACCCGCCACACCGGTTTGCTGCTCCAGCATTTTGCGATTAACGCCCGTTTATTTGCGCTGCACGACCATAATGAACAGCAAAAAGCTGAAACACTTCTGGCGAAATTAAAAGACGGGCAGAACATTGCGCTGGTGTCTGACGCCGGGACTCCGCTGATCAACGATCCGGGCTATCACCTGGTACGGGCCTGTCGCGAGGCAAATATCCGCGTGGTGCCGCTTCCGGGCCCCTGTGCCGCCATTGCTGCGCTCAGCGCGGCAGGCCTGCCTTCCGATCGTTTCTGCTACGAAGGGTTCCTGCCGGCAAAATCAAAAGGGCGTCGCGATACGCTGAAGGCGCTGGAAGAAGAGCCGCGTACGATTATCTTTTACGAATCAACCCACCGTTTACTGGAAAGCCTGGAAGATATCTGCACGGTGCTGGGAGAGTCCCGCTATGTGGTGCTGGCGCGCGAGCTGACCAAAACCTGGGAATCCATTCACGGTGCGCCAATTGGCGAGCTGCTGGCGTGGGTGAAAGAGGATGAGAACCGGCGTAAAGGCGAGATGGTACTGATCGTCGAAGGATTTAAAGCGCAGGAAGAGGCCCTGCCCGCAGACGCGCTGCGTACGCTGGCCCTGCTGCAGGCGGAGCTGCCGCTGAAAAAAGCCGCCGCGCTGGCCGCTGAAATTCACGGCGTGAAGAAAAATGCGCTGTATAAATATGCGCTGGAGCAGCAGGGATAAGAGACAGGCCCGGGAACACCGGGCCATTGATCTTATTTGATCGGCGTGGCTTCAAAAACCAGCGTTTGTAGCGGCTGTAGCGTAATCACCACGGCGTCCTGATAATGCTCCGGAACCGTTGGGTTACTGCCGTAGCGAGCGGTCAGGGTGAACCGGGTTGCTTCGCCTTGAGGAATTTCAAAGTCCTTTGTCAGATTCAGGTAGTAACTTTGCGGTTTATCAGAAGGGTTACGCAGTCCCAGTATCGCCTTGTCTTTGCTCCAGGATGCCCAGCCATATACCTCAAGCGCCGTCGGATCGCCGCCGACCCAGTGTGTGTCCACCAGCACGTGGGCATTTTCACGCGACCATTTAGCGGCCTCTGCCAGAACGTCCCACTTGGCTTTGTTCAACATGGACGGCGTGATGTACAGCTCTTGTAGCTGGGTCCCCGTCGCGAAATAGCTCCACACCTGATCGGCAAAATCGCCGTCGGTCTGCACTTTTTCCAGTCCGTAATAGGCATTTTCTGCACTGACAATGCCATGGTACATCAAGGAATTAAGTGGGAATAACGGTCCCTTTCTCACGATTGAGCGCCAGGTTTCCGCGTCGCGATAGGTCATCCACTGCTGTACCGGCGTTCCGGGACCGTACAGATTGATATCATCGCCCTGGCGCCAGATCGAATCGGCATAGAACAGCCATGACGGGCTGGCATCGGTGCCGGTCGTCAGGTTGATAAACAGGTTCGGGTTTGCGCTACGCATGTTGTGTAGCAGGGCGATGGAGGCATCAAAATCGGAAGCAAACGGGCTACCCTTAATATGCGAGTTGGCGTTGCCCATGCCGTCCAGTTTGAAGGAGGTGATGTGTTCGTTCTTAATCAGACTGGCGATCTGTTCATTGAAGTTCTTGAAATAACGAGGCCCGGAGAGCGCAAATTTACCGTCGACCGTTTCAAAACCATACTCTTTGGCATGAGAGACGCGAATATCGCGCGGTTTATTGTAGCCGCCCCACGGTGAGAGCCATAAACCGACGGAACTATGCAGGCTGTCCGCTTTCTCCCTGACCTTACCGAAACCCTGACTGAATGCCGGGCCAAATAGCCATCTTCCGGTACGATCGTCCCAGCCATCATCCAGCAGGAAGGCATCGAGAGGTACGCCGCGGCCGGTAATAAACGCTTTATTCCATTCATCCATACGTCCCAGCACGTCCTGCTCGGTGTAGGTGGTAAAGAAGCCGATGTCCATCCAGCTATTGTAGTGGAGGTAGGGTTTATAAGGCCGTGGGCGAACGGCATCGATAAACTGGTTGACGCTGCGGCGCAGCTGGCTGGTTTCTGCCACGGTGCCAAACCAGGTGGTGTAGCTCACCGGCGTTTCTGGCTGAACGGGCGTTTTAAGTTCAACGTTAAGGTTGGTGGTGCCTTCATAGGCATAAGTATTGACGACAGGTTTATTCGGCAACATGAAAAACGTATCGGCAATAATCGGTGAACTGTTAATAGCGCCATCCACGTAAGGCGCCTGTGCCTGTTTTTTGGTCGGGAAGAAGGTGATTTTCGCGACATTCCGCGCTTTGCCAACCGCGGCAATGGTGTAATTGATACTGGCGTACTTGTCTTTCAGCAAATTCAGCGTCATGGTCACGTTGAAATCGGGATGGATGTACGTCACTACCAGCGTATTCTCTTTTTTCTCAACGCGGCTGATTTTAAAATCAGCCGTATGGATGACGGTCTCATCTGGTAGCGTCAGAAAGAATGGTTCCTGAGGCGACAACTGATGGCCGGAATGCGTATCTTTAACGACAACAGCCGAGCTGGCATCATCGAATGAGAAAGCCATATTGTCGTTATTCAGTGCATAGTTCGCCGCGAAGGCGCCCGGTGACATAAACAGGGCGAGCAACGAAACATTGAGCGCTTTTTTCATGGGGCAGAGGTCCTTTATTTTCGTTTTATCATCGGTCGTCAGCGTTATCCTGTCGTGAATAACGCTGGGGGGCAGGGCCGCCTGAGAAAGCTATCAGGCTTCAGCGGGGAGCAGCAGACGGCTGGCTGAGCCGCAGACGGTGATTTTGTGTCTGACCACCTCTTTCATGGCATCCATACCGACGCGCATGTAGTAGCGAGGATCGTTACCCTGCGGGTTGTCGGCGAACCATTTTTTGACCGCCGCGGCAAAGGCGATTTTTAGCTCGGTGGCGACGTTGACTTTACATACCCCCAGTTCGATGGTGCGGCGAACGTAATCGTCAGGTACGTCGCTTGCGCCGTGCAGCACCAGGGGAACGTCCACGACCTCACGGATTTCCGCCAGACGCTGGAAGTCAATTTTTGGCGTTTTGCTATAGAGCCCGTGGGCGGTGCCGATTGCCACCGCGAGACTGTCGACTCCGGTCAATTCAACAAAACGCTTTGCCTCCTGCGGATCGGTCAGAAAAGCGCTTTCAGCATCAACGCTCATATCATCTTCCACGCCGCCCAGGCGTCCGAGCTCTGCTTCGACGCTGCAATCACGGGCATGGCAAAAATCCACGACCGATTTCACCAGCCGGACATTCTCAGCAAACGGGAAATGGCTACCATCGATCATGGCGCTACGAACGCCGGCATTCACTTTACGGGTAATATCTTCCAGCGATTCATGATGATCGAGATGCAGCGCCAGCGGCATGTCGTAGGTGGTGGAGTAAGCGCTGCATAGCGCATAGATCTCCTCCAGCGCGATGTGCTTAAACGTGCCCGGCGTTCCTGCAAGGATCACCGGCGATCGCATTTCGCTGCAGACTTCGAGGATCGCCTGGATCGTCTCGGCGTTATGAATGTTGAATGCCGGGACCGCATAGCCTTTTGCCTGGGCATCCAGCAGGAGATATTTCGTCGAAATGATACTCATGATGCGTTCCTCTCAAGCATTCCAGGGATGAATGACAACACCTTGCACCACGCGGTTAACCGTGCCGCTGGCGGAAGGGGTATCCGGGGTATTACCAACGCGGATAGATTGTGCGAGCGCAAACGTCTGGGCATACATCAGGAAGCAGAACGCCTGCTCGACATCGCTAAAGGTGCGGGAAGACGGCGGTAACAGGATGTGTGGGCCGGCTTCGACGGCGGCGTCGTTTTCGGCCGCTATCGCCACCACGCGCATGGCCTGGTTGTCGCGACGCAGTTCGGCCAGTAGATCGAGATCGTACTGGCGGGTATAGGGATGGCTGGACACCATCACCACAACCAGCGTTTCATTATCCACCAGCGATTTAGGCCCGTGGCGGAAGCCGGCTGGAGAGTCATAAAACGCCGCCAGCTTGCCGGCGGTCAGCTCCAGGACCTTGAGGGCCGATTCACGAGCCGCGCCCTGTAATCCACCGCTGCCAAGATAGACGATTCGTTTCCACGGCTCATAACCAAACACCCCATCGCTAAAATCACCCAGCGACGTGAGAATCTTTTGGCAACGATCCGCTACGTCACGGAAGGTATTGCTGTTGATCGTCTGCGGCGCGAATACCGCAAGGCAGCTTGCCATCATGGTGGTGATACTGCTGGTCATTGCGAAGCCGCGATCATGTGTTTCTGCCGGCATCAATAGCGCAAAGGCGTTATCGCTGCTCACCGCATTTTGGTACAGGCTGCCGGCTTCATTACAGGTAATCGACAGGTGGTAGCATTCCGCTACGAACTGATTGGCCAGCTCAACGGCGGCGACGCTCTCCGGGCTATTGCCGGAGCGGGCAAAGGAGACCAGCAGCAGCGGATGTGCGGCGTTAAAATAGTCCATGGGGTTGGTGACCAGGTCAGTCGTCGGGATAGCGCTGATATTTTTTCCGCTATGGCGCGACAGCCAGGGCGCGATGATCTCGCCGATAAAGGCGGAGGTGCCTGCGCCAGTCAGGACGATCCGCAGATCGTTTTTGCGCAGCAGCGGGGCGAGGAAGCTGTCGATCGTTGCACGATGATTGTCGATGTTGTTGAGTGAGCGAAGCCAGCAGGAGGGCTGTTGACGAATCTCTGCTTCAGTCCAGGTGCCGGTCGAGGCAAAGGCGGCGGTATAGGTTTCAGGCATAACTTAGTCCTTAGTCGTGTGAATTCCACATCAGACGCTGGCAAAAATGTCGCTATCTTTCGTTTCGTTTCACTTATTCATGTAATCAGTTAGATAAAATCTATAGGAAAGAAATCGAAAGTTCAATGGAGGAAGTTAGAAATAAAACGAAAACTGTGATCTTTGAAGTTTTGATGTTTTTATGTGACTGATAAACAATAGATTATCTGTTTTTATTATCAGATTGCCGTTATTTCAGAAAGGAAAGAAAAGGCCTTTCGGTACAACGCCAAAGGCCAATGTGATACATAACGAAAGATTTAAAGGGGGAGCGCCTGTCCCTGAATCCAGATCTTTTGCAGATGCAGGCGGTCGTCCAGTGCAATAACGTTCGCGTATTTTCCCGTACGCAGCGATCCCAGCCGATCGTCGATACCCAACAGACGAGCAGGGTGGAGCGATGCCATATGAATTGCCTGCTCCGGCGTGGCCCCCGCTTGTTCAACCATGTTGCGGACGGCGGCATCAAGAGAGAGTGTGCTGCCCGCGAGGCCGCCGGAAGCGGTGCGTACGATGCCCTTGCGCATTTCTACCTCTTCGCCGCACAACGAATAGTGGCCATCCGGCATGCCGGCTGCCTGCATCGCATCGGTGATCAGGACCAGCCTCTCTCTGGCGCAGCTGCAACACAGCTGCATGGCGGCAGGATGAACATGATGGCCATCGGCGATAAGTTCCAGCCATGCCTGCCGGGTGGTTAATCCGGCGCCGACCATGCCAGGCTCCCGATGATGTAATCCGCTCATGCCGTTGTAGCAATGCACCAGCCCATCAGCGCCTGCGGTAAATGCCGCTCGGGTCTGTGCATAGGTAGCAGCGCTATGGCCGAGCATGACGCGGATACCCTGCTGTTTAAGATGGCGAATAGCCCGTATGGCATCCGGTTTTTCCGGCGCCAGGGCCACGACCCGCAGCGTTTGCCGGGAGCGAGCAATCAGCGTATCCAGCTCGGCGATATCCAGTTCGCGGAACAACTCAGGCGGATGAGCACCTTTATTCTCTGGCGTGAAATAGGGGCCTTCAAGATAGCTCCCCAATACCAGGGCGCCGGGGCCGCCGGAAAGCGTACGCCGGGCTATACGTTCCAGCGCACGCTGGATGGTCTGCAACGGCGCGGTGACGGTAGTGGGGAGCCAGGCTCCCACTCCTTCACGAATTTTATACATCGCCAGCCTGTCGAGTGCTTCCGGTGCCTCGTCCATCACATCAATACCCGCGCCGCCGTGGACATGCGTATCGATGTAGGCCGGGCAAAGCAGATCGGCATCGCGAGCGGTGACGCCAATGGGAACGGGCTCGATGGCGGTGATAACGCCAGCTTCCATACGAAGCTGATGATCGGCAAGCCAGCCCTGCTCGGTTAGCAAGCGTCTGGCACGCAGAATTTGCGTCATATTCCTTCCTCAACAGGTTTCTCTTCGCGACAGCGCGCCAGTTCATCGACCAGACTGGTTAACCCGCGATGCCCGCATTCCAGCGCCTGCAGGCGAAACGCCTCGCTGTTCAGCCCTTCGCGTTCCAGCACCATTTCAAGCAGCAGCTGCAAATTAGTGCCGGTAATCACCTCGCGCCCGGGTTTTTGCATTGCCAGCGTCGAGGCTACGCGAAAGGGGGTCCCCCCCAGGAGGTCGGTCAGAAAAACGATATCGTCCTGAGCATCCAGTGCGTTGACGGCCTGCTCAAGCTGCGCAGTCAGCAGGGCCGTGGTTGAGGTTTCTGGAAAGTCGATGGCAATAAACTGCGATTGTTCACCCAGAATTTGCTTCATCGCCATTGCCATACCGCTGGCAAAGCCGCCATGCCCCGTCAAAATAATGCCTAACATCGAATACCTCTTTGCCTTTACAGGAAGTGACAGAATTTACCCACAACGCCCAGCACAACGGTGAGCGCGATGAGGCGCAACGGGCTCCAGCCGCGGCGCACCAGCCAGAACATGGTCAGGGTATAAACCAGTGGAAGAAACGCTGGCATCAGCTTATCGATGACATCGGTTTGCAGCTTCACGACTGCATCACCCGCGGTGATCTCCAGCGTGGTGCTGAGGCGGACATAGGTGGCCACCAGCGCGCCAATTACCGTCATGCCAACAATAGACGCCGCGTGTCCGACTTTTTTGGTATTGGCTTTAATCAACGGGATAGCCGCTACGCCCATACGGTACGCGTAGTGTGCAAGACCAAAACGCAATCCGAGATGTACCACGTTAAACAGCACAATGAACACCACCGCGCCGAGGATAGAGCCTTGTAGCGCGAGGCTGGCCCCAATCCCGCCGCAGATGGGCAGTAGCGTCAGCCAGAACATGGCATCGCCAATCCCGCCGAGCGGGGCACCCACGGCAATTTTGGTGCTCTGAATGCTGTTTACATCCTGCTTGGAACGTTCCATGGCGAGAATGATGCCGATAACAAAAGTCACCAGGAAAGGGTGGGTGTTGAAGAATCCCATATGCCCTTTCATGGCGCGTGCCAGGTCGCGTTGATTGGTATGGATTTTTTTCAACGCGGGCAGCAGACCGTACAGCCAGCCTGAAGCCTGCATACGCTCATAGTTGAACGAGGCCTGTAAAAGCATGGACCGCCAGGCGACACGGTTAATGTCTTTTTTCGTCAGCTCCGCACCGAGACTCTGGTCTTCGTAGACGTTTTCATTCACGCCGGAAAGCAACGTCTCTTCAGGAGCGGAGACGCCTGGCAGAGTGGTTTGATTAGATTCCATCTTCGAATTCCTCTTTCTGTGCCGCAGATGCAGTCGGTTCAGGAGATTTACGCAGCAGGTCTATGAGTGCCATTGCCAGCGCCGCGGCGGCAATGGCCAGCACCGGCAGCTTCAGCCAGGCAGCGGCGACAAAACCGATGATAAAATAGGGGATATAGACGTTTTTCATCATGATTTTCAGCAGAACAGCGAAGCCGATAGCAGGCATAATGCCGCCAGCCACGCCGAGACCGTCGATCAGGCGCGCAGGCAGGACATCAATGGCCGTTTTCGCATGTTCCGCGCCGAAATAGATCGGCAGGAAAGCGCAGAGAAAATAGAAAATCCCCAGAGCCAGCAGCGCCAGATAGTTAACCCGTTCAATACCGCGGGTATCAGCATTCGCGGCCATCCGGTCGCAGCGAGACATCACCCCTGACATCACCGAGAACAGGAAGGTGATCCCCATTTGTACTGCGACGGCGAAGGGCACGGCGACACCGACGGCAACGTCAGGTTTCACGCCGGTGGTAATGGCAAAGGTGGTGCCGACGATGGTACCGATAATCACGTTTGGCGGCTGAGCACCGGCTAGCGGGGCCAGCCCCATCCAGACCAGTTCCAGCGTACCGCCGGTTAAAATGCCGGTATGCAGATCGCCCAGAATCAGGCCAACCAGCGGGCCGAGCACCACCGGACGGTGCATATGTGTTAAACCATTGAACATATCCAGGCCCGCAATAAAGGCCAGAATGCCCAACGCAGATGCCTGCAACAGACTGATTTCCATTATGAATCCCTCAGAGTAGTTTAAAGAGATCCAAAGCGGGTTCTGTCGGAACGCCCTGAACAAAGCATTCCACCCCGGCGGCCTTCAGACCGTTAAACGCCGCAATATCGCCAGCGTCTACAGAAACCGTTTTGGCAATGTGTTGTTTGCCATTGGCGTAGTGCATATTTCCTACGTTGATACGTGTGACGGGAACTCCGCCTTCGACAAGGCGTAGGAAATCGGCTGGTGTTTTGCAGACCAGCAGAATCTTTTGTCGATCGGCGGCGCGGTGGATATTGTCGATGACCTTTTGCAGTGACCAGAAGCGTACGGCGATCCCTTCTGCCAGGACCATTTCCATCAGGTTTTGCTGTACCGGGTCTTCAGCAACCTCATCATTGGCCACCAGTACCAGGTTTGCTCCCGCAAATCCGACCCACTGGACACCCACCTGACCGTGGATCAAACGTTCATCAATACGGCTTAAGACAATGTTTGGCATCGCGTTTTCCTCTTCGTTGTTATGCGTTATGGGACGTAACGCCCACACAGGCGGCGTGGTACTGCTGCAGTATGTCCTGAATGTGATCGAGGATGAGTTCTCGCGGTTCCGCCTTGAGATCGCCCTCGCGAACTTTGAGGTACTGCAGCGGCATATACTGACTGAGGAGCGGCAGCGGGAGCGGCCAGTCCGCGAGATTACGCACCAGGCGTGCAAACGCCTCATCGATTTGCCGATCCGGCCAGTAGTAGCGCACGCGGTCTGAATAGCTGTAGCCTCGGGCCAGACGTCGCGCATGACCATCGCCGTGATAGTGGTTTTGCCAGTATTCCGGGCGGTCGAGCATCACGTTTTCCAGCACCTGACGCAGCCCGGAGCAGGCCTTCGCAGGCAGCAACTCTTCCTCTATTGCCGCCAGTGAGAACAGCGCTTCACGCAGGGCGAAGGTGAGCGCCGGGCCAACCTTCAAAATGGCAAAGTGATCTTTAACCAGATGCCGCAGCGCCTGCGGCATCTGGTAATCGGTAGAGTGGGCTTCGAAGACCAGCGCGTCATAGTCTTCAACCATGGCGCTAAGCGCTTCGGCTCGCTGCGGTTGATAGTCGATAATATGCGTGTGGTCGAATTCTACGCCAGGCTGTACTACTAACCCGATGATGCGTGGCCAGATGTGGGTCAGCCCGCGTTGCTCAAAGGCCTGCCGATGTGCTTCCAGCGTCGCACGCGCCGCATCAGGCGTCGTGACCTGTAGCTCGGTCAGGGTTTCATGAGCCCCGCCCGGGACGGGGACTTCGGTGCCGATGACGTAGACCAGGTCAGGTTTGCCGAAACGTTCACGGCAGGTCTCTTCCGCCACCTGAGCCAGCCGCGCGGCGCGTTCAGCGACGATGTCATCGGTTAACGGCACCGGATCACCTTCGCAGGACATACTGCAATCGAGGTGGATCTTTTTAAAACCGGCGGCGACGTAGCTTTTTATTAAATCATCGGCATTCGCCATCGCCTGGGCCGCGGGCAGGGTTTGCCAGCGGTTGGGCCCAAGGTGATCGCCGCCGAGGATCAGCTGTGATTGGGGAAAATCGAGCGAGTCGGCAAGCTGGTGGACAAAACCGCGGAAATCGGCCGGCGTCATGCCGGTATAACCGCCGAACTGATCGACCTGATTGGATGTGGCTTCAATCAGTAACGGGGTCTGCTGCGCCCGGGCGTAATGAATGGCGGCCTCAAGTACCAGGGGATGGGCGGAACAGACGGCATAAATACCGTTGCCTCCACCTTGTTTATGCTGCGCCACCATTTTTGTCAGATGTTTCACTTTCCTCTCCATTTCGGATGGTAATGAGATTAATCTTTCGTTTTGTTTCATTTAATACTGCATCATGGTGATGTAAAAATAAAACGAAAGATAATGGTTTTCCGATCTGTTTCACAAAAGAAACATAATGAAAGGTTTCAGCGGTGGACGTTGCGCTGCTCTCTGGCGTTATGGGGCTTGCATTCCGTTAAAAGAAAGGTGTTAATAGACCAAACGAAATGAAACGAAAGATTTGATGAAAGGAATACTTATGAGCGGTACCGACTCTTCTGCAGATAAGCGCATCAGCGGCACCAGTGAAAGGCGTGAGCAGATTATCCAGCGCTTACGGCAGCAGGGAAGCGTGCAGGTAAACGATCTTTCTCTTTTATACGGTGTCTCGACGGTGACGATTCGCAACGATCTGGCCTTCCTCGAAAAGCAGGGGATTGCGGTTCGTGCCTACGGTGGCGCGCTGATCTGCGATGGAACAATGCCGGCTGCCGAACCGTCGGTGGAAGATAAAAGTTCGCTCAATACCGCAGTGAAGCGCAGCATCGCGCGGGCAGCGGTAGAACTGATTCAACCGGGGCATCGTATTATTCTCGACTCCGGGACTACCACCTATGAAATCGCCCGTATGCTGCATCAGCATACGGATATTATTGCGATGACCAACGGGATGAATGTGGCAAATGCGCTGCTGGATGCCGAAGGGGTGGAACTGTTAATGACCGGTGGACATCTGCGCCGCCAGTCGCAGTCGTTTTATGGCGATCAGGCCGAACAGTCTTTGCTGAATTACCACTTCGATATGCTTTTTCTCGGCGTCGACGCCATCGACCTCGATCGCGGCGTGAGCACCCATAATGAAGATGAGGCACGCCTGAACCGGCGGATGTGTGAAGTGGCGGAACGCATTATCGTCGTCACCGATTCCACCAAATTTAACCGTTCGAGCCTGCATAAGATTATCGATACGCAACGAATTGATATGATCATCGTCGATGAAGGCATTCCGACGGAAAGTCTGGAAGGGCTGCGTAAGAGCGGGATTGATGTGCGACTGGTAAAACGCCAGAACGTGGCATAGACCCCCTTCCTGTGGGGGAGAGGGTCTGCGGTCAGGCGGCTGGCGTCGCGCCGCCTGACCGGCAATCAGGTCACCGGCGCCGGGTTAAACACCGCCAGCTGATTATACAGGCCCCACCGATCGGAGAAGGTTTTCTTACGGCCGCTGGCGACATCAAGAATAAACCCAAACAGCTTCTGACCAACCTCTTCAATCGTCTCTTCACCGGTGGCGATAGTTCCGGCGTTGATATCCATTAAGTCATACCAGCGGTTTGCCAGCTCGGTGCGGGTTGCCATCTTGATGACCGGCACGGCGACCAGACCATACGGCGTGCCGCGCCCGGTTGTAAACACCTGAACCGTGATCCCTGAAGCAACCTGCTGAGTGCCGCAGACGAAGTCGCTGGCCGGGGTAGCTGCGAAGATCAAGCCGCGTTTGGTTGGGCGCTGGCCCGGTGAGAGGACCTCGGCAATCGCGCTCTTACCGGATTTGGCGATCGAACCCAGCGCCTTTTCCACCACGTTCGCCAGGCCGCCCTTCTTATTCCCGGGGGAGGGATTGGCGCTGCGATCGGTTTGACCTGAATCGAGGTAGTTATCGTACCAGGCCATCTCTTCGAGCAGACGCTTGCCCACTTCCTCGTTGATCGCCCGCGGCGTCAGCAGATGGATAGCATCGCGAACCTCAGTGACCTCAGAGAACATGACGGTCGAGCCGCAGCGGACCAACAGGTCGGAAGCGTAGCCCACCGCCGGGTTGGCGGTCACGCCGGAAAAGGCATCGCTGCCGCCGCACTGCATGCCCACCACCAGTTCAGAAGCCGGACAGGTTTCACGCTGGCGGGCATTCAGTTTTGCCAGATGCCGTTCTGCGACCTGCAAAATATCGTCAACCATTGACTGGAACCCGACATGCTGTTCATCCTGCAGGCGGATGATACTGGCACTGTCGACGGCAATGGGCTGGACATCTTCGGTGCCCTGGAGCAGGCGTTCCGGCTGGAGCTTTTCACAGCCGAGCCCAACCACCATGACTTCACCGCCGAAATTGGGATTTAGCGCGAGGTTATGGATCGTGCGGATAGGGATCACGGCGGCCGGGGCGTTGATCGCCACGCCGCAGCCATACAGGTGGTTGAGACCGACCACGCCGTCGACATTCGGGTATTTCGGCAGCAGGTCTCGTTCAATAATTTTCACCACATAATCGACGACGCCCGCGACGCAGTGCACGCTGGTAGTGATACCGAGCAGGTTTCTGGTGCCGACGCTGCCATCGGCGTTGCGATACCCTTCAAAGGTGTAGCCGGTCAGCGCAGGCAGAGGCTCCGGAACTTTGTTTGCCAGCGGTAGCGTGTTCAGCGGCGGCGCTTTCGGCAGTTCGACCAGCGATTCGTCAATCCAGCTGCCCTGCGGGATATCGCGCACCGCGTAGCCAATGACTTCGCCATAGCGGATGATTTCACCATGTATGGGGATATCAACCAATGCTACTTTGTGACCTTGCGGGATATGTTCGATGAGCGCCAGTCCGTCAGGGAAACGCGTTCCGGCTTTTAAACCGCGATCGTTAACAATAATCGCTACATTATCCGTTTCGTGTACTTTTATATAAAACGCCGTCGGCGATTCCTGCCTGATTTCAATGTCGGCCATTGTCCAGTATTCTCCAGCAAGGTGCGAATAATAAAATAAAACGGCTATTCAGTTTCTGATGAACGAATTTCCTCGGCAAAGAATGTCAGCTGTTTTGATTTAGATGTGTGATCCCTGTCACTCATTGTTGCGGGAGCAAAATTGCGGCAAAGGGAAAACGCTGGAACTGTGCATCAGCGCCCACTGATTATGGCGGATGCACAATTTTAATGATTATTCATTCCATTTTATGGGTTTTTTGCACGGTGTTCTCTGGCCGTCAGCTGATTATACTGAGTCATGCTTGCTATGCACCGGATGAGTAAATCGAGTGCTTTTGATCTCGGTTTGTAAATAATTAAGAGACACACCAAAAATAAATAAATGAAGTGCAATGCTCTCATTTAACGCAGCGCTAATCTTCATCGGATGTTTGGCCTGATGGCAATGATTTACTATCCGTTTATCGTCGGCAACATTCAATATGTGGAACTGCAGAAATAATTAACGGTTAAGTGACAAGGTATAAGTGATGAATAACGATATCTTCCCGAATAAATTTAAGGCGGCCCTGGCGGCGCATCAGATTCAAATTGGCTGCTGGTCCGCCCTGGCCAGCCCCATCACGACCGAAGTGTTAGGCCTGGCCGGTTTCGACTGGCTGGTGCTGGACGGCGAACATGCGCCGAACGATATCTCCACCTTTATCCCCCAGCTGATGGCGCTGAAAGGCAGCGCCAGCGCGCCGGTTGTGCGCGTACCGACCAACGAACCGGTGATCATTAAGCGCCTGCTGGATATTGGCTTCTATAACTTTTTGATCCCGTTCGTGGAAAGCGAAGAAGAAGCGATTAACGCCGTCGCCGCCACCCGCTACCCGCCAGAAGGCATTCGCGGCGTTTCCGTGTCGCACCGCGCCAATATGTTTGGCACGGTACCGGATTACTTCGCGCAGTCGAACCAAAACATCACCATCCTGGTACAAATTGAAAGCCAGCAGGGGGTGGATAACGTTGATGCGATCGCTGCGACTGCGGGCGTTGACGGTATTTTTGTCGGCCCAAGCGATCTGGCCGCCGCGCTGGGACATCTGGGCAACGCCTCTCACCCGCAGGTCCAGCAGGCTATCCAGCACATTTTTGCAAGCGCGAAAAAGCATGGCAAGCCGAGCGGTATTCTGGCGCCGGTAGAAGCGGATGCGCGTCGCTATCTGGAATGGGGCGCAACCTTTGTCGCCGTCGGCAGCGATCTGGGCGTATTCCGCTCCGCCACGCAGAAACTGGCTGATTCCTTTAAGAAATAACCGCCACCGCAACAAGAGAGATAAAGACATGACAATGAAAGTTGGTTTTATTGGCCTTGGCATCATGGGTAAACCCATGAGTAAAAACCTCCTCAAAGCGGGTTACTCGCTGGTGGTTGCCGATCGTAATCCGGAAGCCATCGCAGAAGTGATTGCCGCAGGCGCTGAAACCGCCGCTTCGGCGAAAGCGATAGCTGAGCAGTGTGAGGTGATCATCACCATGCTGCCGAACTCTCCGCATGTGAAAGAGGTGGCGCTGGGCGAAGGCGGCATTATTGAAGGCGCGAAACCGGGCACCGTGCTGATTGATATGAGCTCTATTGCACCGCTGGCGAGCCGTGAAATCAGCGATGCGTTAAAGGCGAAAGGCGTAAATATGCTGGATGCGCCGGTAAGCGGCGGCGAGCCGAAGGCCATTGACGGGACTCTGTCCGTCATGGTTGGTGGTGATAAAGCGATTTTTGAACAATATTATGACCTGCTGAAAGCGATGGCGGGCTCTGTCGTGCATACCGGCGATATCGGCGCTGGCAACGTGACCAAGCTGGCCAACCAGGTGATCGTGGCGCTGAATATCGCGGCGATGTCTGAAGCATTGACTCTGGCCACCAAAGCAGGCGTGAACCCCGATCTGGTGTATCAGGCAATCCGCGGCGGTCTGGCCGGCAGCACCGTGCTGGATGCCAAAGCGCCCATGGTGATGGATCGCAACTTTAAACCGGGCTTCCGTATCGATTTGCATATCAAAGATCTGGCGAATGCGCTGGATACGTCCCACGGCGTGGGGGCGCAGCTGCCGCTGACCGCGGCGGTGATGGAGATGATGCAGGCGCTGCGCGTTGACGGCCTGGGTACCGCCGACCACAGCGCGCTTGCGTGTTACTACGAAAAACTGGCGAAAGTGGAAGTCACTCGCTAACAAGAAGGGCGCGGATGGCGCCCTGTCATTCTTGCCTTGCGCGGCACTGTCAGGCTAATAACTATGAAAATCGTAATCGCCCCAGACTCTTATAAAGAAAGCCTCTCAGCTACTGAGGTTGCACAGGCTATAGAAAAAGGTTTTCGGGAGATTTTCCCCGATGCGCTCTATGTAAAGGTCCCCCTCGCCGATGGTGGAGAAGGTACTGTTGAGGCGATGATCGCCGCGACGCAGGGAACCAAAATGAGCGCTTGTGTGACGGGGCCGCTGGGCGTGCCGGTTGATGCCTGCTGGGGGCTTTCCGGGGATGGTCAAACCGCGTTTATTGAAATGGCGGCGGCCAGCGGGCTGGGGCTGGTGCCTCCCGCGCAGCGCAATCCGCTGTTGACGACCTCGCGTGGCACCGGTGAGCTGATTTTGCAGGCGCTGGAGCATGGGGCGAGAAATATCATTATTGGCATTGGTGGCAGTGCGACCAACGACGGTGGCGCGGGGATGGTGCAGGCGCTGGGCGCGCGGCTTCATGATGCGAACGGCGCTGATATTGGTGACGGCGGCGGCAGCCTTGCTTGCCTGAACTCGATCGACCTGTCTGCATTGGATGTTCGGTTGCAGGAGTGTTCAATTCGCGTGGCCTGCGATGTCTCTAATCCACTGACTGGCGAGACGGGCGCGTCGTGGATTTTCGGCCCGCAAAAAGGGGCGACGGAAGCGATGATCCTCGAGCTGGATCGTAATCTTGAGCACTATGCGGATGTGATTAAGCGAACTCTGCGTGTCGATGTCAAAGAGGTCGCCGGAGCCGGTGCCGCTGGTGGCATGGGGGCGGCGCTGATGGCATTTCTGAATGCGGAACTACGTAGCGGTATCGAGATTGTGACCCAGGCGCTGAATCTGGAAGAGCATATTCTTGACTGTTCTCTGGTGGTGACCGGTGAAGGAAGGCTCGACAGTCAAAGCATTAGCGGTAAGGTCCCGGTCGGCGTTGCCAGCGTGGCGAAAAAGTACCATAAGCCGGTGATTGGTATTGCTGGCAGCCTGACCCGCGATGTCGGCGTGGTGCATCAGTATGGTATCGATGCGGTGTTCAGCGTGCTGACCACTATCACGAGCCTGGAGGAGGCCTTCCGCGGCGCTTCGGACAATATTTATCGCGCTTCACGGAATGTTGCTGCGACTTTGCAGGTCGGGATTGTGATGGAAGGATGACAACCGGCGGTAAACCTTTTATACTTCGCGCCGAAGCTGACCAGACAGTCGCCGCTTCGTCGTCGTCCTCCTCGGGGGAGACGGGCGGAGGGGAGGAAAGTCCGGGCTCCATAGGGCAGGGTGCCAGGTAACGCCTGGGGGGGAAACCCACGACCAGTGCAACAGAGAGCAAACCGCCGATGGCCCGCGCAAGCGGGATCAGGTAAGGGTGAAAGGGTGCGGTAAGAGCGCACCGCGCGACTGGTAACAGTTCGCGGCACGGTAAACTCCACCCGGAGCAAGGCCAAATAGGGGTTCATAAGGTACGGCCCGTACTGAACCCGGGTAGGCTGCTTGAGCCAGTGAGCGATTGCTGGCCTAGATGAATGACTGTCCACGACAGAACCCGGCTTATCGGTCAGCTTCAACTTCTTCAGAGAACCCTCGCCAGAAATGGCGGGGGTTTTTACTTTCCGGTTCCGGGAGGAAAGAGCAGATGAATGACTGTCCACTCCGTACTCGATGAAAAGAAAGCGCTTATCGGCCAGCTTCAACTCATTCAGAGAACCCTCGTCAGAAATGGCGGGGGTTTTTACTTTCCGGTTCCGGGAGGAAAGAGCAGATGAATGACTGTCCACTCCGTACTCGATGAAAAGAAAGCGGCTTATTGGGCAGCTTCAACTTCTTCAGAGAACCCTCGCCAGAAATGGCGGGGGTTTTTACTTTCCGGTTCCGGGAGGAAAGAGCAGATGAATGACTGTCCACTCCGTACTCGATGAAAAGAAAGCGGCTTATCGGTCAGCTTCAACTTCTTCAGAGAACCCTCGCCAGCAATGGCGGGGGTTTTTACTTTCCGGTTCCGGGAGGAAAGAGCAGATGAATGACTGTCCACTCCGTTCTCGATGAAAAGAAAGCGGCTTATCGGCCAGCTTCAACTCATTCAGAGAACCCTCGTCAGAAATGGCAGGGGTTTTTACTTTCCGGTTCCGGGAGGAAAGAGCAAATGAATGACTCTCCACTCCGTTCTCGATGAAAAGAACGCGGCTTAGCGGTCAGCTTTAACTCATGCAAAAACGCCCATATAGCGCAATCTGCATGGGCGTTTTGCTGTTTCTGACGGTGGCCGTTCAGGCGGTGTTTTCTTCGTCCTGAATCCGAATTTCGGCTTCTGAAACAATTGCTTCCAGTTCGCTTAGCATCTCTTCATAGCCAAAACTTACGGCCTGCGTTGGTTCCGTTAACAGCGGCTCGGGCGACGACACGGTTTTCTTTGCTTTCTTCTTATGCTTACTCACTGACAGACTCCATAACTCCCGTTATTACACCGGTAAATCTATCAGTAAAGCGCGCAAAGGCGTGTCGGCAACGAGGGTAATGTTAGCTTCGTCACGAATAAATGCCCCGTCACCGCAGGTCAGGGCCTGTTTTTCTTCTTCATGGGCAACGGCATGCACCGTTCCATGAATCGATTGCAGGTAAGCGCGCGGCCCGTGCAGCTGGACATCAACCTGCTCGCCTTTGGCGAGATCGAGATGGTGGATCCAGACCTGCTGACGCAGCTGTAAACTGTTGTGCGCGCCGTCAGGCGAAGCGAGCAGCTGTTGCCCGCTATCCGCGATAGCCATCTTCTGCAGCAGCGGATTTTCCCGCTGCGGGCAGGCATCCAGCCACAGCTGCATCCGCGTCAGCGAACCCTCTTTACTCAAATTGTGCTCGCTGTAACTCACCCCTGGTTGAGTGGATATCAGCAGCGCTTCACCGGCCTTTGCCTGCACATGGTTGCCGTCACTGTCACGATATTCCGCTTCCCCTTCCAGAATCAGGTTCAGGATATCGACTTTCGGGTAGGTACGCGGTTGAAACGACGCGCCGGGTGCCAGAACTTCCTGGTTGAGCACGCGCAAAGAGGCGTAGCCTAACAGTTTAGGGTCAAAGTAGTGTCCAAAGGAAAAGGTGTAGCGGGCCTGCAGCCAGCCGAAATCTGCTTGTCCGCATTGTTTGGCTGTTCGGGTAGTAATCATTTTCTTGACCTCTCTTTACACTAAATCAATGGTAAAGGTATGGACGCTGTATTGTTAGCCAGATATTCTGCCCGGTATATTCAAATTTCCTGAATGAGAGTGCTATGGCCAAAGAGAGAGCATTAACGCTGGAAGCGTTACGCGTAATGGACGCTATCGACAGGCGTGGGAGCTTTGCTGCTGCGGCCGACGAACTCGGACGGGTGCCCTCAGCCCTCAGCTACACCATGCAAAAGCTGGAAGAGGAGCTGGATGTGGTGCTGTTTGACCGCTCAGGTCATCGGACAAAATTCACCAACGTTGGGCGGATGCTGCTGGAACGCGGGCGCGTGCTGCTGGAAGCGGCCGATAAGCTCACCACCGATGCCGAAGCGCTTTCGCGCGGCTGGGAAACGCATCTGACCATCGTGACCGAAGCGCTGGTACCGACCCAGGACTTCTTTCCGCTGATTGAGAAGCTGGCGACCAAATCGAATACCCAGCTGTCGGTGCTTACCGAAGTGCTGGCCGGCGCGTGGGAACGGCTGGAACAGGGACGTGCGGATATCGTTGTCGCCCCTGATATGCATTTTCGTTCCTCATCGGAGATCAACTCCCGCAAACTCTATTCGGTGCTGAACGTCTATGTCGCTGCGCCGGATCACCCTATTCACCAGGAGCCGGAGCCGCTTTCCGAGGTGACGCGGGTAAAATATCGCGGCGTGGCGGTGGCAGATACCGCCCGTGAGCGTCCGGTTCTGACGGTGCAACTGCTCGACAAACAGCCGCGCTTAACGGTCAGTACCATTGAAGATAAACGTCAGGCTCTGCTGGCGGGACTGGGGGTGGCGACGATGCCCTATCCGCTGGTCGAGAAAGACATTGCCGAAGGGCGCTTACGGGTTGTCAGCCCGGAATATACCAATGAAATCGACATCATTATGGCGTGGCGCCGCGACAGTATGGGCGAAGCGAAATCATGGTGTCTGCGCGAGATCCCTAAGCTGTTTGCCGGGAAGTAAATCCGCTATGCGCTCCTTCCGCGGGAGGAGCGCATCATTCACGATGACAGGGGTTTGGGATCCGGCCCGAAACGGTTGTTTCCAGGCGTGCCGTTCTGGCAATTGAAGAGCAGAATGATCAGCCAGCCAATCACCGGAATCAGCATCAGCAACAGCCACCACGCCGAGCGATCCGTATCGTGTAAACGGCGAAACTGCACCGCCCACCACGGTAAAAAGACCAACACGCCATAAATCGTCGTCAGGATGCCTTCACCTCCTGCGCGCTGCCATCCCAGCATTTTATCGATGATGCTCAATACGCCGGTCAGGATGATGTTGACCAGAATAAACATCCAGTACTCTTTACGGCGTGCGCGGCCGCCAAATCCAATATAGTTTCTCAGTACCTTTAAATACCAGTCCATTTTTACGCCTCGATTAACGGTCAATCACTTGTTTTTAAAGCGATCGTAATAAGAATAGACGTGAATAGCAGACGGGTAAATATGCCGGATCTGAAAATATCGGGCGCCGGGAATGGCGCCCGGCAGGTTAGCGGAACAGAAGGTCCCGGCCGTGCGGCTCGCT
Source organism: Klebsiella sp. YJ (assembly GCF_002108615.1). Taxonomy (NCBI): domain Bacteria; kingdom Pseudomonadati; phylum Pseudomonadota; class Gammaproteobacteria; order Enterobacterales; family Enterobacteriaceae; genus Klebsiella; species Klebsiella sp. YJ. The sequence continues at coordinate 130,941 of NZ_MTEG01000006.1, forward strand.
GAGATCCTGATGAGGTCCGACGGAAATAATCCCGGTTGGGTTAATCGTTTTATGGCTGCGATAGTAGTGGTTGCGGATGTGGGCAAAATTCACCGTCTCCGCAATACCCGGTATCTGGTAGATATCGCGCAGGAAACCATACAGATTGGGGTAATCGCTGATACGGCGTTTGTCGCACTTAAAGTGGGTTACGTAGACCGGGTCGAAACGCACGAGGGTAGTCCACAGACGAATATCGGCCTCGGTCAGCTGGCTGCCCGTCAGATAGCGATGCTGGCTCAGAATTTGCTCCAGGCGCTCCAGCGAGGTGAACACCGCATCGACCGCCTCATCATAGGCCTGCTGGCTGGTGGCGAACCCGGCTTTATAGACGCCGTTATTGACGTTGTCGTAGATCCAACCGTTAAGCGCATCGATATTTTCGCGCAGCGCAGGTGGGTAGTAATCGCCGGCGGTAGCGCCGAGGTCGTCAAAGGCGGTATTGAACATGCGGATGATTTCAGCCGACTCATTACTGACGATCGTATGCTGCTTTTTATCCCACAGAACCGGCACCGTGACGCGCCCGGTGTAGTGCGGATCGGCGTGCAGGTAGAGCTGATAGAGGAATTCATGTTGATACAGCGTATCGCCGGTCGCAGCGGGAAAATCGTCGTCGAAAGTCCAGCCGTTTTCCAGCATCAGAGGGTGAACCACCGAGACGGAAAGAAAAGGATCCAGACCTTTGAGCTTGCGCAGGATTAACGTGCGGTGCGCCCACGGGCAGGCGAGGGATACGTACAGATGATAGCGATCTTTTTCTGCAGCAAAGCCGCCGTCGCCAGAGGGGCCCGGTGCGCCATCGGCGGTCAGCCAGTTGCGGAAGGCAGAAACAGAACGCTTGAAACGCCCTCCGGTGGATTTGGTGTCATACCAGGTATCGTGCCAGACGCCGTCGATTAATTGTCCCATTTTTTCCTCCTTCAGACTTCAGATAGCAAAAGCGAGGAGATGTCTCCTCGCTTTGTTGTTCACTCAGTATAGTGTGCTTACCACTTTTTATTCAGCACGCGGTCGATGCTGAATGCGCCCGGACCGGTGATGGCCAGCAGCAGGAAACCGCCTGCGATGGTCAGGTTTTTCATGAACATCAGCGAGTTCACGCCTTCAGCAAAGTTGCTGTGGAACAGGAACGCGGTCAGCAGGGTGAAGCCTGCGGTGAACAGCGCGGTGGTACGTGTCAGGAAACCGAACAGAATCGCCAGACCGCCGCCGAACTCCAGCAGAATGGTTAACGGCAGTAATGCGCCCGGTACGCCCATGGCTTCCATATATTGTTGAGTACCCGCATAACCGGTGATTTTTCCCCAACCTGCAGTGATAAACAGGATTGGCATCAGAATGCGTGCTACCAGTACACCAACATCTTCTAATTTTTTCATTTCTTACTCCAGAAAACCCAAAGGGCGGCGATTTTGTTTTTTGGTGCAATCCTGCGTAGTTACGCGGGGTTGCTGTCGATGGAGAGAATATTAGCGAGGCGCGAAAGGAATTGTTAGCAAGGAAAACTGTAGATCTTCATCAAAGATTCTGAGTGATCGCGATCAGTAAACGCGACGTGAGGAGGGCGACGAGCAGGGATGAACACTGTCGTCATCGGCTGGAGTGGTGACCAAGAGCAGCACCAGTCACGAGGCGTTGACGCCCCGGAACAAGGAAAACAGGGATGATGGACGTGTGGTGGGCTGGGCGTTTAGAAGGATGATGTCTGGCGCAGCAGGCGTTTTGCCATGCGCCATGCGCTCCAGAGACCGAAGCCGCGTTTAGTCCAGCGCAGTAAGAAGCGCGGGTGGCGAACGGACCATACTGCCATGATACCGCTGCCGACCATTGCCCAGGAGCGAAGGTGCTGGAGGGTCTGCCAGCCGCGGTCGAACGGGGCGGTCGCTTCGAGCCAGTCGCGACGGCTGGCGATTAAATCCAGCCGCTGCTGTTGGATCTGGCGCAACAGCAGCGTTTTCTGCTGCTCGCGTTGCTGTTTGCTGCTCATAGGCGTTCGTCCTCCAGCAGAGCGCGGTCTTCAGCCAGCTCTTTGCGCGTCAAGCGCAGGAAAGTCGAACGGCGGGCTTTACGCAGCGTCCAGATACCGCCGATTAACGAGCTGAGGAGCAGCACAGCGGTGGTCGCAATCATCACGTACAGCCGATACTGGGGATCGATGGCCCAGATAATCAGAACCAGCAGGCTCATCAGGCCAAAGGCGGCAAACAGCAGCGTCAGCCCCAGCATCAAAAATAGCTGGAAGAGGTTCGCCTTCTCTTCCTCCAGCTCCACGACCACCAGGCGCAGGCGCGTTTCCACCATTTCAACCAGCAGCGTAATGATCCGCTGGCCGATCCCGAAAACGCTCTTGCCCGGCCCCTGCGTGTGTTGAGAATCCGCCATAATTAACGACGCGTCAGCAGGACACCCAGCACCAGCCCGACGGCTGCGCCAATACCTACACCGGTCCACGGATTTTCGCGGACGTACTCGTCGGCGCGGGCGGCAGTTTCACGCGTTTGTCTGACGATGGCATCGCTGGTTTCACCCAGCCGGACGCGGCTCTCTTTCAGTGCGCTCTCTGCTTTGCTACGCAGTTTGCCAATTTCTTCTTTTGACTTATCCGTGGAGGAGTTAAGCACTTCTTCCAGGGTATCAGCCAGAGTCTTCAGTTCTGCACGCAGATCGTCTGCAACGTTGTCTTTAGGCATCTTTCTCTCCTGTAGAGTGGGTCCATGTAAAGTGTGGCTTATCAGTAATCACGCGACTCAAGCGTTTTCAGCTCGTGCTGCGCTTCATCAAGCTTGCGTTGGCGCTTGCTGATTTTATCGGCATCGCCTTTCTGCTCAGCTTCCTTCAAATCGCGCTGACGCTCGGTAATTTCCTCGCGTTGTTTCGCGATTTTTTGCTGATGTTCGGCTTTGAGCTTACCGTCGCTGCAGTTCGCTCTGACTTCACGAAGCGCTTTGTTCAAACCATCAATCCGGTTCTGGTTGTGATGTTTTTCGGCATAGCTAATCTCCCGCTGGATATCCTGCTCTTTTTCCTGACAGGGGGAGATGGCAAAGGCGCTGGAGCTCAGCGAAGTCAAAACCAGAATCAAAGCGATGCGGTATTTCATGGATGCTACCTTCCATTGTGTGAGGGCATACCCGGGAGATATGCCCGATCCAGTCGATAAACGTCAGCCCGGCGGCTCCCGCAGTCTTAAGCATAGTCAGGAAAACGGGAAACCACCAAACTGCGTGAAAATATTCAGAATTTTGGCTACTTATCCCAATCTGTGTGGGGTATCGCGCAGACGGGAGAGCCATGCTGTCGGGGTATTCTCTTCCTCCAGCAAAGCAATAATATAACCATGCGGCAGGGCGCGGCCCAGCACTTCTTTCGCAGCGATACCCTGGGCGCTGGAATCAAATTTGATCAGCAGGCCGTCTTTTTGCGGGGTGATACTTTTAAAACGAATGCCGTTTGCGTCGAGATGATGCCAGACGGAAAAACCGTCGGGCATGCCAACGCCCTGAGAGACAGGATGAATAGTCAGGGTTGATTCCTGTTGCTGCACCGCCAGCCATAGCCAGAACAGCGCGCACAAAAAAACAGAACCGCCCAGCAGCCAGCTAATCCGGCGTCGGGAGAGGCTTTTTATGGCCATTATCAGCTCCGGCTTCTGTATTTTTTCTTCCACAGGACAACTAACGAGCCGATTAAGCCAAACACCAGCAGCACAACCGGCAGCAGCATCAGGCAGGACATCAGCTGATCCTCATATTTGAGGAATACCGGGGTTTTACCCAGCAGGTAACCGAGGGTGGTCAGAATCAGAACCCACAGCAGGCCGCTCATCCAGTTAAAGAACTGGAAGCGGGCATTGTTCAGACCCGAAAGTCCGGCAATGGTCGGCAGCAGCGTACGAACGAAGGCAATAAAGCGGCCCATCAACAAGGCGGAGAGCCCGTGCTTATGAAACAGGTGGTGTGCGCGCTGGTGGTAGTGGGAGGGCAAATGTGAAAGCCAGTTTTGCACAATCCGCGTATTACCGAGCCAGCGGCCCTGAATGTAGCTGAGCCAACAACCCAGGCTGGCTGCCGTCGTCAGCAGAAGCAGGGTTTCCGGAAAACCCATTGCACCTTTGGCTATCAGAACGCCGACCAGCACCAGCAGGCTGTCGCCGGGTAAAAAGGCGGCGGGAAGCAGGCCGTTTTCAAGGAACAAAATCATAAATAAGACAAAATAAAGCATGCCAATCATGGAGGGATTCGCGAGGGTCTCGTAATCCTGGCTCCATAAAGCATTCAACAATTGGGTTAATAGTTCCATTCACGATTCCTGGTACATCGGTTAACGGTATGTCTGAACGCAGTGTGTATTGCGACATAGATTCTTATGAGATTATGGTCGCTGTTGGTGCGTTCTGAACGGTTCCCTGTTAAAAGTGAAATCAATGCAAGCCCACTTCAGAACGTCAAAATGCATCTAATTGTAACAAAAGCACTGAGTTTACGTCAGAAAAATTGCAGTCAGTTGCTCGTTGATTTTGCTGATTGCAGTGGCGGGTGGCGAGTCTCTTTACACAGGCTGACACTATATATGTTTGCTTACCCAGGCGGGTTTGCGGGCAGGCGCTGATAGCCTGCCTGAAAGGAAGATAACCGCTTATTTTGTGCCGTTGGCGGCGGTATCGAGATGAACGACCGGATTTTCTGCAAACAGATAGCGGTCGGCATTGAATTCAAAATCGTCGCTGGTCTCGTTGAATAACATCAGCTTAGTGTTCTCCAGATGCTGCCACATGGCCAGTTTTGCCGCGTGCGGATCTTTGCGAATCAGCGCCTTCAGAATTTGGTCATGATCGTCACACCAGTTATCCACGGTGCGCAGGTCGATATGGTCATGGAGCTTTTTCCAGTACGGGTTATGCACGCGCTGGGTCCACATTTTTTCAACAATAGCGGCTAATGCCGTATTTTGCGTCGCCAGGGCTACCTGGACGTGAAACTGGAGATCCCATTCCGAATCGCGGAAGCATTTCTCTTTACGCGCCTTCTCCTGGATCTCCATCAGCTTCATGATGTCCTGCTTGGTCACCTGGGTGGCGGCGAACTCGGCAATATTGCTTTCAATCAGCTGACGCGCCTGCAGCAGTTCAAAGGGACCGTAGCTGGCGAACTCCAGCGTTTCATCAACCACCTGCTGATGCTTCGGATGGTTGGAGATGACGTGGATACCAGAGCCCTTACGCACCTCCACATAGCCTTCCACTTCCAGCATGATAATGGCTTCGCGAACCACGGTGCGGCTGACGCTCTTTTCATCGGCGATAAACCGCTCTGCAGGCAGCTTATCGCCCACAAGGTAAACACCTTGTTCAATACGCGCCTTCAGCTCGGCAGCAAGCTGCTGATACAAACGACGCGGTTCTGTGATTTCCATATTCGCTCCCGGAAGATGGCGACAATATTGGATTTGTTATACCACTTTTACGCGCATCTCACCACCGTCAGACATGAAAAAGCCGCCTTCGATAAGGCGGCTTTGTAAACAGATCTAACCGTATCAGGACTAGCTTTGCGTCACCGGCTTAGTCGTTTTGAGCGGCGGGGTGTCGTCATCGGCAGACTTGTTCTTCAGTACGGTCCAGATGACAAGGGCGCCCAGCAGATCGAAGACCGCCAGCACGGCGAACAGCGGGCTGAAACCGATGGTATCCGCCAGAGCGCCGACCACCAGGGCGAACATGGTACTCGCCATCCAGGCCGCCATACCGGTCAGGCCGTTTGCCGTAGCCACTTCGTTACGGCCAAATACGTCGGAAGAGAGCGTAATCAGCGCACCGGACAGTGCCTGGTGAGCAAAGCCGCCGACGCACAGCAGGGCGATAGCCACAAACGGGCTGGTAAACAGGCCGATCATCCCCGGGCCAATCATCAGCAGTGCGCCCATGGTCACGACCATTTTACGCGAAACAATCAGGTTAACCCCGAACCAGCGCTGGAACAGCGGCGGCAGATAGCCCCCGATGATGCAACCCAGGTCAGCAAACAGCATCGGCATCCACGCAAACATCGCGATTTCTTTCAGGTTAAAGCCATAGACTTTAAACATGAACAGCGGGATCCAGGCATTGAAGGTCCCCCATGCTGGCTCGGCAAGAAAACGCGGCAGCGCGATGCCCCAGAACTGACGGTTGCGCAGAATCTGCCACGGAGACATTTTCTTACTGTTGTTGGTCTGGTGATGCGATTCCTGGCCGCCGATGATGTAGTCGCGTTCTTCGGTGGTTAATTTTTTCTGGTCACGAGGGTGTTTATAGAAGACCAGCCACGCCATTGCCCAGATAAAGCTCAAGACACCGGAGATAATGAACGCCATCTGCCAGCTGTGCATCACAATTGCCCAGACGACCAGCGGCGGGGCGATCATCGCGCCGATTGAAGAGCCCACGTTGAAGTAACCCACGGCAATAGAACGTTCTTTTGCCGGGAACCATTCGGAGCTGGCCTTCAGGCCTGCCGGGATCATCGCCGCTTCCGCCGCGCCGACCGCGCCACGAGCCAGCGCTAATCCACCCCAGCTGCCCGCCAGCGCCGTTGAACCACAGAAAACGGCCCAGGCGATCGCGAAGAAGGCATAACCGATCTTCGTCCCCAGCACGTCAAGGACATAGCCTGCCACCGGCTGCATGACGGTATAAGCAGCTGAATAGGCTGCGATGATATAGGAATACTGTTGGGTGGAGATGTGTAACTCTTCCATCAGAGTCGGCGCAGCCGCAGCCACAGTGTTACGCGTCAGGTAACCCAGCACGGTGCCCATTGTCACCAGTGCGATCATGTACCAACGTAACCCTTTAATTTTACGCATGTAAAACCTCATCGTTTGTTATATCTCCGCAGCGAGTGCGGCCATCTTCAAACCCTGCACAGGGATTGAGAAGGAGAAACGGAGGGCTCAGGAGGGAAAACCCATATGGCCCGAACCTTGCCATCAATGTGTGTTGCTTAATTCGGTATCCGTACCGGTCAATGCGATGTAATGAATCATCGCGAATACATTCCAACGGTTTATATGTTGCGACGGCAGAAAGATAACTTGTCATACAACTTTAAAAGTTGAGTACTGTCACAAAAGTGGGAAAGTTTATGGGGGTATTATTTCTCGCGAGCAAAGCCAGTGCTGGCGCGGCTTGCACGAGGGTTTACTCCAGAAAGGGTACTTTTTTTGTCAGCGTTTATTGATCTAACTCACGAAAAAGATTTCGGCCTGTAGAAATTGGTGTGATAACTTTGTCAGCATGATAGTCAATCATCTGAAAGGCTCCTCGATGGGGCGAAGAGGAAATGAAAATGACAGCGTTTATGACCGAAGATTTTCTGCTTGATACCGAGTTTGCCCGCCGTTTGTACCACGACTACGCCAAAGACCAGCCGATTTTCGACTATCACTGCCACCTTCCGCCGCAGCAGATTGCCGAAAATTATCGCTTTAAAAACCTGTATGACATCTGGCTGAAAGGTGACCATTACAAATGGCGCGCGATGCGCACCAATGGCGTGGCTGAACGCCTGTGTACCGGCGATGCCTCGGACCGCGAGAAGTTTGACGCATGGGCGGCTACCGTACCGCATACGATCGGCAATCCGCTCTATCACTGGACGCATCTGGAGCTGCGCCGCCCGTTTGGGATTACGGGTAAGCTGCTGTCTCCGTCCACCGCGGATGAAATCTGGAATCAGTGTAACGATCTGCTGGCCCAGGATCGCTTCTCCGCTCGCGGTATCATGACGCAGATGAAGGTGAAAATGGTCGGCACCACCGACGATCCGATTGATTCGCTGGAACACCATGCGGCGGTGGCGAAAGACGCGACTTTCACGACCAAAGTGCTGCCAAGCTGGCGTCCGGATAAAGCGTTTAACATTGAGCAGGCGACGTTTAACGACTATATGGCGAAGCTCGGCGAAGTCTCGGATACCGACATCCGTCGCTTTGCCGATCTGCAGGCTGCGCTGGTCAAGCGCCTGGATCACTTCGCCGCGCACGGCTGTAAAGTCTCCGACCATGCGCTGGATGTCGTGCTGTTTGCCGAATCCAGCGAAGCAGAACTTGATACTATCCTGGCGCGTCGTCTGGCCGGCTCGACCCTGAGCGAACACGAAGTGGCGCAGTTCAAAACCGCGGTACTGGTGTTCCTCGGCGCAGAGTATGCCCGTCGTGGTTGGGTCCAGCAGTATCACATTGGCGCGCTGCGTAACAATAACCAGCGTCAGTTCAAGCTGTTAGGGCCGGATGTTGGCTTTGATTCCATCAACGATCGCCCGATGGCCGAAGAGCTGTCCCGTCTGCTGAGCAAGCAGAATGAAGAAAACCTGCTGCCGAAAACCATTCTTTACTGCCTGAATCCACGCGATAACGAAGTGCTGGGCACAATGATCGGTAACTTCCAGGGCGAAGGGATGCCGGGCAAGATGCAGTTCGGTTCCGGCTGGTGGTTTAACGATCAGAAAGACGGCATGGAGCGTCAGATGACCCAGTTGGCTCAGCTTGGTTTGCTCAGCCGTTTCGTCGGCATGCTGACCGACAGCCGCAGCTTCTTGTCCTATACCCGCCATGAGTATTTCCGTCGCATCCTGTGCCAGATGATCGGTCGCTGGGTTGCCGCGGGTGAAGCGCCGGCGGATATTCAGCTGCTGGGCGAGATGGTGAAAAATATCTGCTTTAACAATGCGCGTGATTACTTCGCGATTGAACTGAATTAAGACCAGAGGTCGGTTGCTATGCAATACATTAAAATCCATTCGCAGGATAACGTTGCTGTCGCGTTAGCAGATATGGCGGCGGGTACCCAGGTCACCATTGATGATGATGCGGTCACCTTAAGCCAGGACGTTGTTCGTGGTCATAAGTTCGCACTACGCGCGATTGCGAAGGGAGAAAACGTCATCAAGTATGGTCTGCCCATTGGCCACGCGCTGGCGGATATTGCGCCAGGGGAACATATTCATGCCCATAATACGCGTACCAACCTGAGCGACCTTGACGAGTATCGCTATCAACCGGAACTTGCCGAGCCATCGGCGCAGCCGGCCGACCGCGACGTGCAGCTTTATCGTCGTGCGAACGGGGAGGTCGGGGTGCGTAATGAACTGTGGATCCTGCCGACCGTCGGCTGTGTCAATGGTATCGCCCGTCAGATTCAGAACCGGTTTTTGAAAGAGACCAACGAAGCGGAAGGCACCGATGGCGTCTTTCTCTTCAGTCACACTTATGGCTGTTCGCAGCTGGGTGATGATCACATCAATACCCGCACCATGTTGCAAAACATGGTGCGTCACCCGAACGCCGGGGCGGTGCTGGTGATTGGCCTGGGCTGTGAGAACAACCAGGTCGACGCGTTCCGTGAAACCCTCGGTGAGTTCGATCCTCAGCGCGTACACTTTATGATCTGCCAGAAGCAGGACGATGAGGTGGAAGCGGGACTTGAGCATCTGCATCAGCTTTATGAGGTGATGCGTCACGACAAACGTGAGCCAGGCAAACTGAGCGAGCTGAAGTTTGGCCTCGAGTGCGGCGGATCGGACGGCCTTTCGGGGATTACCGCCAACCCGATGCTGGGTCGTTTCTCGGATTACCTGATCGCCAACGGTGGCACCACCGTGCTGACGGAAGTGCCGGAAATGTTCGGCGCTGAGCAGCTGCTGATGAGCCACTGCCGCGATGAAAAGACCTTCGACAAGCTGGTGACCATGGTGAATGACTTTAAACAGTACTTCATTGCGCATAACCAGCCTATTTACGAGAATCCGTCGCCGGGCAACAAAGCGGGCGGGATCACGACGCTGGAAGATAAATCGCTGGGCTGCACGCAGAAAGCGGGCTCCAGCGAGGTAGTGGACGTCCTGCGCTATGGCGAACGTTTAAAAGTGCATGGTCTCAATCTGCTGAGCGCACCGGGCAACGATGCGGTGGCAACCAGCGCGCTGGCCGGTGCGGGCTGTCATATGGTGCTGTTCAGCACCGGTCGCGGCACGCCGTACGGCGGTTTTGTGCCGACGGTCAAAATCTCCACCAACAGCGAACTGGCGGCGAAAAAGAAACACTGGATCGATTTTGACGCCGGTCAACTGATTCACGGTAAAGCAATGCCTCAGCTGCTGGAAGAGTTTGTCGATACCCTCGTTGATATCATCAATGGCAAACCGACCTGCAATGAGCGCAATGATTTCCGTGAACTGGCGATCTTCAAAAGCGGCGTCACGTTGTAATGATCCTCATCCTGGCTCATCACAACCCCGGGCGGATCGACCGCCTGCTCGGTGTGCGAGAATGATGGAGCTTTTGTCGCGTGGATAAAAAACGGCGCACTCGGGGAGAGGGCGCCGTTTGTTTTTAACTGTTTTGACAAGGATCTTTCATGACTGCGTATTGGCTTGCCCAGGGCGTAGGTGTCATCGCCTTTCTGATTGGAATCACCACCTTTATCAATCGCGATGAGCGGCGCTTTAAACAGCAGCTGGCGCTGTACAGCGGCATTATCGGCCTGCATTTTATTCTGATGGGAGCGCTGCCTGCGGGCATGAGCGCCGGGCTTAACGCCGTGCGCACGCTGATTTCGCTGCGTACCCGCAATCTGTGGATCATGGTGATATTTATTGCCCTGACGCTGATTCTCGGCCTCGGAAAACTCCAGCATGCGATGGAATTGTTGCCGGTGGCAGGGACCGTCGCCAGCACCTGGGCCCTGTTTCGCTGTAAAGGGCTGACCACCCGCTGCGTGATGTGGTGTTCTACGGCGTGCTGGGTCACGCATAACTTTTGGCTGGGGTCGATTGGTGGCACGTTGATTGAAGGCAGCTTCCTGATCGTCAATGGCCTGAATATTATTCGTTTCTGGCGCATGCAAAAACGCGGTATCGATCCGTTTAAAAGAGAAGAGGCGGAGCTGAAAGAGAACCCCTCCGCATAACAGCGGAGGGGAAGGTCGGGATTAATCGCGCAGCGCGTTTTTCGCCAGCTGCTCGTCTTCCGCCATACAGGCGGCGGCGGTAAATAGCACGTCGGTAGAGGAGTTCAACGCCGTCTCACAGGAGTCCTGCAGCACGCCGATGATAAAGCCGACGGCAACCACTTGCATGGCGATATCATTGGGGATACCGAACATATTGCAGGCCAGCGGGATCAGCAGCAGGGAGCCGCCCGCCACGCCGGAAGCACCGCAGGCGCACAGCGACGCCACGACGCTCAACAGCAGCGCGGTAGGCAGATCCACCGGAATGCCCAGGGTATTTACGGCAGCCAGCGTCAGCACCGTAATGGTGATGGCGGCCCCGGCCATGTTGATGGTGGCACCCAGCGGGATCGACACCGAATAGGTATCGCGATCGAGATTCAGCTTTTCACTCAGCGCCATATTTACCGGAATATTGGCGGCGGAGCTGCGGGTAAAGAAGGCATACACGCCGCTTTCGCGCAGGCAGGTCAGCACCAGCGGATAGGGGTTGCGGCGGATTTTCCAGAACACCAGCAGCGGGTTAATCACCAGCGCCACCAGCAGCATACAGCCCACCAGCACCATCAGCAGCTGCGCGTAGCCCCACAGGGTTTCAAAACCGGTGGTCGCCAGGGTGGAGGAGACCAGGCCGAAAATACCCAGCGGCGCAAACCGAATGACCAGTTTCACGATAAAGGTCACCGCATGAGAGACATCGTTGATCAGGTTTTTTGTCGTCTCATTACCGTGACGCAGCGCAAAGCCCAGACCCACGGCCCACACCAGAATCCCGATATAGTTGGCATTGAGCAGGGCGTCAACAGGGTTTGAAACCATGCTCATCAGCAGCCCGCGCAGCACTTCGACAATCCCCGATGGCGGCGTAATATCGCCGGCCGCGGAGCTCAGGTGCAGCGTGGAAGGGAAGACAAAGCTGAACACCACGGCGGTTAATGCGGCGCTGAACGTCCCCAGCAGATACAGGAACAGAATCGGACGGATGCTGGTTTTTTGCCCCTGCTGGTGGTTAGCGATGGAGGCCATCACCAGCATCAGCACCAGCACCGGCGCTACGGCTTTCAGCGCGCCGACGAACAGCGTACCGAGCAGGCCAACGGCGATCGCCGCCGGTTTCGAAACCAGCGCCAGCAGCACGCCAAGCACCAGACCGATTAAAATTTGTTTGACCAGGCTGCCCTGAGCCAGGCGCTGTAGCAGGCCCGATGGGGGAGTTTGTGTCGTCATAATGATTCCTTGTTGTGATGTTGCTACCCGTCCCATGTACGTATTATTTGTTACGTTTATGTCCGGATGTAAATAAATGTTTGCCTGGTCGAGTATACGGAAAGTGCGCCATGTAGGAAGGGTAAAATGCTGCTTATTTAGCTGAGATCTTATTTTTTAACTATGTCTTAACGTTTTTGTGACATGGTGAGAAATAATACGCGGCGGGCGTTGCTGACCGGGTGAAAGTGGCTTCCACCCGGTTATTTAAGGCTTAGTGCTGTAATTTCTTCTTGTCGTGTTGCTTATTGACCCAGGCGTTAATCAGCAGCGTCAGCGCCAGAATACCGCCAACCACGCCGAGCGAGGCGCCAATCGGGATATGGTAGAAGTCGACGATCAGCATCTTGATACCGATAAAGACCAGAATGATCGACAGGCCATATTTCAGCATGGAGAAGCGCTCCGCGACGCCGGCCAGCAGGAAGTACATGGCGCGCAGGCCGAGAATCGCGAACAGGTTCGACGTCAGCACGATAAACGGATCGGTGGTTACGGCGAAGATTGCCGGGATACTATCGACCGCAAAAATCACGTCGCTCAGTTCGACCAGGATCAGCACCAACAGCAGCGGCGTGGCGAACAGAACGCCGTTTTGCCGTGTAAAGAAGCGCTCGCCTTCAATCTTATCGGTCATCCGCAGGTGGCTGCGGATCCAGCGTACCAGCAGTTTGTCGCCGATGCCGGAGTCATCCTCTTTCGCCAGCGCCATCTTCACGCCGGTAAACAGCAGGAAAGCACCGAAGAGATAGAGTAGCCACTCAAACTGGGAGATCAGCCAGCTTCCGGTAAAGATCATCACCGTACGCAGCACGATCGCACCCAGTACGCCGTAAACCAGTACCCGGCGCTGCAGCGCAGGCGGGACGGAGAAGTAGCTGAACAGCATCAGCCAGACAAAGACATTGTCCACGGCCAGCGCTTTTTCAATCAGATAGCCGGTGAGGAAAGCCAGCGCCTGCGGATCGGCAACGGCACGGCCTTCGGTTTGTGCCAGGTACCACCAGAAAACGGCGTTAAAGAGAAGGGAGAGCGTTACCCAGAGAATTGACCAACCCGCGGCCTGTTTCATGGTCATGCCATGCGCACCACGTCGTCCCTGAAGAAGCAGATCGATGGCTAGCATGATCACCACGACCACGGCGAATGCGCCCCATAACAACGGTGTGCCGACAGTATTCATTACTTAATTCCTTACATAAAAACAAAACGGCTGACGTCGGAAGACGGCAGCCGCTGCGTGTTTATGCATAGACCTCGCCTTCCGGCAAGGTCTCACTTACAACAATAAAAGAACCGCGCGATGACGGCAGGACCTTTTATTATTGCCCGGCGACCGGATGCGGTTTTGCACGCATCGTAATGACGATCCACCGGCAAGGAAGTTACTCCCCTTTGCAGGTAACAAAATATGACAAGTCATAAAGGGCGTCAATGGTTGCTGACGGCCTCTTTACACTCTTTTACGCCACCTGCGGGCCATCGGCCGGGAATACGACGCCGGTCTGACGACGAATTTCGCTCAGCAGTCTGGCCGTAATACGGCTGACTTCCAGCCCCGGGTGAACAACCTGGTTGTTCTCCACCAGATGCGCAAACTCCTCCGCCTCATACAGCATAGTATTGATATGCTGCGGCTGCGTCAGATCCTGAGCCTTCCCACCGCGTGGGATGAAAGAGAGCTTCTGGCACTCGGAGATTTTTTCGATAACCAGCGCGCCGGCTTCACCCTGAATTTCGCTTGGCAGCGTAGAGTCGCTCACTTTGGAGTGGTGCAGGGTGACGTCAAAATCGGCGTAGTTCAGGATCACGGTACCCTGGGCATCAACGCCGCTGTCCAGCAGGCTGGCGCTGGCGTGAACCGCGCGCGGTTCGCCCCACAGCGCCACCGCCGAGGCCAGACAATAGAAGCCGATATCCATAATCGAGCCGTTCGAGAAGGCCGGGTTAAAGGTGTTCGGGTTCTCACCGTCGAGATAGCGCTGATAGCGGGAGGAGTACTGGCAGTAGTTGATAAACGCTTTATGCAGTTTGCCTACCTTGCCGAGCGACTGCTGCAGCAGCAGAAAATTTGGCAGGCTGGCGGTTTTGAAGGCTTCGAACAGCACCACCTGATTTTCGCGAGCGATACGAATAGCGTCTTCGACTTCCCGCAGGTTTGAGGCCAGCGGTTTTTCGCAAATCACGTGCTTTTTATGGCTCAGGAACAGCTGCGTTTGCGGGAAGTGCAGGGAGTTCGGGCTGGCAATGTAAACCGCATCGATGGCATCGCTTTGCGCCAGATCGTCCAGCGACGTAAACAGCTGGTCGACGGGATAATCGCTCGCAAAGGCCTGCGCTTGTTCAAGGCTGCGAGAGTAAATTGCGGTGAGTTTATACTTGCCAGTTTCATGGGCGGCATCGACAAACTGTTTTGTTATCCAGTTTGTGCCAACAACAGCGAAACGTATCATAAACGTTGACGAACTCCGTTAAAGGGGACCTTTGGTCACTCTAACATGCCATCATGACAAAACCAGTGCGCGACTACGCAGAACGATTTAACGAAAGATGCGTTAGCCACAGACGGGTATCGAACTCCAGCTGGTGGTACTGCGGCTCCATATAGCAACAGAGTTGATAGAAGGCTTTGTTATGCTCCTTCTCCTTAAGGTGCGCCAGCTCATGCACCACAATCATGCGTAAAAACGCCTCAGGCGCTTCGCGGAACACCGTGGCCACCCTGATTTCGGCTTTTGCTTTCAGCTTACCGCCCTGGACCCGCGAAATCGCGGTATGCAGGCCGAGCGCATTATTCAAGACGTGGATCTTACTGTCGTACATCACCTTGTTGACCGGCGCCGCGCCGCGTAAATAGCGGGTTTTCAGATCCTGCGTGTACTGATACAGCGCCTTATCGTTATTGACGTCGTGGCCTTCCGGATAGCGCTTTTGCAAAACCGCCCCCAGGCGCTGCTCGGCAATCAATGTGCGCACCTGGGAAAGCAAATTCTCCGGATAGCCCTGCAGGTAAGTGAGTTGACTCATGACAGCTCCAGATAAAAGATCTTCACATCCTCCTTCAGGCTGCATCGGCGCATCTTGAATGATTTTGTGTATAAAAAGGGTATACTCACGCACCCTTTCAGGGATAACGCCGAAATTTTACCACTCAGGAGGGCCGATGAGCCACTTAGACAACGGTTTCCGTTCACTGACACTAAAACGTTTTCCGGAAACGGATGACGTTAACCCGCTGCTGGCGTGGGAAGCGGCGGATGAATATCTGCTGCAGCAGTTGGATGACACGGAGATTAACGGCCCGGTCCTGATTTTCAACGATACCTTTGGCGCACTGAGCTGCGCGCTGGCGGAGCATACGCCGTTTAGCATCGGTGACTCTTACCTCACCGAGCTCGCGACGCGTGAGAATTTACGCCATAACGATATCGCGGAATCCAGCGTCAAGTTTCTCGACAGCACCGCAGAGTATCCGTCGGCGCCAGGCGTTGTCCTGATTAAAGTTCCGAAAACGCTGGCGTTGCTCGAGCAGCAGCTGCGCGCGCTACGCCAGGTCGTGACGCCGCAAACCCGTATTATCGCCGGCGCAAAGGCACGTGATATCCATACTTCCACACTGGAATTGTTCGAGAAAGTGCTGGGGCCGACCACCACCACCCTGGCCTGGAAGAAAGCCCGCCTGATCAACTGTACGTTCAGCGAACCGGCGCTTGCCGATGCGCCGCAGACGCTGAGCTGGAAGCTGGAAGGGACCGACTGGACCATTCACAACCACGCGAATGTATTCTCCCGCACCGGGCTGGATATTGGCGCGCGTTTCTTTATCGAACACCTGCCGTCGGATCTTGAAGGCGAGATTGTCGATCTGGGCTGTGGCAACGGGGTGATTGGCCTGACGCTGCTGGAGAAGAACCCGCAGGCTAACGTGGTGTTCGTCGATGAGTCGCCGATGGCCGTCGCCTCCAGTCGTCTGAACGTGGAAACCAACATGCCCGAGGCGCTGGATCGCTGCGAGTTTATGATTAACAACGCGCTGTCCGGCGTTGAGCCTTTCCGCTTCAACGCCGTGTTGTGCAACCCGCCGTTCCACCAGAAACACGCGTTAACCGATAATATCGCCTGGGAGATGTTTCACCACGCGCGCCGCTGCCTGAAGATCAACGGTGAGCTGTACATTGTGGCCAACCGCCATCTGGATTATTTCCACAAGCTGAAGAAAATTTTCGGTAACTGCGCCACCGTCGCCACCAACAATAAATTTGTGGTGTTGAAAGCGGTGAAGGTACGTAAGCTGCGCTAATCGCAGACTGCCAGGACACCCCGGCTGGCGGCCTTCGCCTTAGCCGGGCTACTCATATCATGTAGCCTGAACACGTAGCCCGGGCAAGCGCAGCGCCCCCGTTAAATCTCCAGCGCCAGTTTCGTACCCTGAGCGATGGCGCGGCGAGCATCCAGCTCCATCGCGACATCGCACCCGCCAATCTGATGTACGACTTTCCCTGCCGCGCGTAGCGGATCCGCCAGCTCGCGCTTCGGCTCCTGACCGGCGCAGATAATCACCTGATCAACATGCAATATCTGGCCCTCGCCGCCGATCGTGACATGTAATCCCTCATCGTCGATCTTCTGATAGCTGACTCCCGGGATCATTTTGACGCCGCGGGCCAGCAGCGTAGCCCGGTGGATCCAGCCGGTGGTTTTTCCTAACCCATCGCCGGGTTTGCTGGCCTTGCGCTGGAGCATCACGATGCGCCGCGGGCTTTTCTCCAGCTGCGGTCCTTCCGGACGCAGTCCGCCCGCGCTCTGCAGTGTCGTATCAATACCCCATTCCCTGCAGAACGCGTCGATGTTCTGGCTGGTGGCAACGCCAGGCTGGCTCAGGTACATCGCGGTATCAAAGCCGATCCCGCCGCAGCCGATAATTGCGACGCGCTGACCCACCGGCGCCTTGTCGCGCAGTACGTCGAGGTAGCTCATCACCTTCGGATGGGTAATTCCGGCGATCGCCGGCATGCGCGGGGCGATCCCGGTGGCGAGGATCGTTTCGTCAAATTCCAGCAAACGATCCGCCGTGACCAGTTGGCCCAGCTGCAGATTGACGCCATGCAGATCCAGCATGCGCCGGTAGTAGCGCAGCGTTTCGTAAAACTCCTCTTTGCCGGGGATCTGTTTGGCGATATTAAACTGCCCGCCAATCTCCTGCTGCGCATCAAACAGGGTGACAGAGTGGCCGCGCGCGGCGGCATTGACGGCAAAGGCCAGGCCGGCGGGGCCGGCTCCCACAACGGCCAGGCGCTTTGGCGCGGCAGCAGGCATAACCGGCATCAGGGTTTCGTGGCAGGCTCGCGGATTGACCAGACAAGAGGTCACTTTACCGGCGAAGATCTGATCCAGGCAGGCCTGGTTACAGCCGATACAGGTATTGATCTCATCGGCGCGCCCGCTTTGGGCTTTGGAAAGGAACTCGCCGTCGGCCAGAAACGGGCGCGCCATTGACACCATATCGGCGTCGCCGCGGGCGAGGATCGCATCCGCGACATCAGGATCGTTGATGCGGTTAGTGGTGACCAGGGGGATCGACACCGCGCCTTTCAGCTTCCGGGTGACCCAACTGAAGGCGCCGCGCGGTACCGGCGTCGCAATAGTTGGAATACGCGCTTCGTGCCAGCCGATACCGGTGTTGATGATGGTTGCGCCTGCCGCCTCGATGGCCTGTGCCAGCTCAATCACTTCCGGCAGCGTACTGCCGTCGTTGACCAGGTCGAGCATCGACAGGCGGTAGATAATAATAAAGTCATGGCCAGCCCGTTCGCGTACCGCACGCACCACTTCTACGGCAAAGCGCATGCGGCGGGCGTAATCGCCGCCCCACGGGTCATCACGCTGGTTGGTACGCGCGGCGAGGAATTCGTTAATCAAATAACCTTCAGAGCCCATCACTTCGACACCGTCGTAGCCGGCCTCCCGGGCCAACTGCGCGCAGCGGGCAAAATCATCGATCAGCTGCAGGATCTCATCATGGCTGAGCGCGTGCGGAGCAAAGCGGTTAATCGGCGCCTGCAGTGCCGACGGGGCCACCGGCCGCGGCTGATAGCTGTAGCGGCCGGTATGCAAAATTTGCAGGGCGATTTTGCCGCCTTCCCGGTGGACCGCATCGGTAATGTGCCGATGCTGCGCCAGATGGCGGGCATCGTCGAGCACCGCGCCGCCCGCCATTGTGACGCCGGACGCCGTCGGCGCAATCCCGCCGGTGACAATCAGCGCCACGCCGTGACGCGCGCGTTCGGCGTAAAAAGCCGCCAGCCGTTGCGCGCCGTCGGCATGTTCTTCCAACCCGGTGTGCATGGAACCCATCAGCACGCGGTTTTTCAGCTGGGTAAATCCCAGGTCGAGCGGGGCGAATAACGACGGGTAGTGGCTCATAATGGCTTCCAGTCTCTTATATGTAACATTATTGTTATGTGGTCGGATGAGTTACTAATTTAGCCGTCGTCAGCGAAAAGTGAAAAAGGGCGTGCGGTGATTGTGATGGGATTCAAATAACGGTGACGGGAAGTTCCCCTCCTCGAAGGGAAGAGGGGGTTTTTGTGCCAGCGGCAGACGCTCGCTGGAGGTCAGGGCGCCGGAACGACAGGTGGGCGCCGCTCAAGGCCTGGCGCCTGCCACATCGAGGTGGTCAGCCCGCTGTCGACCAGCCCCAGCTGGTCGGCATAGACCGATTGCCATTTCTCCATCATCCCCTGGTACAGTTCGCGATGTGCCGGATTGGGGGTAAACACCCGATGCCAGCTCACCAGCTTCTCACCTGTGCCGGCCATATCGCTGTACAAGCCGGCGCCGGTTCCGGCGGCGATCGCGCAGCCCAGCGCCGTGGCTTCGCGCACCGCCGGGACCCGCACCGGCAGGCCGGTGACATCGCTGAGAATCTGGCTCCATAATGCCCCTTTCGATCCGCCTCCGGCAAACACCAGGCTGTCGAACGTCACGCCGGAGAAGCGGGAGATTTGCGCCAGGTTACAGGCAGAGACAATCGCCGCGTTCTCCTCCAGCGCGCGGAACAGAGTGGCTTTATTGCATTTCTCCGGGTCGATGGAGAGGTTAATAAACGACGGCGCGGCGTGATACCACTGCTTGAAATGCATGGCATCGGAGAAGATCGGCATCACGCCGTGGGAACCGGCGGGCACCCTGCTGGCCATCTCTTCGAGCAGAGCATAGGCATCCACTCCCAGGCGTTCGGCAACCAGCTTCTCTTCGGCGCAAAAAGCATCGCGGAACCAGCGCATGGTCAGGCCGGTGAAGAAGCTGATCGATTCGGCCTGCACCATGCCGGGAATGACGTGCGGGTTGATGCGAATATTCATCTGCGGATCGGTACGGACCTCCGGCAGATTCACCACCTGTTGCCAGAAGGTGCCCCCCAGCACCGCGCTTTGGCCGGCGCGTACCACCCCCAGACCCAGGCAGCCGAGCTGGACATCGCCACCGCCCATGATCACCGGCGTGCCGGCACGTAGTCCGCACTGCCGCGCTGCCGTCTCGGTCACCGCACCGAGCGGAGTGCCGGTCTCTTTAACCGGCGAGAGCAGATCCGCACGCAGCCCGGCCATATCGAGCAGCGCCGGGCGCCAGTCGCGGCTGAACAGGTCGAGCATCCCGGTGGTACCGGCATTGGAGGGGTCGACGGCCAGTTCACCGGAGAGTTTTGCCGCCAGCCAGTCGCTAATCATGGTGATGGTGGCAGCCTGACGGTAAATATCCGGGCGATGATGGGCCAGCCACAGCAGCCGCGGCATGGCGCTGAGTGCCAGCGTCTGGCCTGAGACATCATAGACTTCCGATTCAAAATGATAATCATGGATCTCTTTAAGCTCCGCGACTTCGCGGCTGGCGCGGGCATCGACGTTGGCGCAGGCCCAGATAGCCTCGCCGTTGCGGTCGTAAAGCACAATCCCTTCGCGCATGGAACAGCAGGCGACGGACTGAATATCGGCCGCCTGAAGGTGCGCGTTTGCCAGCGCCTGGCGGATACACTGGCAGGCCAGCAGCCAGTTGGTGGTGAGGTCAAACTCCATCGAGCCGGGAACATTTTCCACGCTCAGGTGCTTCCATTCCGCCTGACCGACCGCGACCTGGTGGCCGCTGAGATCGAAAATCACCGCCCGAATACTGCCGGTCCCGGCATCTAACGCTAACAGGTAACTCATGACATGCGCCTCGCGGTTGTTGCGCGGCGCAGGGCCATCAGGAGGCCAGCGTGAGCACCGCGCGTGCTGTTGTCTCTTCCGTTACCAGGCCATTGATGCGTTTGCCCGTCAGGGCGGCATAAATCGCCTGCGCTTTTTCCGTTCCACCGGCAACGCCGACAATGGTCGGCAGCTGCGCCAGCTCGTCGAGGGTGACGCCGAGTAATTCCCGGTGAATCTCCAGATCCTCAACCCGCCTGCCGTCGGCCTGCAGGAAATAACCTAAAATGTCGCCCACCGCGCCTTTACGCGCATACATCAACTGTTCGCCTTCGCTGATGTAACCGGAGCGCAGGATGGTTGCGTCGCGGCGCTGGTCGATGGCGCCGATCCCCACGACCGCCGCATCCGCCGCGGTGGCCGCCAGAATCACATCCCGGACGCTCGACTCCCGACGCAGAATTTCAGCCACATCGGCCGAAGAGACCCGCAGCGGCGCCGGAATGATGCTGACGCGACAGGCGGCGTCCAGCTGGCCGATACCGGTCATATAGGGACCCACGCCGCCGGAAAGCGTCACCAGCCGCACCTGCTGCGAACTGATAAACCCGCTCAGGTGCTGCAGACAGCTCATGGTGGCTTCGCCAAACCCCACCGCCAGCAGCTGTCCTGGTTCCAGCACCCCCATCAGCGATTGCGCCGCGCCGATCCCCAGCCGCGTATTCATCGGTGGCGTATTGAGCGCCGGCAGCACGCGGGCAATCTTCAGGTCAAAACGCTGTTGCAGCTCGGTTTCCAGCGCCAGACACCCTTCATAGCGGGAGTTGATCTGCACGCGGATCACCCCGGACTGGCGACCTTTCTCCAGCAGGCGGGAGATCTTTAACCGCGGCAGCCCCAGGCGCTCGCCAATATCGTTCTGCGTCAATCCATCGTGGTAGTAACACCAGGCGACCCGCGCCACCAGCTCCTCTTCGGCTAACGCCAGGCCTGCGTAGCGGTTCTCTTCCGTAATGCGTTTTTCGCTCATAAAGTGAACTCTTATAAAAATTTAGATCATATGTTCGCTATTGCGCGGTCGGAAAGTGTGAGCCGTCCGGCAAAACCGATCTTTCATTGTTTGCAGGTTTTTTCCAACGATCTAAAGCATGAAACTGTGATCTTTGCACGGTTGTAAATATAGTTCACCGTCTACGCTTTTGAACATTATTAAATTAAAAAATCATTTGTTCATACGAGGCGCGATGATGAAGCCACTGCTTGAAGCCCGTCAGATTCGCAAACAGTTCTCCGGCATCGCCGTGTTGAAGGGCATTGATTTCACGCTCTTTTCTGGCCAGGTGCATGCGCTGATGGGCGGTAATGGCGCGGGAAAATCGACGCTGATGAAGATTATCGCCGGGGTGGAAACGCCCGACGACGGTGAACTCACTCTTGGCGGCCGCGCTTTTGCGCGTCTCAACCCGGCTCTGGCTCATCAACTGGGCGTTTACCTTGTTCCCCAGGAACCGCTGCTGTTTCCTAACCTGACGGTACGGGAAAATATTCTCTTTCGCCTGCCGAAACGCGCCGATAACGACGCGCGTTTACAGGAGACGCTGCGGCAACTGAATTGTCAGCTCAATCTGGAGGCGGTGGCCGGGACGCTGGAAGTGGCGGATCAGCAGATGGTGGAGATCCTGCGCGGTCTGATGCGCGATGCGCAGATCCTGATCCTCGATGAACCCACCGCCTCGTTAACCCCCGGGGAGACGGATCGGCTGTTTCGTCAGATCCGCGCTCTGCAGGATCTCGGCGTCGGCATCGTGTTTATCTCGCATAAGCTGCCGGAGATCCGTCAGATCGCCAGTCATATCTCGGTCATGCGCGACGGGGCGGTGGTGCTGAGCGGCGACACGGCGAGCTACAGCGACGCGCAGCTAATCAATGCCATGACCCCCGCCCTTCGTGGACACGATCTCAGCGATACCCAGAAGCTATGGTTGGCGCTGCCGGGGAATCGCCGTACCCAGCCGCAGGATTTCCCGGTGCTACGGGTGGACGATCTGACCGGAGAAGGTTTTATCGATCTCAGTCTGGAGATCCATGCCGGAGAGATCGTTGGTCTCGCCGGGCTGGTGGGATCCGGGCGCACCGAATTTGCCGAGACGCTCTACGGTCTGCGTCCGCCGCGAGCTGGCCGGATATGGCTGGAAAACCGCGATATCAGTCGCGACAGCACGCGCGCG
The DNA here is from genome assembly GCF_002108615.1 of Klebsiella sp. YJ. NCBI lineage: Bacteria > Pseudomonadati > Pseudomonadota > Gammaproteobacteria > Enterobacterales > Enterobacteriaceae > Klebsiella > Klebsiella sp. YJ. The sequence continues at coordinate 153,650 of NZ_MTEG01000006.1, forward strand.
CGGCTCGCCAGCGGGCTGGTTTATCTGCCGGAAGATCGGCAGGTCTCCGGGTTGTTTCTCGATGCCCCGGTGCGCTGGAACACGGTGATGTTTAACCAACCGTCGTGGTGGCAGCAGCGCCAGCGCGAAGCGGCGGTAGTGGAGCGCTACCATCGGGCGCTGGGCATCAAACTCAATCACAGCGATCAGACCGTGCGCACGCTCTCCGGCGGCAATCAGCAAAAGGTGCTGCTGGCTCGCTGTCTGGAAGCCAATCCGCTGCTGCTGATTGTCGATGAACCGACGCGCGGCGTGGATGTTTCCGCCCGCGCCGACATCTATCAACTGCTGAAAAGCGTCGCCGCGCAAAACGTGGCGGTGCTGATGATATCAAGCGATCTGGATGAGTTTGTCGGGCTGGCCGACCGGGTGGTGGTTATGCACCAGGGCCGGCAGAGCGGGGAACTGCTCCGGCAGGCGGTCACCGTCGATCGCATGATGACCCTGGCCTTTGGAGGGCAGTCATGAAAACGTTACTCAGAAACCGCGAGCTGAGCGCGTTGCTGGCGATTCTGGCGCTGTTTGCGCTGCTGATTGCGCTCAACCCCGCCTGGTTCAACCTGCAAATTCTGGCGATGATTTTTGCCAGTTCGCAAATCCTCTGTCTGCTGGCGCTGGGGGCGACGCTGGTCATGCTGACCCGCAATATTGACGTCTCCGTCGGCTCGACCGTCGGCCTGAGCGCGATTGCGGTCGGCGCCGCGCTCAACGGCGGCTATGGTCTGACGGCGGCGATTGTCTTTGCGCTGGCGATTGGCGCACTGGCGGGGGCCTTTAACGGCCTGCTGGTGGTTGGCCTACGCATTCCGGCGATTGTTGCGACGCTCGGCACCCTGGGGTTGTATCGCGGAATGATGCTGCTGTGGACCGGAGGCAAGTGGATCGAGGGGCTGCCCGATAGCCTGAAGTCGCTTTCTGAACCGTTCTTTATCGGCGTATCGCCGCTGGGCTGGCTGGTGCTGGCGCTACTGCTGAGCGGGACCTGGCTGCTGGCTCGCACCGCCTTTGGTCGCGATTTTTACGCCGTGGGCGATAACCTGGCCGCCGCGCGTCAGCTGGGCGTCGCGGTCAACCGCACGCGGATGCTGGCCTTTACGCTCAACGGCATGCTGGCAGCCTGCGCCGGGATCGTCTTTGCCGCGCAGATTGGCTTTGTCCCCAACCAGACCGGTAGCGGGCTGGAGATGAAAGCCATCGCCGCCTGCGTACTGGGCGGGATCTCGCTGCTCGGCGGGACCGGAACCCTCGTCGGCGCTTTTCTCGGCGCCTTTTTCCTCACTCAAATCGATACCGTACTGGTGCTGCTGCGGCTGCCGGCATGGTGGAACGACTTTATTGCCGGCCTCGTTCTGCTGGGCGTACTGGTACTCGACGGGCGACTGCGTCAGGCGCTGGCGCGGCATCAGCGGGCGCTGAAGTACAGCCGTTTTCAGCCCGGCAATAAAGGGGGAAAGCACGTCACCCCGTTCGAAAAACGTAAAAATAAAGAGGTGGCGTAGATGAAACTCAACTGGGAAAGCGCGCTGCTGGCATTACTGGTGCTGGAGATTCTGCTGTTTGGGGCGATCAATCCGCGGATGCTGGATATCAACATGCTGCTGTTTAGCACCAGCGACTTTATCTGTATTGGCATCGTCGCACTGCCGCTGACTCTGGTGATCATCAGCGGCGGTATTGATATTTCCCTCGGCTCCACCATTGGCCTGTGCGCCATCGCGCTGGGGGTGATGATGCAGGCGGGTTGGCCGCTGGCACTGGCGATCCCGCTCACCCTTGCCATTGGGCTACTGTGCGGCCTGGTGAATGCCGCGTTGATTCACTACACCGGCATCAGCCCGCTGGTGATTACTCTCGGCACGCTGTATCTCTACGGCGGCGGGGCGCTGCTGCTTTCGGGAATGGCCGGGGCGACGGGCTATGAAGGGATTGGCGGCTTTCCCGATAGCTTTACAGCTTTTGCCAACCTGACGCTATTGGGCCTACCGCTGCCGCTGGTGATGTTTGCCATCATCACCTTTTTCTTCTGGCTGCTGACCCATCGCGGGCGTTTTGGCCGCCACCTCTTTTTACTTGGACAAAACCCCAGAGCAGCACGCTATGCCGCACTGTCGGTCAACGGTATGCCCTACGTGCTGTATGGCCTGGTGGGCGTGGCCTCGGCAATTGCCGCCTTGATTCTGGTCTCCTATTTCGGTTCGGCGCGTTCGGATTTAGGCCGCGACCTGCTGATGCCGGCGCTGACCGCTGCCGTGCTCGGTGGAGCGAATATCTATGGCGGGTCGGGTTCGATACTCGGTACGGCGCTGGCGGCGCTGCTGGTGGGGTATCTGCAACAGGGTTTACAGATGGTCGGCATCCCCAACCAGGTGTCGAGCGCGTTGTCAGGGGCACTGTTGGTGGTGGTGGTGATGGGGCGTTCGCTGAGCCTGCACCGCGAATGGCTACGCACGGCCTGGCGGCGTCTTTCTCGCGTATAGACATCATTCACTTTGCCAGAAGGCGGCAAGTTTATGCGTTCCCGGGTGCTGCGGGGTGAACGAAGGTAGCCAACGCACATGCAACTTGAAGTATGACGGTTTAAAACAATCGGAGCATAACAAGATGAAAGCAAAACATATCCTGCAAATCAGTGCCCTGGCGCTGGCCATGAGTGTCGCGGTGGCTCAGGCGGCGGATCGCATCGCCTTTATTCCTAAGCTGGTCGGCGTGGGCTTCTTTACCAGCGGCGGCAACGGCGCGAAAGAAGCAGGCAAAGCGCTTGGCGTGGACGTCACCTACGACGGCCCGACCGAACCAAGCGTGTCCGGCCAGGTGCAGCTGATCAACAACTTCGTCAATCAGGGTTACAACGCGATTATCGTCTCGGCAGTGTCGCCGGATGGCCTGTGTCCGGCGCTGAAGCGGGCGATGCAGCGCGGCGTGAAGGTCCTGACCTGGGACTCCGATACTAAACCCGAGTGCCGCAGCATCTACATCAACCAGGGCACTCCGCAGCAGCTCGGCGGCCTGCTGGTGGAGATGGCGGAAAAACAGGTGACGAAGCCCGCCGCCAAAGTGGCATTTTTCTACTCCAGCCCGACGGTGACCGACCAGAACCAGTGGGTGAAAGAGGCGAAAGCCAAAATCGAAAAAGAGCATCCGCAGTGGGAGGTGGTGACGACGCAGTTTGGCTATAACGACGCCACCAAATCGCTGCAAACCGCCGAGGGGATCTTAAAAGCGTATCCGGATCTCGACGCCATTATCGCCCCTGACGCCAACGCGCTGCCGGCCGCCGCGCAGGCGGCAGAGAACCTCAAGCGCCAGGGCGTGGCGATTGTCGGCTTCAGCACGCCGAATGTGATGCGCCCCTATGTCGAGCGCGGCACGGTCAAAGCCTTCGGCCTGTGGGATGTGGTACAGCAGGGGAAAATTGCGGTGAACGTCGCCGATCGGCTGCTAAAAAAAGGCGATCTTAACGTTGGCGATAGCGTGGATATCAAAGACATCGGGACGCTGAAGGTTGAGCCAAACAGCGTGCAGGGCTACCAGTATGAAGCGCAAGGCAACGGTATCGTACTGCTGCCAGAGCGCGTGGTGTTCACCAAAGAGAACATCAATCACTACGACTTCTGATGGAGGACGAGATGGCAGATTTAGACGATATCAAAGAGGGAAAAGACTTCGGCTTTGACCGGCCGCAGAAGAATACGCTCTATACGTTGAAAGGCTGTGGTTCGCTGGAGTGGGGCATGCAGTCCCGGCTGGCGCGTATCTTTAATCCGCAGAGCAACCGCACGGTCATGCTGGCTTTCGATCACGGCTACTTTCAGGGGCCGACCACCGGGCTTGAACGTATCGATCTCTCTATTGCGCCGCTGTTTGAGGAGACCGACGTGCTGATGTGTACCCGCGGGGTGCTACGCAGCCAGGTCCCGGCGGCCACCAACAAGCCGGTGGTGCTACGCGCCTCCGGCGGCAATTCTATTCTCAGCGAACTCTCCAACGAGTGCGTTGCCGTGGCGATGGAAGATGCTCTGCGCCTCAACGTCTGCGCGGTGGCGGCGCAGGTCTATATCGGCAGCGAATACGAACACCAGTCGATCAATAACATCATTAAGTTGGTGGATGCGGGCAACCGCTACGGTATGCCGGTGCTGGCGGTGACCGGCGTGGGGAAAGAGATGACCCGCGACGCCCGCTACTTCTCGCTTGCCAGCCGCATTGCTGCCGAGATGGGGGCGCAGTTTGTCAAAACCTACTTTGTCGATGAGGGGTTTGAAAAAGTCACCGCCAGCTGCCCGGTGCCAATTGTGATCGCCGGGGGCAAAAAGCTGCCGGAACATGAAGCGCTGGAGATGTGCTGGCGGGCGCTTGACCAGGGGGCATCCGGCGTCGATATGGGGCGCAATATCTTCCAGTCCAGCGCGCCGCGGGCGATGTTAAAGGCGGTGAAAAAAGTGGTCCATGAGAATATGAGCGCCCGCGAGGCGTATCAGTTCTGGCAGGAAGAGAAACAGGGAGAGCAAAAATGAATGTGACGCTGGTGGAGATTAATATCAGGCCAGAGCGGGTGGCGGAGTTTCTCGACGTCTTTCGGGCTAACCATGAAGGGGCGCTAAAAGAGCCGGGCAACCTGCGATTTGACGTGCTGCAGGACCCGGAAGTGAAGACCCGTTTTTTTATCTACGAAGCTTATAAAGATGATGAGGCGGTGCTGGCGCATAAGAAAACCCCGCACTACCTGGCCTGCGTGGAAAAGCTCGACCAGATGATGTCGGAGCCGCGTAAGAAACGCAGTTTCGTGGGGTTATTGCCGGAATAGCCTTGCCCCCTTGCCTGCGGGATCTCTGCGGCGAGCGGATTATCGCAGGCCATGTTTCTGGCGAGAGGGGGGGCTTTAAACTTTCTTTTGTATCGTGGGTAGGGTTTACCGCAATGATAAACCGGACGGTGAGTGCATTATATTCGCGATGTATTCAACGTATTAATATATTCTGCAAGGAACTGTATATTTAAATATGAATTAGCGCTCCCGGCGGTTTGGTACAAAATAAATAAAGTTTTTTGGTTTGTTTTATTTGAGTTGTTTGTTCTTTTTGCATACATTCGGGGTTAGCCATGCTAATAGTAAGGATACTCGATGAAGGCCTCGGACTATTTAAAAATGAAGTTGCAGAGCGACAGGCAGCTAGCGGTGTATGGACAACAGGGCGTAATCTCCACATGGAAAGCAATGAAGGGCATTGGTTCTGATATTTACTCCGGGGTTGAGCGGGTAAGTTGGTATTCTTCTTGTCTTATCCCCAGATATCATGATGTTTGCGGGAAATTATACTCCGAAGAAAAAAGGATGATGTATTCCATTCGCTCCATCTATCGGTACCGTGACGTGATAGTCCATATATTCTATCTCTACTTTCAAATGGTCATAGACGATACGGAAAACGGAAATTCAAAGGGTATTGTGCGTTCTGTTGGTTCAACAGCTACAAGGGTGGTTGCCCGAATGCCAGAAAGTAGAGCAGTGCAGTTGGGTCTTGCTGTTACCCTGGCCGAGGCATTATCTATGTCAGATTTAGTGTCTCGTGCGGTTGTTGAAAGGCTCGCTGCACGGGTTCCAGGTGTTGTTTGGATGTTCCAGATATTCGGGACCGATCAGAAATGTGCCCTTGCTGCCCGTAGGCTGAAAACACTGGATCCAAAATACTTCGCGATACTCTACAACGCAGAACTAGAAATGCTTTATTACTTCCTTGAACCTGTTCTATCCGAAGTTATCAAAAATGTTAAGATAAAATTTTATCAGGATTTCGATGAGTGTTATAACGCCATAAAGAGTAAGTATCATGTTTAAAACTTTACTGTCACTTATTTTTAACGAAGGACTTATTCTGGTCTGCTACATTGGGTTTGGATTTTTTTATCTTGAATTTTTCCCGACTTACTGGTTTGCTTTAACCATTTTTTCAATGATAGTACTGATCATTATATTGCCTAAATTTACGGAACGATTCGATAAGTACGATAAATAATTTCTACGAAAAGGATTTTTATGTCTAATCCAGCCTATTTATGGTTAACGGATGAAAATGGTTCACCGATGGTCGGTCCGTCGCTGGTATCAGGTCGTGAAGGGGCTATCGAGCTGAAATCGTTTACCCATAACGTCAATATTCCGATTGACGGCAATACCGGAAAGTTGACCGGCACGCGTATTCATATGCCGATTATGTTTCAGAAGGAATTTGACCGTGTCACTCCCATGCTTTACCGGGCGTTAAGTACCGGGAGAACTTTGCAATCTGCGATGTTCAAACTGTATCAGATTATTGAGGCCGGGTTAGAGCAGGAGTACTTCAATATTATTCTTGAAAATGTAAAGCTGACATCAATCACGCCGGATTTATACCCAGGGGCAGATACCGGAACGCATCTTGAAACGGTGCTTATGCGCTATGAAAAAATTACCTGGAAGCATTGCGATGGCAATATTGTCTATACAGACTCATGGAATGAGCGTGCGACATATTAACCGTATAGGCAAACGGCATATGACATGAAGGTGAAAGTCGGGCAGTACGGCATTGGTCTGGCCGGTATGACGGAATGGCAGGCGTAAAAAAGCCCGGCGAACATCGTTTTCGCCGGGCTTTTGTTGACTATCTTCAGGCTTGCTCCACAGATACCCGCAGGGCTGCCAGCGCTTTACTCGCCGCTTTGATGACCTGTTCACACTGCTCAATCGTCAGCGTCAGCGGCGGTTCAATACGAATGGTTTTGGCATTATTCAACGTTCCGGCCACCAGCACCCGCTGGCGGAACATCTCGCTGGCGAAGTTGTAGCCGATTTCGTTATCCACGAACTCAATCGCCATCAGCATCCCTTTACCGCGAACTTCATTCACCAGATCCGGGTATTCGCGGGACAGTTGATGGAAGCCGTTCAGCAACAGCTCACCTTTCTGCTCTGCCTGGGCCGGCAGATTCTGCGTCAGCAGGACGTTGATCGTGGCCAGCGCCGCGGCACAGGCCAGCGGATTACCGCCGAAGGTGGTGGTGTGCAGGAACGGGTTGTCGAACAGCACCGAGAACACCTCTTCGGTCGCCACCGTTGCGCCAATTGGCATCACGCCGCCGCCGAGCGCTTTGGCGAGGCACAGAATGTCCGGCTGAACGTTTTCGTGCTCGCAGGCAAACATTTTGCCGGTGCGCCCCATACCGGTTTGCACTTCGTCGAGGATCAGCAGCGCGCCAAACTCATCGCACAGCTTACGCACCGCAGGCAGGTAGCCCTGCGGCGGCAGGATCACGCCCCCTTCACCCTGGATCGGCTCAAGGATCACCGCCGCGACATCATCACCGGTTTTTTTACACTCGCTCAGCAGCGTACGCATCGCGTTGATATCGCCGAACGGCACGTGATGGAACCCTGGGAGTAGCGGCATAAAAGGCTTACGGAATGTCGATTTCGCGGTGGCCGATAGCGCGCCCAGCGACTTACCATGGAAAGCGCCGCTGGTGGCCACAAACGTAAATTTACCGCGCGGCGACTGGTAGGCTTTAGCGAGCTTCAGCGCCGCTTCGACCGACTCTGTACCGCTGTTACAGAAGAAGCTGTATTTCAGCTTGCCGGGGGTTAACGCGGCCAGCGTTTTTGCCAGCATGGCCCGCAGCGGGTCAAGCAGTTCCTGACTATGAAGAGGTTGTTTAGCGAGCTGATGCTCGACGGCGGAAATCACAACTGGATTACGGTGCCCTACATTAAAAATTCCAAAGCCACCCAGGCAATCGACAAACTCTTGTCCCTGAGTGTCGACAAGCGTATTTAACCCTCCCGCTTGCCACTCTACGGCTCCGTAATCCCCGCCAGCGGTAACCGATTTTCGGTACTCTAAAAAACCGGGATTCACATGCTCTTTAAAATATTCCCTGACCTCCTGGTTAAGTGCTTTCATCTCCTCATGATCAAGCGTTCGCTTCTCAATGAGATTCAGTGCGTGTGCGCTGCAGGCCAGAGCCGATGCGCTGGAAGGTAACCTGTTCAAAGTGAGCTCCTGGGACGGGCGTATCACATGATACTGCATTAAGTATTGCAGGGATTACGCCACTTCGGCACGGCAGCTGAAAATCGGGATAAACGCAGCGCGAAAGCGCATTTGAACGAAATTTAATCTCACGGCGATATTTTTGGCATGTTTTACTCCTGAGCGGGGGACGCTACCCGTCTGGAGGCATTCCACCGCGTGCCGCCTGGTGGTGCAGATTGCCCAATATGGGGGCAGAGGGGGGACTGGCATCCCCCCGAAGAGATTAATCGAGCTGGGAAATCTCCATGGCCGCGCGGTCAATGACGGCGACAATCTGTTTCAACTGAGTCTCGCTAATGGCCTGCTGATTAACTTTTAAATCCAGAACGGCTTTAAAGTTCTCCAGCGCCCGCTTCATTTGCGGGTTTTTCCGCAGTTCACAGCCGACCATACGGGCCTGCAAACGTTCCTGAATATGGCCGAGCTGTTCCTGATTCTCGGCATGCAGAAGGCTGCCCTCTGCGGTTATGGCGATTTTTTTGCGGCCATTTTCCTCTTCGACGCTGATAAGACCCTGATCCTGAAGGAGATCGAGGGTGGGATAGATCACGCCCGGACTTGGGCTGTAGTTGCCCTGGGTCAGGTTTTCTATCTCTTTAATCAACTCGTAGCCGTGGCTGGCGTTGCGGGTGAGGATGTCGAGGATCACCAGACGCAGTTCGCCGTGGCCAAAGAAACGCTGACGGCGTCCGCCACCGCCGCCACCCCGGCGGCCATGCTCCCCGCGTTCGCTGTGTTCACCGTGGTGGCCACGTGGCCCACGACCTTCTTCATGATGATGTCGCATAGTTTGCTCCTGTATGTTTTGATATGTCTAATTTATATCTAAAAAATAATTCTTAGCAAGCATGAATCTCAATATTTTAATAATTTATTGATTTTAAATGATTTTATTTTGTTGTTTGTACTTTATTGCTTTTTGCGACGGCTATATCAAAAAAAACTTGCATTCTTTTTTAATGGCAATCATTATCATTTGGGTAAAGTTTAGATATATCTATAAATCTCACGAAGGCGAATGACAATGATAAAAACGAAAGAACCTCAGTACCCGAAACGCGTTCGCAATGAGCTGCGTTTTCGCGAGTTAACCGTGCTGCGCGTTGAGCGCGTCGGCGCCGCCTTCCAGCGCATTGTGCTGGGCGGAGAGGCGCTGGAAGGTTTTGTCTCCCAGGGTTTTGACGACCATACCAAACTCTTTTTCCCGGAAGCCGGCGCCGCGTTTACGCCGCCGCAGGTGACGGAAGAGGGCATTAACTGGGGCGACGGCGTCCGTCCGGCAACCCGAGACTACACGCCGCTGTATGATGCCGAACGTCATGAACTGGCCTATGACTTCTTCATCCACGACGGCGGTATCGCCAGCAGCTGGGCGCTGGCGGCAAACGTCGGCGATAAGCTGGTGATTGGTGGTCCGCGCGGTTCGCTGGTGGTGCCGGAGGATTATGCCTGGCAGCTGTATGTCTGCGATGAATCCGGTATGCCTGCGCTACGCCGCCGTCTGCTGGGCCTCAGCCGCCTGCCCGTGCGCCCGCAGGTTACGGCGCTGGTGACGATCGGCGACGCATCGTATAAAGATTATCTGGCAGATTTGCAGGGCTTTAATATTGAGTGGATCGTCGGCCATCATTCATCGGTCGTGGCTGAACGTCTGGCGCAGGTGAGCGTGCCCGCGGAAGATTATTTTATCTGGGTGACCGGTGAAGGCGCGGTGGTGAAATCGCTGCTCGGGCGGTTTGAAAATGACCAAATTGACCCTCAGCTGGTGCGTTCCCAGGCCTACTGGCACAGTAAATAGCCTGATTCCCGGGCTACGGCGTCAGCACGTTGCCCGGGATAGCGGCTATTCCGTTCTCTCGCCCGGCTCAGCGTCGCGTCGCCGGGATATTCCGCTGCTGAGGGCGCAGCCTTAGCGGTGTTCCGCCAGCGTTTTGAAGACCTGCGCTACCGCGTGGGCGCCCGGATCCATATTGCCCAGCAGGCTGTCGCTGTTAAGGTACGACGCGCGCCCGGCGTTAGCTTTGCTGGCGTGGCAGGTGCGTTCGGCGCCCGCTTCCGCCGCGGCAAATGCCGCCTGTAAATCCATCGGTGCGACAAGCAGCGACGCCAGCGCCGGCTGTAGCGCATCAATCATCGTGCGATCGCCCTCATCCGCCCCGCCGTAAAACTTCATTTGCACCAGACCGGCGTTTAACGCTTCCGCGACGCCGGCGCCTTGTTCCAGCTTCTGCCCGGCGGCGGTAAAGAAGATCGACATCAGCACGCCGCTGGAACCCCCCATCACCACGGTCAGACGTTCACCGATCAGGGCGAACAGGGTCGCGAGATCGCCCAGCGGCAGCTGCTGGCGCCGCAGCAGGTCGGCAATATCGCGCGCGCCTGCGGCAAAGGTGGAGCCGGTATCGCCATCGCCGACTTTGGCATCCAGCGCATTCAGGTGCGTCTCCAGATCAGACAGGGTACTGGTTATCCGCCCGACATAGCCCGCCACGTCGTGATTGTCCGAAGGCTGGAACGCCACGCGGGTGCTACGCAGCGAAGAGGGCATCACCTCGATGGCCCGCGGCTGTACCGGCGCCTGCCAGCTGGCTGTTTCCACAGCGGAAAGCAGCGCCTTTTCAATGCTCTCCTCCAGTACGATGGCGGTTATCGAGAAACCTTTCATATCCAGCGCCGTCACCAGCGACGCCGGGCCAATCAGCCAGTCGATCCGCTGATGGAGCGGCGTGTCGGCCAGCTCACGGGTCAGAATCGCCATTTCCGCCACCGACACGCCGCCGAGGTTGTTAAGCATCACCGCCAGGCGGCCGGTTTGCGGCAGGGCGGCGGTCAGTTTCTCCACCATCAGGCGGACAATCTGCGCGCTGTTCTGAGTGGCGATGACCGAGGCGCCGGGTTCGCCATGGATGCCCATGCCCAGTTCTGCCCGGTCGGGATGGTGGCGTGGCGCCGTTTCAGCCTCCTGCGGCAGATGACAACTGGAGAGCGCGAGGCCCAGCGTGCGGGTCTTGTCCGCCGCATATCGGGCTTCGCGCAGCACGGTGGCAAGATTGTAGCCACGTTCGGCAAAATAACCGGCCACTTTATGCACCAGGATAGTCCCGGCAATCCCGCGCGGATGCTTGTTATCCGGCAACGAAATATCGTCGCCGACAATCAGCATTTCGACGTTGTAACCCAGGCGACGTGCTTTCTCTGCGGCGAGACCAAAGTTAAGGCGATCGCCGGTATAGTTTTTGACAATCAGCAGACAGCCCGCTTCGCCGGTCACCGCCTGAATGGCGGTCAGCACCGCATCCACGCTCGGGGAAGCAAAAATATCGCCGCACACCGCGGCGGTGAGCATCCCTTTGCCGATAAACCCGACGTGGGCCGGCTCATGGCCGGAGCCGCCGCCGGAGATGACGGCGACATTGCTTTTGTTGAGATCGCGACGAACGACCACGCGAATCGCCGGGTCGCTCTCCAGACGCGCCAGGTTGTTCCACGGGCTGGCAACGATCGTTCCTTCAATAACATCGTCGACGAGGCGGGTGCGCTGATTAAAAAAGAATTGAGACATAACGGTTCCTGGTGGTTGAGCGAAAACAGAATCCCCGGAGGCGGAGCCTCCGGCGTGAAGAATGGCGTACAGAGAGTGACAAATGGACAGCTACGTGCGGATAACGCGTTTTCCGGCGACATCCAGGGTAAGGGATTCACCATCGCCTATCTGCTGCAGAGCGTCTCCCTGCTGACACAGGCAGACGATCCCGGCCTGACGGGCGATGATCGCGCCATGGGATGCCTCGCTCCCTTCCCGCAGACAAATCCCTTTGACCAGGCGAGGATCCAGCTGCAAGACAGTGGAAGGAAAGAGATCGTCGGCGATGATAATCGTCGGCTCATGCACCGCCAGCGGCTCTTCGCTGCTGCCTTGCAGATGGCGCAAAGTCCGGTGAAGCAGATCGTCGATATCAATATAGCGCGCCTGCAGATAGGCATCGTTCAACTGGCGGTACTGCTGGCTGAGATCGGCCAACACCTGATACCACGCCCACTCCGCATTGCATTGTTCCTGGCGCAGGATATCGCAGGCGGCTTCATAGAGATCCGGGTCGTCGAGCAGCGTGTGGTGGCCGGAGAAAATGGCCGCGATATCGGCAGAATAGCGCTCTTCCGCCAGAGTGGTCAGCGCATTGAGATCGTCCAGCGTCTGGCCGATCGCCTGCTGCAGGCGCCGCTGTTCGTTGGCGATGTCGGCGCCGGTTTGTTGGACTGGCCGGGGGGCAGGCAGCGGATAGCGGAGCGCTTTGCCCTGAACGCGCGCGGCGGTCGGGGCAAAGAGCGCTGGCGCGGCGTCCGGCTGCTCGCCAAAGTTCTCCGCCGCCAGCGCCTGAAATGCCGCCAGCGCCGCTTCGGCATCTGGCCCGCGGGCCAGCAGCCTTAATGTATCGTTGCAGCGTACCTGCAACAGGGCAATCTGGTTAATGCTGTCCGGTGAGACGCATTTGCCGCCTTTCTCCAGCACCAGATCGGCATTGAATCCGGATAACGCGGCCACCAGCCGCGATGCCGGACGAACGTGTAAGCCGTTATGGTTTTTAATGACCACGGAGACGGACTCGCCGCTCAGATCGTCGGCCAGCGGCGTGGCCTCGGGGCCGTTCTGTGCGAGCGATGGTAACCCCAGCTGTACGCGCTTAGCTTCCAGGGCGTTCATGGCGTCGGCGATCACTTTATCGATATCCGATCCGGCGGCGGCGCTGACCGTTGCCGCCAGAGTGCCTTCGACCAGCGGCGCGGCGCACAGGCGAACCTTCGCCGCGATCGCCGGATCGAGGAGATCCAACGCGGTTTCCGCGCTGAGCAGGGCGCTGCCGATATCCATCATCACCAGCACGTGGTCGGTATCGGCGACGGATTCAATGGCCTCCATCACCTTAATGGGATCGGTGCCGATCGGGTTTTCAGGATCGTCAATGCCGGCGGCGATCGCCAGCTTACAGCCGTCGCCAGTTAACATCTGCCGGGCCAGTTCTCCGACACCTTCGCCCAGTCGGGCGCTATGAGAAACAATCACCAGGTTTACCATCGCGTTATCCTTACTCTTTGGCTGCGGCAGCCAGCTCCTGAATCATGAACATCACCGAGGTTGCGCCCGGATCCTGGTGCCCGATGCTGCGTTCGCCGAGGTAGCTGGCGCGGCCTTTGCGGGCCTGCATGGTGATGGTAGAGCGGGCGGCTTCCTCTGCTTGTGTCGCGGCTGCATCCAGCGCGTGCTGAACCGACAGGTGCTGTTCGCTGGACTGGCGCAGTGACTCGACGACCGGTAGCCAGACGTCGCACATGGTTTTATCACCGGGTTCCGCTTTCCCCCGGTTGACCACGCCGTCCGCCCCTTCGCGCATCATCTGGTACAGCTCTTCGAGGGTCAGACTCTGGTGAGCCTGTGTCACTTGGGCTGCGCGAATAAAGAAGGTGCCGAACAGCGGGCCGCTGGCACCGCCGACGTTGGAGAGCAGCGTCATTCCGGTGTTCTTAAGAATAAAACCGATATCTTTATCGGCAATGGACGGCAGTTTTTCCACCACCTTGCTGAAGCCGCGATACATATTCAGACCGTGGTCGGCATCGCCAATCTCCTTATCCAGGCCGGTCAGAAAATCTTTCTCTTTGGTAAAAATGTCGCCGCAGCGATAGAGCCAGTTAACGATTTGCGTTCTGTTCAGTGACATGTCGTGCTCCTTAATGGCCCCAGTTCAGCGCCGGGGTATGAACGGGGGCGTCCCATAACGCCAGCGTGTCGTCATCGACTTTCAGTAGCGTGAGGGAGAAACCCACCATATCCAGCGAGGTGCAGTAGCTGCCGATGAGGTTGCGCTCGATGGTGATGCCACTCTCCTCGCAGCGCGTGGCCAGGCGGTTGTATACGCCGTACAGTTCCGACAGCGGGGTGGCGCCAAGGTTATTGACCAGCGCGATGACGCGGTCGCCCTTCTGTAGCGCCTGTTTGCTTTGCGTGACGTCCTGCCAGCTTCCTTTGACGGTATCCCACTGACGCAGCGTGCGGCTGTAGGTGCCGTTCTCCAGCAGGGTGTCGAACATCTCATCAACGGTGCGGTCAAGAGAGCTGAAGGGGCGACGGTTGATACCCGGCTCGCCGTGGATCCCGACGCCGAACTCCATCTCATTATCCTGTAATTCAAACGATGGCTGTCCGGCGGCCGGCACGGTACAGGCGCCTAGCGCCACACCGATGGAGTGGCCGAGGTTGTTAAGCTTGCGGCCCAGCTCAGCGCAGGCTTCCAGCGAATCGCCGCGTTCGGCGGCCGCGCCGACCAGCTTCTCAATCAGGACGGTGTTGGCGACGCCGCGGCGTCCGGCGGTGTAGAGGCTGTCTTTGACCGCCACGTCGTCATCGATGACGACGGTGGTCACCTTAACGCCGCTTTCGTGCAGCAGTTCGGTGGCGGTTTCGAAATTGAGGATATCCCCGGTGTAGTTTTTGATGATCAGCAGCACGCCTTCGCCGCCGTCGATATTCATCGCGCACTCGAACATTTTATCCGGGGTCGGGGAGGTGAAAATCTCGCCCGGACAGGCGCCGGCAAGCATACCTTTGCCAATATAGCCGCAGTGCATCGGCTCGTGTCCGCTGCCGCCGCCGGAGAGCAGCGCCACTTTCCCGGCAACCGGCGCATCGGCGCGGGTGACATACACCGGGTCCTGATGCAGCGTCAATTCAGGATGGGCTCTGGCGAGGCCAAGCAGTTGTTCACTCAGTACATCTTCGACACGGTTAATCAATTTTTTCATTATTTATGCTCCGTCGGAGTGATGCGATGCGGCCTCTCTACCCGCGGAGGCGGTCATCGTGTAGGGGTATCGTCTGGCGTGAAGAACGACCCGGCGACGTTATGATTCTGGCTGAGTTAACGGAAAAAAAAATGTCGCGAAAACGAGTTTCATAACGGAACGTGGTTATTTATTTTTGTTCCGTTATGAAACGTTATCGCCGATGAAAAGAGAAAAATGCGAGCTAAGGCTGTTTTTTCGCCCTGCGTTCTTCTGCGGTAGCCGGGGCGGCGGATCCTTTTTTGATTTGTTTTCTGCTGTCGGGGGCAACAGTGTTGGC
This sequence comes from Klebsiella sp. YJ, assembly GCF_002108615.1. Lineage (NCBI taxonomy): Bacteria > Pseudomonadati > Pseudomonadota > Gammaproteobacteria > Enterobacterales > Enterobacteriaceae > Klebsiella > Klebsiella sp. YJ. Next base: position 168,875 of record NZ_MTEG01000006.1, read on the forward strand.
AGATTATCCGTTTTTTTTTGTAGCATGACGGCGAATGGACGGATCGGGATCGCAATCCCGGAGTTTTACGGCAATTGATGTTCCAATATGGAACGGTAAAAAATATTCTCTGTTTCATATCAGAACAAAAACGGGAAAAATTTTTTTGTTCACCGCTCGCCCTACAGTGTTTGCATCGCTCCGGCCACGATCCCGTTTCTGCCATCAACCGCAGGCTGAACAGGATGACGCCAGGGCTCATCATGTAAAACATGCACTTATTTGAGGGTGAAAGGAATGCTAAAAGTTATTCAATCTCCGGCCAAATATCTTCAGGGTCCTGACGCATCCACGCTTTTTGGTCAGTATGCCAAAAATCTGGCGGACAGTTTTTTTGTGATTGCCGATGACTTCGTGATGAAGCTGGCGGGGGACAAAGTACTCAATGGTTTGCATAACCACGGTTTAAGCTGCCACGCGGCCCGTTTTAACGGTGAATGCAGCCACGCGGAGATCAACCGTCTGATTGCCATTCTGCAGCAGCACGGCTGCCGCGGCGTGGTAGGGATTGGCGGCGGGAAGACGCTCGATACCGCTAAAGCCATTGGCTTCTACCAGAAGCTGCCGGTGGTGGTGATCCCGACGATTGCCTCTACCGATGCGCCAACCAGCGCGCTGTCGGTTATCTACACCGAAGCCGGTGAGTTTGAAGAGTATCTGATCTATCCGAAAAACCCGGATATGGTGGTGATGGATACGGCAATTATTGCCAAAGCGCCGGTGCGCCTGCTGGTGGCCGGGATGGGCGATGCGCTCTCGACCTGGTTTGAAGCGAAGGCCTGCTTTGATGCCAGAGCGACCAGTATGGCCGGCGGACAGTCCACGGCGGCGGCGTTGAGCCTGGCCCGCCTGTGCTATGATACGCTGCTCGCCGAAGGCGAAAAAGCGCGCCTGGCAGCGCAGGCTGGCGTAGTGACGGATGCGCTGGAGCGCATTGTCGAAGCCAATACCTACCTCAGCGGAATTGGCTTTGAAAGCAGCGGGCTTGCCGCGGCGCACGCCATTCATAACGGCTTCACTATTCTGGAAGAGTGCCATCATCTGTACCACGGCGAAAAAGTGGCGTTTGGCACCCTGGCGCAGCTGGTGCTGCAAAACAGCCCGATGGAAGAGATTGAAACGGTGCTGGGCTTCTGCCAGAAAGTCGGTCTGCCGGTGACCCTGGCGCAAATGGGCGTCAAAGAGGGCATTGAAGGGAAAATTCAGGCGGTAGCGCAAGCGACCTGCGCGGAAGGTGAAACGATCCATAACATGCCATTCCCGGTGACGGCAGACAGCGTTTACGCCGCGATCCTGACGGCCGATTTGCTCGGTCAGCAGTGGCTGGCGCGTTAACGTCTCGCTGACCTGCTTTTGCAGGGTGAAGCGTATTCTCCCCTCCGACAGTCTCTGCCGGAGGGGTTATCTATTTTAAACAGCGGAAAAGGAAATGGCGGCGCAGACTCAGGACTCCGGAAAAACAGTATCTTCCGTTATCAGTCAGTCATGGCAGCGTTGCAGCCGGTTTATGCCAAGGGAGACCTGGCAGGCGCCGCATCAGGCGCAGGGGCTGACCTTCGAATCGATCTGCCGACGTAAAACCGCGCTGCTGACCATCGGCCAGGCCGCGCTGGAAGATGCCTGGGAGTTTATGGATAGCCGACCCTGCGCGTTGTTTATCCTCGATGAGTCCGCCTGTATTCTCAGTCGCTGCGGCGATCCGCAGACGCTGGCGCAGCTCGCCGAACTCGGTTTTCTTGACGGCAGCTACTGCGCGGAAAGCATTATCGGCAGCTGCGCGCTCTCGCTGGCCTCGATGCTGGGGCAACCGGTGAAAACTACCGGTGAGCAGCACTTTAAACAGGCGCTGCACGGGTGGTCATTTAGCTCCACGCCGGTGTTTGATAACCACGGTCGCCTGTTTGGCTCCATCTCGCTGTGCTGTTTGATAGAACAGCAGGCCTCCTCTGATTTGTCTCTGACGCTGGCTATCGCCCGGGAAGTGGGCAACTCGCTGTTGACCGACAGCCTGCTGGCCGAATCTAACCGCCATCTCAACCAGATGTATGGCCTGTTGGAGAGTATGGATGACGGCGTGATGGCGTGGAATGAGCAGGGGGTATTGCAGTTTCTTAATGTGCAGGCCGCGACGCTCTTACATCTTGATGCCCAGACCAGCCAGGGGAAAAATATTAATGAACTGGTGACGCTGCCGGCGCTGCTGCGCCGGGCCATTAAGCACGCGCGCGCGCTGAACCATGCGGAAGTGACGTTTGAGAGCCAGCATCAGTTTATCGATGCCGTGATTACCCTCAAGCCCATCGTCGAAGAGCAGGGCAACAGCTTTATTTTACTGCTGCACCCGGTAGAGCAGATGCGCCAGCTGATGACCAGCCAGTTAGGGAAAGTGAGCCACACGTTTGCGCAGATGTCCTCGGACGATCCGGAAACGCGACGGCTGATTCATTTTGGCCGTCAGGCGGCGCGGGGCGGTTTTCCGGTCCTGCTCTGTGGGGAAGAAGGGGTGGGTAAGGAGCTGGTCGCCCAGGCCATTCATAATGAAAGCGAACGGGCGGGCGGCCCTTATATTGCCGTCAACTGTCAGCTGTATGCCGACAGCGTGCTGGGGCAGGATTTTATGGGCAGCGCGCCCACCGATGACGAAAACGGGCGTCTGAGCCGCCTGGAGCTGGCCAGCGGCGGCACTCTGTTTCTGGAAAAAATAGAGTACCTGGCGCCGGAGCTGCAGTCCGCGCTGCTGCAGGTGATTAAGCAAGGGGTATTAACCCGACTCGATGCCCGGCGCCTGATCCCGGTGGACGTTAAGGTGATTGCCACCACCACCGTTGATCTGGCTAATCTGGTGGAGCAGAACCGCTTTAGTCGCCAGCTCTATTACGCGCTGCACTCGTTTGAGATCGTCATTCCGCCGCTGAGGTCGCGGCGCAACAGCATTCCCTCGCTGGTGCACAACCGCCTGCGTAGCCTGGAGAAACGCTTTTCATCACGCCTGAAAGTGGACGACGATGCCCTGGCGCAGCTGGTGAACTACTCCTGGCCGGGCAATGATTTTGAGTTAAACAGCATTATTGAAAATATCGCCATCAGTAGCGATAACGGCCATATCCGCCTGAGCAATTTGCCGGAATATCTCTTCTCCGAGCGGCCGGGCGGCGATACCGCCTCGCCCCTGTTACCCGCCAGCCTGACCTTCAGCGCCATTGAAAAAGAGGCCATTATCCATGCCGCCCGCGTCACCAGCGGCCGGGTGCAGGAGATGTCCCATCTGCTCAATATCGGGCGCACGACGCTGTGGCGCAAAATGAAGCAGTACGATATCGACGCCAGCCAGTTCAAGCGTAAAAACCACGACTAGTTTGCTGCTTTCCTGCGCTCTCCGCAATTTGGCGGGCGCAATTGCTGTTTTTTCCCGATCTAAGCGGGGATTTGCTGTTGGTCACCGATGACGGGGCGGTTTATGCGGGCTGCGCCGGACTTATTGGGCAGAAAAACGCCATGCAAACGTTTGACTGAGGTCTGAATCAAAGAAAGGCAACGATCTCTTTGATATCCCCGCAGACTTGGGTCCATATTATAAACATGTTCATCACATGGTTAATTTTAAGGATAAGAGCATGCCAACAGCGATAGATAAAGCATTAGATTTTATTGGTGGAATGAACACATCGGCGTCGGCTCCGCATTCAATGGATGAAAGTACGGCTAAGGGCATTTTAAAATATCTCCATGAGTTAGGCGTTCCGGCTAGCGCCGAAGACGTGATCCTGCGAGGCGAACGGGAGGGATGGAATTCCGGGTTCACCAATAAAGTCGCTGGATGGGCGGAAAAAATCGCCGCTGGCAACCGTCTCGTAATTAAAAATCCAGAGTACTTCTCTTCCTATATGCGGGAGCAGCTCCGGGAGCTGGTGTAAGCGGCACGTTTTTAAAAAATGATTCTGAAGACGATATCCTGCAGGATGGTATAAAAAAGGAGCAACGTTGCTAACGTCGCTCCTTATATTTTTGCAGCCGATGAATATTCAGCATAATTTGAGATTGCCGCGCTAAGCGATGTATTTGCCGCTGGCTGAACATGATGCTGTATTTTTCACTTTATCCGCCATCATCTTCCGGCAACTTTAGCTTTTGAGCATATTCGCAAGTGGCATCGCCAACGGCCAGGTCGTGTCTACGACTGGGCAGGCCGGTTCCGTAACGTCAATCTGACTAGGATGGCTTTCAGTTTACAGCGGCGGACAGAATTCCGCCGCTGATGACGACATTTGAGCAACAATACCTCTCCCGCTTTTCTGAATTGAGTGCGTTTTCTCGTACAGGACGGGCTGGCTGTCTGGCTGAAAGTCATGTGGAATGTATGTTGATTCATCCCTTCAGGGGGTGAAAGTGAACATTGTGGTAACAGCCAGTCACGGCCGTTTTGGATTGGCATCCCCGGTGAATGGCTAAAGCAAGTAATGGCTATCTGCAACGAAAGTGTTCTGGTGAACCTTCAGGGTAAAAAATGAGATTTAAGTCTGAAGCCCAAACGGGACCTGGCTCAAATGCAATGCAAAGAAAAAGGACTTAGATAATTTCTTATCTAAGTCCTTGTTTTATCTGGTGGCCCCTGCTGGACTTGAACCAGCGACCAAGCGATTATGAGTCGCCTGCTCTAACCACTGAGCTAAGGGGCCGTGGCGAGGGATTATAAAGTAACTGGCAGACGCAATCCAGCGCAAAACGCACGGCTGCTGTTTTTATAAACAATGCATTTTCAATCCTTTATAATCGCCTTTTAGGTATTGAACGGGTGGAAAGATGATTAACGATATTCTGGCGCCGGACCTGCGGGTGGTCTTCTGCGGCATCAATCCGGGGAAGTCCTCTGCCCATACCGGTTTTCATTTCGCGCATCCGGGCAATCGCTTCTGGAAGGTGATTTATCAGGCCGGTTTTACCGACCGTCTGCTGAAGCCGGAAGAGGAGCTGCAGCTGCTCGATACGCGCTGCGGGATTACTATGCTGGTGGAGCGCCCGACGGTTCAGGCCAGCGAAGTTGCCTTGCAGGAGCTACGCAGCGGCGGGCGGGAGCTGGTGTTGAAAATTGAACAGTATCAGCCGCGGGCGCTGGCGATTCTCGGTAAACAGGCCTTTGAGAAAGCGTTTCAGGTGCGCGGTGCGCGCTGGGGCAAACAGCAGGTGACCATCGGCGATACGGAAGTGTGGGTGCTGCCAAACCCTAGCGGGTTGAACCGGGCGACGCTGGATAAGCTGGTGGAAGCGTATCGTGAACTGGATGATGCGCTGGCATCGCGAGGTCGATAGCCTGCGGTGAGTCGCGTCGCCGGCTCTCTCGGACGGCAACAGGGTGAATTGAAGACAAAAAAAAGCTCCCCGCAGGGAGCTTTTTTATTTCCGGCAACGATTAATCGTCGAGGAAGCTACGCAGCACTTCAGAACGGCTCGGGTGACGCAGCTTGCGCAGCGCCTTCGCTTCGATCTGACGGATACGTTCACGGGTAACGTCGAACTGTTTACCGACTTCTTCCAGCGTGTGGTCGGTATTCATATCGATACCGAAACGCATACGCAGGACCTTGGCTTCACGAGCGGTCAGGCCTGCCAGCACGTCGTGAGTGGCGGCACGCAGGCTTTCCGTGGTCGCGGAGTCCAGCGGCAGCTCGAGGGTGGTATCCTCGATGAAATCACCCAGATGCGAATCTTCATCGTCGCCGATCGGCGTTTCCATGGAGATAGGCTCTTTGGCAATTTTCAGCACTTTACGAATTTTATCTTCTGGCATCAGCATGCGTTCAGCCAGCTCTTCCGGCGTCGGCTCGCGACCCATTTCCTGCAGCATCTGGCGGGAGATACGGTTGAGTTTGTTGATAGTCTCAATCATATGCACCGGAATACGGATGGTGCGCGCCTGATCCGCGATAGAACGGGTGATGGCCTGACGGATCCACCAGGTTGCGTAGGTGGAGAACTTGTAGCCGCGACGATATTCGAACTTATCAACCGCTTTCATCAGACCAATGTTACCTTCCTGGATCAGATCCAGGAACTGCAGGCCACGGTTGGTGTATTTCTTGGCGATAGAGATAACCAGACGCAAGTTCGCTTCAACCATCTCTTTCTTCGCACGGCGGGCTTTCGCTTCACCGATGGACATACGACGGTTGATATCTTTAACCTGCTCGATGGTCAGGCCGGTCTCTTCTTCAATCTGCTGCAGCTTCTGCAGGCCGCGCTGAACGTCTTCTTTGACGTCGTGCAGTTTTTCAGACCACGGCTTGTTCATGGCGATCGCAGCGTTGAACCAGGTCTCGCTGGTTTCGTTGCCGGTGAACAGGGTGATGAAGTTCTTCTTCGGCATTTTGCACTGTTCGACGCACAGTTTCATGATGATGCGTTCCTGAGTACGGACGCGATCCATCATGCTACGCATGCTGCCGACCAGGTAATCGAACTGTTTCGGTACCAGGCGGAACTGTTTGAACACTTCGGACAGCTTGAGAATTTCTTCCTGCGCTGCGGCGTGGCTACGACCTTTCGCTTTGATGGTATCGCGGGTCAGCTCGTACTGCGTGCGCAGCTCAGCGAATTTCTCGCGCGCCAGCTCAGGGTCGATGCTGTTGTCGTCATCGCTGCTGTCGTCGTCTTCTTCTTCATCTTCGTCTTCGTCGTCATCCATCTCTTCCTGAGAGAGTTCAGAGCCGACGTGCGTCGCGGTTGGCGCCAGGTCTTCTTCGGCGTTAGGATCGACGAAACCGGTGATCAGATCGGACAGGCGCGCTTCTTCAGCTTCAACGCGGTCGTACTGCTCCAGCAGATAGGTAATGGCTTCCGGATATTCAGCAACGGAGCACTGAACCTGGTTGATCCCATCTTCAATACGTTTGGCGATGTCGATTTCGCCTTCACGCGTCAGCAGTTCTACGGTACCCATTTCGCGCATGTACATGCGCACCGGATCGGTTGTACGTCCGATTTCAGATTCAACACTGGACAACACCTGTGCAGCAGCTTCTTCTGCATCTTCGTCGGTGTTGTTGCTGTTTTCAGCCAGCAGCAGATCATCGGCATCCGGTGCTTCTTCCATCACCTGAATGCCCATGTCATTGATCATTTGGATGATGTCTTCGATCTGATCGGAGTCGACGATATCTTCCGGCAGATGGTCATTGACCTCGGCATAGGTCAGATAGCCTTGCTCCTTACCACGTTGGACAAGAAGCTTCAGCTGTGACTGCGGGTTTTGCTCCATAAGACGGTATCCACACTTAATTCGTTTGATTGGTGTCGACAGACAAACTGCCAACATTTAAAGCGAGGGCGTACTTATATTATTGCCGCTGCGCCTCAGCGCGGCTGTCGGGGGCTTCCCGAACGATATTCGGCACTTAAGCCGTGCAATTCATTTTTTTGCCAGCTCCTGACTGATGGTCCAGAGTTCCCGGCGTTCTTCACTGCTTAAACCGTGCGTGCGGTCGCGAGCTATCAACTCTTCTTGCCGCAGTTCGAGCAGTGAATCAAACATATGGTTGAGCGCGTCGGTGAAGGTTTTTTCCGCGATATCTTTATCTGCTATATCGTCCCACATCGACAGTTTTTCAAGGGTTGCGGCCTCATTTGTACCGCGATACTGTTCTAAAAGTTGCCCGGTGGTCAGACCTGGCTGAGACAAACAGGTTTTGACCAGTTCGCTGAACAGGCCAAGCCCGGGAATTTTGCGCTGATCCAGGCCCTCTAAAGGCGGAACCAGCGGCGCCAAATCCGGGTTTTGCACCAGCAGTCCTATCAGTATACGCATGGTCGTGCGTTTTAGCTGCGGCGCGGGGCGTGGAGCTCCACTTTCTGTCTGTTTTGGCATTAAACGTTCAAGCTGAGCGTCATCTAAAATCCCCAGCTTGTTGCCCAGCTCCTGACGCAAATAAATGCGCAGCGTTTCGCCCGGTACCTGGGTGATGAGCGGCAGCGCTAAGGTACTGAGCTGCGCGCGCCCGTCCGGGGTGCTCAAATCGACCTGCGGCAGCAGGCTGTTGAACAAAAACGTGGAGAGCGGCTGAGCCTGCTCCATCCGCGCTTCAAACGCCGCTTTCCCCTCTTTACGCACCAGCGTATCCGGGTCTTCGCCGTCGGGCAGAAACATAAAGCGTAGCTGACGACCATCGGTCATGTACGGCAGCGCCGTTTCCAGCGCCCGCCAGGCGGCATCGCGGCCAGCCCGGTCGCCGTCGTAACAGCAGATGACCTGATTGGTCGCCCGGAACAAAAGCTGAATATGGTCGGCGGTGGTCGAGGTCCCCAGCGACGCGACGGCGTAGTTGATGTCGTACTGCGCCAGTGCCACGACGTCCATATAGCCTTCGACAACCAGCAAACGCGGTGGTTCGGCGTTATCCTGCTGCGCTTCATACAGGCCGTACAGCTGACGGCCCTTATGGAAAATATCGGTTTCCGGAGAGTTAAGGTATTTCGGCAGGGCATCACCCAGCACGCGACCACCAAAACCAATCACCCGGCCTCGCTTATCGCGGATAGGGAACATCACCCGTTCGCGGAAGCGGTCGTAACTGCGCCCCTTATCGTTCGTCACCAGCATGCCGGCATCGATAAGCGACTGGCGGTTTTCTTGATTGCCGCCAAAACGTTTTAAGACGTTATCCCAACCGGGTGGGGCGTAGCCAATCGCGAAGCGCGCAATGACCTCGCTGCTTAAGCCACGTTTCGCCAGATACTGGCGCGCAGGGTCGGCGGCGGGTTGCAGCAGAGACTGTTGATAAAACGCATTCAGACCGTCCATCAATTGATAGAGACTTTGCCGCTGATGGCGCTCTATTTGACTCGGTCCGTTGCCTGCTTCGTATGGCACTTCGAGGTTGTGCATGGCGGCCAGCTCTTCGACCGTCTCCACGAACTCGAGTTTGTCGTAGTTCATCAGGAAGTCGACGGCGTTGCCGTGCGCACCGCAACCAAAGCAGTGATAAAACTGTTTTTCACCGTTGACGGTAAAAGAGGGGGTTTTTTCGTTATGGAATGGACAGCACGCGTGGTAGTTCTTGCCCTGCTTTTTGAGCTTTACCCGCGCGTCGATGAGATCGACGATGTCGGTGCGCGCCAGCAGATCATTGATAAATACGCGTGGGATTCGTCCAGCCATAGGCCCCGTAAACTATACACACGATCACCAGACGGCCTCAGCCTATGCTGAATACGTTCTTTCATGATGCGGTGTATCTGCTAATGCATAAACGAAAATAAGCCGCGCATTCCTTCCGGAAGCACGGCCTTACAACAACAACTCAGTCTGAATTGAGGGCGTTGGCCCTCAACAGATTAGTACAGACGAGTGCGGCGTGCGTTTTCGCGAGCCAGTTTCTTCGCGTGACGTTTCACTGCAGAAGCTTTAGCGCGCTTACGTTCGGTAGTCGGTTTTTCATAGAACTCACGACGACGAACTTCCGCCAGAACACCTGCTTTCTCACAGGAACGCTTGAAGCGACGCAGAGCTACGTCGAACGGCTCGTTTTCACGTACTTTAATTACCGGCATGTGCCTCTCACCTTTGATTAATTCGGTTTGCTGCTGGCATCAACGCCAGCTTATTTCAAAATGGTGCGGAATTTTACTGCAATTGCTGCTGCTTTGTAAAGCACCGCTGCCTTTTTTGAAAGGACTTTTATAAGGGTGAGGAGTATACACGAGGGTTGTTCCTGGGGCGAACAAAGTTTTATCTTCGCCGCCTGCAGGCCTTTCTGGCGCCGCATGGCGGGCAACGTGCGGCCGGGCGGGTTTTCGGGGCGCCCCGGTTGCCTCGCTGCGCCAACCAGGCACGCTGAGGGTATACATCAACCCGCATTGGTCCTAAACTGCGCGGTATTAGAGCGAGGTAAAACAAGACATGCGTGTACTGGGTATTGAAACATCCTGCGATGAAACCGGCATCGCCATTTATGACGACGAAAAAGGCCTGCTAGCCAATCAATTGTATAGTCAGGTGAAATTACATGCTGACTACGGCGGGGTGGTGCCTGAGCTGGCTTCGCGCGACCACGTGCGTAAAACCGTTCCGCTGATTCAGGCGGCGTTGAAAGAGGCCGGGCTGACGGCAAAAGAGATCGATGCCGTGGCCTATACCGCAGGTCCCGGCCTGGTCGGCGCGCTGCTGGTCGGCGCAACGGTAGGGCGGTCACTGGCGTTTGCCTGGAACGTGCCAGCGGTTCCGGTGCACCATATGGAAGGGCATCTGCTGGCGCCGATGCTGGAAGATAATCCCCCCGCATTCCCGTTTGTGGCGCTGCTGGTCTCTGGCGGCCATACCCAGCTGATTAGCGTCACCGGTATTGGTCAGTACGAACTGCTCGGCGAGTCTATCGATGATGCGGCCGGGGAAGCGTTTGATAAAACCGCGAAGCTGCTGGGGCTCGATTATCCCGGCGGCCCGATGCTGTCTAAGATGGCGGCTCAGGGCAAAGAAGGACGATTTGTTTTCCCCCGTCCGATGACCGACCGTCCCGGTCTGGATTTCAGCTTCTCCGGCCTGAAAACCTTTGCGGCTAACACCATTCGCAATAACGACGACGATGAGCAGACCCGTGCAGATATCGCCCGTGCGTTTGAAGATGCGGTGGTGGATACGCTGATGATTAAGTGTCGTCGCGCGCTGGAGCAGACCGGCTTTAAACGCCTGGTGATGGCCGGTGGCGTGAGCGCCAACCGCACGTTGCGCGCGAAGCTGGCGGAGATGATGGCAAAGCGTGGCGGCGAAGTGTTCTATGCGCGTCCGGAGTTCTGCACCGATAACGGCGCGATGATCGCCTATGCCGGGATGGTTCGCCTGCGTACCGGCGCTAAGCCGGATCTCGGCGTGACCGTCCGTCCGCGCTGGCCGCTCGCTGAACTGCCGGCGGCGTAATCTGCATCACAGGCCGACATTCTGTCGGCCTGCCTTTCTGCTTTACTCCATACTTTTACACAGCGAGCAAATCGCGCCCTGATGTTTGTGCGAGTGCATGACGTCCGGACGTTCGTACTCTTCTTCACAGCTGACGCACTGGTAAACGGTGATGGACGCATTGCCCTGCGCGTCGTAGCGCGGCTCGCTAATCCCGTCATCGTACTGCTTGATGTAGTAGCGCCCGCCGGTGAGGATACCCATCAGCGGTGTCATCACCAGCGCCACGACCAGCGCAATCAGCGGCGAGAAGGGCGCCAGCGTGGCGCCGAGCAGACCGAAGAAGGCGCAGATGGAGAGCCCGGCCGCCAGAGCAAACGAAACCACGCCCACCGGGTTAACGTTATAGATCATTCCGCGACGATATTCTGGCTGCGCCGGGGCGAGCCTGAGCAGGCCTTTGTTGACGGTGATATCGGTGGCAACCACCACCACCCAGGCAATGGCAAAGTTAGAGTAGAAACCAAGAATCCACGACAGCGCGCTGAACATATCGCCCTCCATCAGCGCCAGCGCGATGGCGAGGTTGACGATGACGAAGATAATCCGCCCCGGATAGCGTTTGGTGGTGCGCGTCCAGGCGCTGGTCCACGCCAGCGAGCCAGAATAGGCGTTGGTGACGTTGATTTTAATCTGTGAAATGACCACCAGCACGACGGCCAGGGTTAACGCCAGCCAGCCGGGTACCAGGTTATCAAAGACGCTGACGAACTGCTGTACCGGTTCGGTATTGTGCACCGCCGGGAAGCGGGTCAGCAGATAGAAGCCGAGGAAGGCGCCGATGATCTGTTTAATTGCGCCTAATATCACCCAGCCTGGGCCTGCGGAAAAGACCGCCAGCCACCAGCTTTTGCTGTTCTCTGCCGTTTTTGGCGGCATAAAGCGCAGGTAATCGATCTGCTCGCCGATCTGCATAATCAGCGACAGGCAGACGCCGGCGCCGAGCATAATGGCAGTTAAATCAACCTGCGCCGCGTTATTCTTGCCGGCGAAGTGCATAAAGCCGTCCACCAGCGCCGGGTCTTTGGCAATCAGCCAGGCCACCGGCACCACCATCAGCACCAGCCACAGCGGCGTGGTCCACACCTGCAGGCGGGTCAGTGCTTTCATACCGTAAACGACCAGCGGCAGCACCATCAGGGTGGCGATGAGATAGCCCATCCACAGCGGGATCCCTAATCCAACCAGCAGCCCCTGGGCCATAATCGAGCCTTCAAGGGCGAAGAAGATAAAGGTGAAGCCTGCGAAGATAATGCTGGTGATGACCGAACCAAAATAGCCGAATCCGGCGCTGCGGGTGATTAAGTCGAGATCGATGTTATAGCGGGCGGCGGTAATCGCCAGCGGGATCCCGGTGAGGAAGATCACCAGCGCCGCCAGCAGGATGGCGTAAATCGCGTTGGTGGTGCCCCATGCCATGCCGATGCTGGCGCCGATGGAGAAGTCCGCCAGATAGGCGATACCGCCCAGCGCAGTCACGGCGACGACGCCGGGTCCCCAACGGCGGAAGCTCAGCGGAGCATAGCGGAGTGTATAGTCTTCCAGGGTTTCTCTGGAGCCGGATGTTCCGGTCTGGGCAGGTAACTCAGTTTTAATATCCAGTGATGACATAGTCATTCCTTAATGATCAGGCATGACAGGAATTAGCAAACCTTATGCCACTTCGTAGAACAGCTGCGGCGGGCGTTGGCGGGGCGGGGATGAATAAAGAGGGGGCAGGATGTGCACCATCCGGACGCAGGTGCGCCCGGATGGTGCAGGGACGCTTAGCGCAGCATGCCTTTGTCGACAAGGAAAGCGATGATGTTGTTCAGGCCATCGCCGCTTTTCAGGTTGGTAAAGGTCCACGGGCGGTCGCCGCGCATACGCATCGTATCGCGCTCCATCACCTCCAGCGATGCGCCCACATACGGTGCAAGGTCGGTTTTGTTGATCACCAGGAAGTCCGACTTTGTGATCCCCGGCCCGCCTTTGCGCGGGATCTTTTCCCCTTCCGCAACGTCAATGACGTAGATGGTCAGGTCCGCCAGCTCCGGACTGAAGGTGGCGCTCAGGTTATCGCCGCCGCTTTCAACAAAGATCAGATCGAGGTTGCCGAACTTTTCGCTCAGCGCTTCTACCGCCGCCAGGTTCATGGAGGCGTCTTCGCGGATCGCGGTATGTGGACATCCGCCGGTTTCGACGCCGACGATGCGCTCCGGCGCCAGCGCGCCCGCTTCGGTGAGAATACGCTGATCTTCTTTGGTGTAGATGTCGTTGGTGACGACGGCTAACTGCCAGCTGTCACGCATGGCTTTACACAGCGCTTCCAGCAGGGCCGTTTTCCCGGAACCGACCGGGCCGCCGACGCCGACGCGCAGCGGGTGTTTGTAGTTATGCATACTCTCTCCTAGGAACGGAATAATCGGGAATACTGGGTTTCATGCCGGGCGGAAGCAATGGCGGCCAGCGGCGTGGATGAACCTATCGCGCTATCCGGCGCCGCAAGAGCGCAGGTCATATCCGCCGCGTAGCGATCGCACAGGCGTAAAATCAGCTGCTGGGCCGCCTGCTGGCCGAAAGGAACCAGCTTAACGCCGGCCATGACCGCGCTCTCGATCCAGCTGTAGCCAAGGCTCAGCGCCAGGTCGGGAAGCGCGATTTGCCAACGTACGCCGAGCCACGCCATGCCGGCGAGCTGGCTTTGCCGACACAAAACGCGCCACGCCGGCGGGCAATCCGGCTGCCAGTCGGCCAGCAGACGGGCAAAGGCCGCGCCGCGATTACGCTCTTCTTCACGCAGTTCGCGGGTCTCACGACAGGCGAGCAGCCAGGCGGTCCAGCGCTGTGCTGACGGCAGATCGTCGTTTTCGCATGCCCGATACAGCCGGGCGAACAGAGGAAGATCGACGGTAAAAAAGCTCTGTTCCATCTGCTGCAGCTGCCAGCGTTCAAAAGCGGCGGCATCGGGCACCCAGCCCGCTTCCACCGCCCACTCCAGCCCTTGCGACCAGCTATAGCCGCCGACCGGGAGGTTGCTGCTGGCCAGCTGCATCAACCGCAGGCGTTTTTCCGACGTTGGCATTTAGTGACTGTGCTCGTGATGATGATCGTGGCCATGATCGTGACTATGACCGTGGCTATGGCTATGGCCGTGGCTTTCGCTGGCGTAGGCGCCGGCTTCCGGTTCAAAAGGCAGATGGGCGAAAGTGACCTCCAGGCCGAACTGGCGCAGCATATCGTCCAGCACATGGTCGTGGTGATAGCGCAGCTCTCCGGGCATAATTTGCAGCGGAACGTGGCGGTTACCGAGGTGATAGCAGGCTTTCGCCAGCGTGAACGGATCGTCACAATGCACCACGGACACGCCTTCATCTGCGGCGATAATTTGCACAAATTCGCTGCCGTCTTCATTGCTGAGCACATCCCCACCGCGTAGCAGCAGGCCGCGCGGCAACAACAAACCGGCTTCGCGACCATCGTTGAGGGTGACTTTGATACGACTTTTCACCCGTACATCGATCGGTAGCGTAAGGCTGGCGGTCAGTTTGCCAGGTGAATCCACTCGTTGGGTCAGATAGAGCATCCGGACTCCTTAAAACAGAAAATAACGTTGCGCCATCGGCAGGACATCTGCCGGTTCGCTGGTAATCAGCTCGCCATCGATACGCACTTCATAGGTTTGCGCGTCGACGGTGATATTGGGCTGCAGGCCGTTATGGATCATGTCGGTCTTTTGTACCGTCCGGCAGCCTTTCACTACCGCCGTGGCGCTCTGCAGATTCAGACGCTGCGCCACGCCGCTGTCGACCGCCGCCTGCGGCAGGAAGGTGAGGCGACAGTGATGGCGAGCGCTGCCCAGCGCGCCGAACATCGGGCGGTAGTGCACCGGCTGCGGCGTCGGAATCGAGGCGTTGATGTCGCCCATCGGTGCAATGGCGATCATCCCGCCCTTGATCACCGTGGCGGGCTTAACGCCGAAAAACGCCGGGGACCACAGCACGAGATCCGCCAGCTTGCCGACTTCAATCGATCCGACTTCATGGGCGATACCGTGGGTCAGCGCCGGATTAATGGTGTACTTGGCGATATAGCGCTTCACGCGGAAGTTGTCGTTATCGCCGCGTTCTTCCGCCAGCGGCCCGCGCTGGACCTTCATCCGATGCGCGACCTGCCAGGTACGCAGAACGACTTCGCCGACGCGGCCCATCGCCTGCGAATCAGACGATGTCAGCGAGAAGGCGCCGAGATCGTGCAGAACATCTTCTGCCGCGATGGTTTCCCGGCGGATACGCGATTCGGCAAACGCCACGTCTTCGGCGATATCCGGATCGAGATGGTGGCAGACCATCAGCATATCCAGATGTTCGTCGATGGTGTTGACGGTATAGGGCAGCGTCGGGTTGGTTGAAGAGGGCAAAATATTGGGGTGTGCGCAGGCGGTAATAATATCCGGCGCATGGCCGCCGCCGGCCCCTTCGGTATGAAACGTGTGGATGGTTCGCCCGGCGATCGCCGCCAGCGTATCTTCCACAAAGCCGGATTCGTTCAGGGTATCGCTGTGCAGCGCCACCTGAATATCCATTTCGTCGGCAACCGTCAGCGCGCAGTTGATGGCTGCCGGCGTGGCGCCCCAGTCTTCATGAATTTTCAGGCCGATAACGCCTGCCGCGACCTGTTCGCGTAGCGCGTCCGGGTTCGAGCCGTTGCCTTTGCCCAGCAGACCGATATTCACCGGCAGACTGTCTGCCGCCTGCAGCATCCGCGAGATGTACCACGGACCCGGCGTGCAGGTGGTGGCATGCGTCCCCGCGGCCGGGCCGGTGCCGCCGCCGACCATGGTGGTGACGCCGGAGACCAGCGCCTCTTCCGCCTGCTGCGGACAGATCCAGTGGATATGGGTATCGACGCCGCCGGCGGTGACTATTTTGCCTTCGGCGGCAATCACTTCCGTCGCCGCGCCAATGGGGATATTGACGCCAGGCTGGATATCGGGATTGCCCGCTTTGCCGATCGCCAGGATCCGCCCGTCTTTGATGCCGATATCGGCTTTAACGATCCCCCAGTGATCGACGATCAGCGCATTGGTCAGCACCAGATCGACACAGTCGTCAGCGAGCATTTGCCCCTGGCCCATACCGTCACGGATGACCTTGCCGCCGCCGAACTTGACCTCTTCGCCGTAGGTGGTCAGATCGTCTTCGACCTCGATCCACAGTTC
Source organism: Klebsiella sp. YJ (assembly GCF_002108615.1). Taxonomy (NCBI): domain Bacteria; kingdom Pseudomonadati; phylum Pseudomonadota; class Gammaproteobacteria; order Enterobacterales; family Enterobacteriaceae; genus Klebsiella; species Klebsiella sp. YJ. Next base: position 185,056 of record NZ_MTEG01000006.1, read on the forward strand.
GGTGTCCGCCAGGCGCACTTTATCGCCGGTGGTGGGGCCAAACATGTCAGCATAAGCCTGACGTGAAATATCACTCATTGTTTGCCTCCAGATTCCCCATCACCTCGCCGCGAAAGCCGTATACCGCGCGACGACCGGCGAGCGCGACCAGCTCCACTTCACGTTTTTGCCCCGGCTCAAAGCGGACCGCGGTGCCAGCGGCGATGTTCAGGCGGTAGCCGGTGGCCTGCGCCCGATCAAATTTCAGCGCCGGGTTGACCTCGGCAAAATGGTAATGCGAGCCAACCTGAATCGGCCGGTCGCCATGATTCTCAACGATAATGCTGCGGGTGGCGCGGCCAACGTTCAGAGCTATCTGGCCGGGTTGCACCTTGTATTCACCTGGGATCATCGCGAAACCTCAGATAATCGGGTTGTGGACGGTGACCAGCTTCGAGCCATCCGGGAAGGTGGCCTCGACCTGGATGTCGGGGATCATTTCGGGTACGCCTTCCATGACCTGCTCGCGGCTTAACACGTGGCGGCCTTCTTCCATCAGCGCCGCCACGCTTTTACCGTCGCGGGCGCCTTCCATAATAAAGGCGCTGATTAAGGCCACGGCTTCCGGGTAGTTCAGCTTCAGGCCGCGGGCCAGGCGACGTTCCGCCACCAGCGCGGCGGTAAACAACAGCAGCTTGTCTTTCTCTCTGGGGGTCAGTTCCATAGCGTTCTCTCAGGTCAACCAGATTCGGGGAAGGACCGGGGACTTTCCGGTCAGATGCGGGCGCATAAACCGCCAGATATCACGCATCGCCCGCTGGCAAAGTAAGTTATCGTCACTTAAAAAGCGCACCGTCAGCAGGCCGTCAGTCAGCGTGGCGCCGGCATAATTTCCTAGCGTCGTGAGTCGTTCCCGCACGCCGTCAAGCAGGGCTTCGCTGGCGGGATAGAACAGCAGAGTACCGACCCACGGGTATTGCGCCACGCTGGCCAGACGCCCGTCGGCCAGGTGCAGGCGTTCGATCAGCAGCGGAGCATCATCCATCCATACTTCAAGACGGTTGCTGAGGGCGCCATGGCTAAAGTTTTCGCCGATGACCGGGCGGCCAAGGCACAGCAGATCCCAGGCCAGCAGCGTGCTGGAGGCGCAAAGGTGAAAGGCGGTGTGCAGACTGGCCCGGGCGCCCGGAAAGAAAATCGCGTCCTGCGGCAACCACTCCAGCGTCGAGCGTTCCGCCAGCGTCAGGCGCTGATGTAAATGGGCCTGCGCGCCGCTGCTGCGGTAAAATTTACTGGCGCCGGGCATGGTGATTAACGTGTGGCAGCCGCTATCGAGAGCGGCGCGAATCGTTAGCTCGTCGCCTCCAACGATCCCGCCCGGCGGGTGGAGTAAATAGAGATGACAGGTATCGTCTTCGGGGTAAAAGGGACGCTGGACGGTGAGCGGACCGACATGACGGGCGGAGGTGAGTACCGTTTTGCCGCCGCGATGTTGAAAATGAAGGTCCAGCGTAGCCTGCCAGCCTTTTTTATTCTCTGGTAACACGGTGCTGTGCAATGTTGTTACGCCCCTGCAAAATCAAGATAAAACAGCAGCGATGAGTATTGATCGGCGCGAAAGTATCTCGATCATATGAAAAGCTTATGAATTAAAAACAAGAAAACAGCCGCCTGAGCGGCGGCCGTTTAGCGAAAAGATTATTACGCCTGATAATCCTCGGCGTCAATGTCATAACCCGACGGTTCCCAGCGAATCGCGAGCAGCGACAGCAGGCCAATCAGCGGCGCGGCGGCGATAATCCAAAAGACCTGGGTATCCAGGGCTGCAACCAGCAGCGGGAAGAGGAACAGCGACAGGGTTGAGCTGCTGCGCATCAGGGTCTGATTCAGGCCAACGCCGACGCCGCGCAGTGAGGTCGGATAGCTCAACGAGGCAAAGGTCATGGTGTGGGCGCCGGGGCCAAACCCCTGGCCGAACAGGAACAGCGCCAGCATCGCCACGGCCGCGATGCCTTCGCCCGCGCCGTGCGGACGGCCGATCAGCGCCAGCCCCAGCAGTGCCGCCAGCTGGCAGCTGTAGCCCGCCAGCGACATCTTCCAGGCCCCTAAACGCGGCACCAGCCGAACCGCCAGCAGACCGCCGACAAAGGCGAAGAGCAGATTCAGCGCCAGCGAGATCACAATCGTGGTCAGCATCGACTGAACAAAGAAGCTGGAGATGATCACCGGCAGGCCGAAGGCGACGGCGTTATAGGCAAAGGAAGAGACCACCGACAGCAGCGTGGCGAGGGTGGTTCGCCGCAGATAGACGCCCTGGAACAGACGGAAATAGTTGCTCCACTGCGCTTTTTTCACCACCGGCGTCGGGTTATCCAGCGCGTCCTGCGCCACGTGGGCGTTGATGTTATAGGCCTTGCGGAGAATGGCGGCGGCGTCGCGCAGGTTACCCTGATTGGCGGCCCACACCGGTGATTCGCTCATATAGCGGCTGCGAATGGCGATAATCACCAGCGCAGGTACCGCGCCGAAGCCCAGAATCAGCCGCCATAGCCAGTCGCTGTGGCTTTCTGGCAGCACGGCGTAGAACAAGAGCACCAGCAGATACGAGATGCTGATGGCGGCATACCACGTCGGGCACCACATGGCGACGCTGGCCGCTTTGTTGCCCGGCCCCTTAAGCTTTGAGAACTCGCTCAGGAAGGCCATCGCCACCGGCAGATCGATACCGACGCCGAGGCCCATGACAAAACGGGCGCCGGTCAGCACATATTCGTTGGGGGCCAGCGCGCAGGCGATCGCGGCCACCACAAAAAACAGCATATCGGCCATAAAGACGCGGTAGCGGCCGATTTTATCCGTCAGGTAGCCGCCCAGCAGCGCGCCGACGATTGCCCCGAAGGTGATGGCCGATGCCACCATTCCGGTACCGGCAGGGGTCAGATTGAACTCGCGGGTAATATCTTTCAGGCCGAAGGCCAGGGAGCCCAGATCGTAGGCATCAAGAAAAATACCGCCGAGGGCGATACCCATGACGATACGCGCATTATTGCGCCCGCTGCTGCCCTCATTAATTAAACGCGATACATCGGCCGCGCCGCGTATCCACTGTACTTCCCCGCCAGGCGATCCCGCCGCTACGGCCGGATCCGCGTTGATTACGTCTGTCATGATGTTGTTCTGTGCTGTTTTATAAAGGATTCAGAGTAAACATCGTGGCAGGCAGGGATAAATTATTTTTGGTTATAAGACATAGCTAAGTGATTGTTGTGAAATGATTATCTTTTGCTGAGCGGTGGGTTCAGAATGATTGGCTGCCAAAAAGGGCAATTCAAAGAGAATGTCGGGATAAAGGGGGCCCGGCGTGAGCCACCGGGCGCAAGATTATTTCTGCTCAGGCGTTTTTTTGTTCTTTTTCAGTCGGGACCAGATTTTGGTTTCCTGGCGGCGCCACAGACGCTGAATATTGTCGTGATGGCGAAGCAGAATCAGGCAGGAGAGCATAGAGACCGGGAAGGTATACTGCGGTTTGAACCACCAGACGTAGAAGGGGGCAATCAGCGCGCTGACAATAGCCCCCAGCGACGAATAGCCGCTGAGCAGGATGGTCAGCAGCCAGGTACCCGCCATCACGCCGGTCAAATCCCAGCCGATGGGGGCGATTGCGCCGAAAGCGGTCGCCACGCCTTTACCACCGCGGAAGTTAAAGAATACCGGCCAGATATGGCCTACGCAGGCCGCAATGGCGACCAGGCCCAGCCAGAAAGGCGTCAGGCCGAGCGCCCAGGCACCCCAGACGGGCAGCATGCCTTTGAGCACATCAAAAATAAGAACCGTTACGGCTGCTCCCTTGCCGCCAATTCGTAGTACGTTTGTCGCCCCAGGATTGCCGGAACCGCTATCGCGAGGGTCGGGCAGGCCAGCGAGACGACACACCAGAATGGCGCTGGAAATTGAGCCGCAGAGGTAGGCAAGGATAACCAGTCCAGGCGCGATTGCACTCATCAGCTGTTCCATTTTGAAAATGTCATTTTGTCCCCGCTCTCCTTCGCGTCGCTGATGCGCTGGCGCACTTCTTTCGTGCCGTCATCGGAGCGTGCATTGAGCCAGAACGCTTGCTGCGCCGCTGCTTTCCTGCAATGCGAATTATTTAGGGGATGTCTTTGCATCTGTGGATAATACGCATAATTCGCCGGAAGTGGTATCCGGTTTAGCCAAAAAGCAGGCAGGTCGTGATGGATATTGTATTTATAGAGCAACTTTCGGTAATCACCACTATCGGTGTTTACGACTGGGAACAAACCATTGAACAGAAGCTGGTGTTCGATATCGAAATGGCGTGGGACAACCGCAAAGCGGCAAGCAGTGATGATGTCAATGATTGCCTCAGCTATGCTGATATCAGCGAGCTGGTGATTGGTCACGTTGAAGGCGGGCGTTTTGCGCTGGTTGAACGCGTCGCGGAAGAGATTGCCGATCTGCTGCTGGAAAAATTCCCCTCGCCGTGGGTGCGGATTAAAGTCAGCAAACCGGGCGCCGTTGCCCGGGCGGCAAACGTGGGCGTGATTATCGAGCGCAGTCGGACGTAGCCTTAATCTGAAACAAAACTTTTCAGGTCATACTCGTTAAACAAATTGAGTTTATACCGGTCACAGGATCCGGCTATCGGGATATTTAATTGCCGCTCAGGGTCAGGACAGCACTCGAAATTTACGCGTACTCCGTGTACGCTCCGGTTTCCTGCGCCGTCCGTCTCCAGACTGGCCGCATCAATATCACCTGATGGAATGGTTCAGCGTATCTGGTTTTTTCATTTTACTTTTAAAGGGTTTATTGGATGAGCGATATACACTCGCTGCTGGTGGCGGCAATATTGGGTGTGGTTGAAGGGTTAACGGAATTTTTACCTGTTTCCAGTACTGGCCATATGATTATTGTCGGCCATCTTCTGGGTTTTGAAGGCGAGACGGCAAATACTTTTGAGGTGGTCATTCAGTTAGGTTCTATTCTTGCTGTTGTCGTCATGTTCTGGCGTCGTCTGTTTGGTCTGATCGGTATTCATTTCGGTAAACCACCGGAACATGAAGGCCAGGGAAGCGGCCGTTTATCGCTGATTCATATTTTACTCGGGATGGTTCCGGCGGTGGTGCTGGGCCTGTTGTTCCACGATACCATCAAATCGTTGTTCAACCCGGTCAACGTCATGTATGCGCTGATCGTGGGTGGCTTGCTGCTGATCGCGGCGGAAGTGCTGAAGCCAAAACAGCCGCGTGCCGTCGGCATTGATGATATGACCTATCGTCAGGCATTTATCATCGGCTGCTTCCAGTGCCTGGCGCTGTGGCCCGGCTTCTCTCGCTCCGGTGCGACTATTTCCGGTGGGATGCTGATGGGCGTAAGCCGCTATGCGGCGTCAGAGTTCTCCTTCCTGCTGGCGGTGCCGATGATGATGGGGGCGACCGTGCTGGATGTGTATAAGAGCATCGGTTTCCTCAACGCCAGCGATATTCCGATGTTTGCCGTCGGCTTTATTATGGCGTTCATCGTGGCGCTGATCGCGATTAAAACCTTCCTGCAGCTGATTAAACGTATCTCGTTTATCCCGTTTGCCATCTACCGTTTTGTCGTCGCGGCAGTGGTTTACGTTATCTTCTTCTGAGTTTGAAGCGCCGGTAAAACCGGGCCCTCAGTCGCAAGGCTGAGGGCAGCGCTCTTCCTTCCACTTCGCGACGGCCAGAATGCGGCGCCGCGTCAGCTCCTCACGAATCTCCGGCCCTTTAAAGCCCTGAGCAACCACCTCTTTCGTAGAGACCGATTGGGCTATCTCCCAGGCTTCAAGCAGCAGGCGTCCCTGCGGATAATCGCGGGCTTCGAATCCGGTACGTCCGCGCACATCCGCTTCACTGGTTAAGGCGATTTGCATGACCCGGTGCGGCTTACGCCAGGCGTCGATATTATCAAACAGTTTGACCAGCGTTTTGGGCTGCAGTATCGGCAGGGTATGAATCAGGTCGTGGAATTCGGCGACCAGCTTCGCCAGATCGCGAATGTCGTTCGGCACGCGCAGGCGGGCGCAGAGCTGCTCGACCAGCCTGACGCCTGCCGGACCGTGGCCGTGGTGGCGCGGCCAGAGCGCTTTTGGCGTCAGCCCTTTGCCGAGATCGTGGCATAGCGTTGCAAAGCGAACGTCAATTTCCGGCGACAGCATTGCCGCCATCGTCAGGGTCATCAGCGTATGTACACCGGTGTCGATTTCCGGGTGCCATTTAGCCGGTGCCGGAACGCCGTACAGCGCGTCAATTTCCGGGAACAGCACGCCGAGCGCGTGGCAGTCGCGCAAGGTCTGGAAAAAGACCTGGGGATTACGGGTGCCAAGGGCGTTTTCCGTCTCCTTCCAGACGCGTTCCGGCGTCAGATGCGCCAGTTCGCCGGCGTCGGCCATGGCACGCATCAGCGCCATGGTTTCGTCGGCAATACGAAAGCCCAGGTGGGCATAGCGGGCGGCGAAGCGCGCCACGCGCAGAACGCGCAGCGGGTCTTCGCTGAAGGCGGGTGAGACGTGGCGCAGCAGGCGCAGACGCAAATCGGCCTGGCCGCCGTAGGGATCGATAATCAGGCCATCGGTATCTTGAGCCAGCGCATTGACCGTCAGATCGCGGCGCAGCAGATCCTGTTCCAGCGTGACGTCCGGGGCGGCATAGCAGGTAAAACCGGTGTAGCCGGAACCCGATTTACGCTCAGTACGTGCCAGAGCATACTCTTCCCGGCTTTTCGGGTGCAGAAATACGGGGAAATCGCGGCCTACCTGCTGGTAGCCCGCATCAAGCAACTGCTCAGGTGTGGCACCCACCACGACCCAATCTCTGTCTTTGACCGGTAGCCCTAATAACGCATCCCGAACTGCACCACCGACCAGATAAATCTTCACGCCTGACTCTCCCGTATCCACTTTGCTCAAGATGATACGTAAGTCTGGCAGAGAAGACGAATTAGTTCATCCACCGGTCTTTACGTTTACGGCTCGGGACCAGATGCGGCAGCACCAGACCGAGCAGCAGTCCGACGCCAAGCACGCCGCCGCCGTACATAAACCACTGCATGATAATGGTGCGCTGCTTATCATCCAGCTGCAGATTCGCGGCATTCACCTTCTTCTGGGCGACAACCAGCTCGTTTTTCAGCTTTTGGTTTTCGTCTTTCAGCGCGTTGATAACGGTATCGCTGCCGGCGACCTTTTTCTGCATGTCGGCGGTGCGCTGATTCCAGGTGGTGTCGATGTTATTCAGCTTGTCGGTCAGGGTTTTCACCTGATTTTCCAGATCCGGCACGCGGGTGCGCAGGCTGGGCTCGGTGCTCAGCTCTTTCAGCGGAATCCAGGCGGTACGGCCGTTGCCGTCGCGGATCTGGGCATAACCGGTGCTGTCATTGGTCTGCAGCAGAGAAACTTCTTCCCCGGCGTTAATGGTGCCCTGAAGACGATAATTATCGCCCGGCCCCGTGCGAACCCAGGTGTTCAGTTCATCAGAAACATAGCGTTTTTCTTCTGCATGAACCGCCGTGACGGCGCTGAGCGCCAGCAAAGTAAAAGTGATAAGGCGTAATTTTGGCATCAGGTCATCGTTTGATCATAAAAAGTTGAACGATAGTAGTGGCATCGCCATAGCGACGCAAAGTTTTCTGCCACAATCGGAAACATCCGGGAGGTGGCCCGGCAAAATGCGCATTGCATGGAGAATCGCCGCAAAATACTATCTACTGACAAAAAATATCGGCGATAGTTCGCCGTATTTTCCCGGCAGCGCAAAGAAGCGGAAGAATTCAGTCATGGCTCAAGAAATCGAATTAAAATTTATCGTCTCCGACAGCGGCGTGGAAACATTGCGCCAGCACCTTAACGCGCTTAATGCCCAGCACACGCCTGCGGGTCAATTGCTCAATATTTACTATGAAACGGCGGATAACTGGCTGCGCCGTCACGATATGGGGCTGCGCATCCGTGGCGATCGCGGTCGGTATGAAATGACCCTGAAAATCGCCGGGCGCGTGGTGGGCGGATTGCATCAGCGTCCGGAATTCAACATCCCGCTGGAAAGCCCGGAACTGGCGCTGGAGCGCCTTCCTGCCGAGGTCTGGCCGCAGGGCGAACTGCCCACGGAGCTGGCGCAAAACGTACAGCCGTTGTTCAGTACCGATTTTGAACGTGAAAAATGGGTGCTCAGCGAAGGAGAGAGCCAAATTGAAATCGCGCTCGATCGCGGGGAGGTGAAAACCCCTGAGCATCAGGAGGCGATTTGCGAGCTGGAGCTGGAACTGCTCTCTGGCAAGACGGAGGATGTGCTGGCGCTCGCCCGTCGTCTGCTGGAAACCGGCGTGCTGCGCCAGGGAAGTCTCAGCAAAGCGGCGCGCGGCTACCATCTTGCCCAGGGTAATGAAGCGCGCCCGGTGCAGCCATTCGGCGTTCTGCAGGTGGCGCCAAAAGCCAGCGTAGAACAGGGGCTGGAGGCGTCGCTGGAAAACGCGCTGGCGCACTGGCTCTATCATGATGAGGTCTGGAGCCGCGGTAATCCGATGGCAAAAGGAGAAATCCTCCGCGCTATCGCCCGGGTACGTCATGCGCTGGTGCTGTTTGGCGGCATCGTGCCGCGTAAGGCCACCGCGCAGCTGCGCGAACAGCTCGCTGAAGCGGAAGCTGTCCTGACGGAGGCCGGCAAGGATCCGTCGGCGCTGTTCAGCATTGCCGCAGTCAGCGCGAAGCTCGCCTTGACCGAATGGCTGGTGAGCCGCAGCTGGCGCGCCTTTTTAAATGAGAACGCGCAGAAGAAGATCGCCGGCTCTTTTAAACGTTTCGCCGATATCCAGCTTTCGCGGGCGGCGGCGGAGTTAAAAAATGCGTTTCAGCAGACGCTGGGGGACGATTACGACGGCCAGCTGCCGCGTCTGGCCCGCGACATTGACTGTATTCAGCTGCTTGCCGGCGCCTATGCCGATGCTGCTGCCTCCTGGCTGGAGAACTGGCTGGAGGTCCGTCGTGCGATTGAGCACAAAGATCGTAGCGTCATTGAATATTTCCGCCGCCAGGCGCTGGCCGCGGAGCCATTCTGGCTGCATAGTGGAAAACGATAATTTCAGGCCAGGGAGACCCCTATAATGCCGCTTTCTTCACAGTTACAGCAGCACTGGCAGACGGTTGTAGACCGACTGCCGGCGGATTTTCCATTATCCACACTAAGTCCGCAGGCGCAGTCGGTGATGGCGTTCAGCGATTTCGTCCAGCAGAGTCTGGTGGCGCAGCCGCAGTGGCTGGCCGAGCTTGAAAACTCGCCCCCCGAGGCGCAGGAGTGGCGTCACTATGCCGACTGGCTACAGGCCGCCCTGGCCGGGGTCAACGACGAAGCGGCGCTAATGCGTGAGCTGCGCCTGTTTCGCCGCCGGATCATGGTGCGCATCGCCTGGGCACAGGCGCTGTCGCTGGTCAGTGAAGAGAGCAGTTTGCAGCAGCTAAGCGCGCTGGCGGAGACGCTGATTGTCGCCGCCCGCGACTGGCTATACACCGCCTGCTGTAACGAGTGGGGAACCCCTTCCAGTGCCGAAGGTAAAGCGCAGCCGCTGCTGATCCTCGGGATGGGGAAACTGGGCGGAGGCGAACTCAATTTCTCGTCGGACATCGATCTGATTTTTGCCTGGCCAGAACATGGCTCAACCCGCGGCGGGCGCCGCGAGCTGGATAACGGACAGTTCTTTACCCGCCTCGGCCAGCGGCTGATTAAAGTTCTCGATCAGCCGACGCAGGATGGCTTTGTTTATCGCGTTGATATGCGCCTGCGCCCCTTCGGCGACAGCGGGCCGCTGGTGCTGAGCTTTGCCGCGCTGGAAGATTACTATCAGGAACAAGGGCGCGACTGGGAGCGCTACGCGATGGTCAAAGCGCGGATCATGGGCGATAACGAAGGCACCTACGCCAACGAACTGCGCGCCATGCTGCGGCCGTTCGTCTTCCGTCGCTACATCGACTTCAGCGTGATCCAGTCGCTGCGTAACATGAAGGGGATGATTGCCCGTGAAGTTCGTCGTCGCGGGCTGAAGGACAATATCAAGCTCGGTGCGGGCGGGATCCGCGAAATCGAATTTATCGTACAGGTCTTCCAGCTGATCCGCGGCGGACGCGAACCGGCGCTCCAGCTGCGGGCGCTGCTTCCGACGCTGGCGGCGATCGATGAGCTGCACCTGCTGCCGGAAGGCGATGCCGCCCGGTTGCGTGATGCCTACCTGTTCTTACGTCGCCTGGAAAACCTGCTGCAAAGCATCAATGACGAGCAGACGCAAACTCTGCCACAGGATGCGCTTAATCGCGCTCGCCTGGCGTGGGGGATGCATGTTGATGACTGGGAAACGCTGACCGCGCAGCTGGAAGAGAAAATGGCCAGCGTACGGCGGGTGTTCAACGAGCTGATTGGCGATGATGAAACGCAATCACCGGATGAGCAGCTGGAGGAGTACTGGCGCGAGCTGTGGCAGGATGCGCTGGAAGAGGATGACGCCAGCCCGGCGCTGGCCCATCTTGCGGATGACGACCGTCGCAGCGTGCTGGCGCTGATTGCCGATTTCCGTAAAGAGCTGGATAAACGCACTATCGGCCCGCGCGGGCGCCAGGTGCTGGATCAACTGATGCCGCATCTGCTCAGCGAGGTGTGCTCGCGGGCCGATGCGCCGGTGCCGTTGGCGCGGATTACGCCGCTGTTGACCGGTATCGTCACCCGAACCACCTATCTGGAATTGCTCAGCGAGTTTCCCGGCGCGTTGAAACATCTGATTAGCCTCTGCGCCGCCTCGCCGATGGTTGCCAGTCAGCTGGCGCGCCATCCGCTGCTGCTGGATGAACTGCTGGATCCCAATACCCTCTATCAACCGACGGCGACCGATGCCTATCGCGATGAGCTGCGCCAGTATCTGTTGCGCGTGCCGGAAGAGGACGAAGAGCAGCAGCTGGAGGCGCTGCGCCAGTTTAAGCAGGCACAGCTGCTGCATATTGCCGCTGCCGATATCGCCGGTACGCTGCCGGTGATGAAAGTGAGCGATCACTTAACGTGGTTGGCCGAAGCGATGATTGATGCGGTGGTCCAGCAGGCGTGGATGCAGATGGTGGCGCGTTATGGCCAGCCGACGCACCTGCATGACCGTCAGGGGCGCGGTTTTGCGGTCGTCGGCTACGGTAAACTGGGGGGCTGGGAGCTGGGCTACAGTTCTGACCTTGACCTGGTGTTCCTGCATGACTGTCCGATGGAGGTGATGACCGACGGGGAGCGCGAAATCGACGGGCGCCAGTTCTATCTGCGCCTGGCTCAGCGCATTATGCACCTCTTCAGCACCCGCACGTCCTCGGGGATTCTGTACGAAGTGGATGCTCGCTTACGTCCCTCCGGCGCCGCGGGTATGCTGGTCACCACGACCGATGCGTTTGCCGATTATCAGAAAAATGAAGCCTGGACCTGGGAACATCAGGCCCTGGTGCGCGCCCGCGTGGTCTATGGCGATCCTGAGCTGCAGGTGCGTTTTGATACTATCCGGCGCGATATTCTCAGCACCCCGCGTGAAGGGGAGACGCTGCAGACCGAAGTACGGGAAATGCGGGAGAAGATGCGCGCGCATCTCGGCAATAAGCACCGGGATCGCTTTGATATTAAAGCCGATGCCGGGGGCATTACCGACATTGAATTTATTACCCAGTATCTGGTCCTACGCTATGCGCACGATAAACCGAAGCTGACGCGCTGGTCTGATAACGTGCGCATTCTGGAACTGCTGGCGCAAAATGACATTATGGATGATGAAGAAGCGCGGGCGTTGACCCATGCATACACCACGCTGCGCGATGCGCTGCATCATCTGGCCTTGCAGGAACAGCCGGGGAACGTCGCCCCGGACGCCTTTACCCATGAACGTCAGCAGGTGAGCGCCAGCTGGCAGAAGTGGTTGATGGCTTAACTAAAAAACCGGGTGTGCTATTATCGCGCGCAAAGTTTGTATCTCGCAGGAGAGAGTCATGAAAGTAACGCTGCCGGAGTTTGAACGTGCAGGAGTGTTGGTGGTTGGCGATGTCATGCTGGACCGCTACTGGTATGGTCCCACCAGCCGTATTTCCCCCGAAGCCCCGGTACCGGTGGTCAAGGTGGAAAATATCGAAGAGCGTCCCGGCGGTGCGGCAAACGTGGCGATGAACATCGCCTCTCTCGGTGCGACTTCCCGTCTGGTCGGCCTGACCGGGATTGATGACGCCGCGCGTGCGCTCAGTAAGGCGCTGGCGGATGTCAACGTGAAGTGCGATTTCGTCTCCGTGCCGACTCACCCGACCATCACCAAGCTGCGCGTGCTGTCGCGCAACCAGCAGCTGATCCGCCTGGATTTCGAAGAGGGATTCTCCGGCGTCGATCCGCAGCCGATGCATGACCGTATTCAGCAGGCGCTGGGTACCATCGGGGCGCTGGTGTTGTCCGATTATGCAAAAGGCGCGCTGGCTAGCGTGCAGACCATGATTAAGCTGGCGCGCGATGCCGGCGTACCGGTGCTGATTGATCCGAAAGGCACCGATTTTGAACGCTATCGCGGCGCCACGCTGCTGACGCCGAACCTCTCCGAATTCGAAGCCGTAGCAGGCAAGTGCAAAGACGAAGCCGACATTGTCGAACGCGGCCTGAAAATTATTGCGGATTTCGAACTCTCCGCACTGCTGGTGACCCGCTCCGAGCAGGGGATGACGTTGTTGCAGCCGGGCCGTCCGCCGCTGCATATGCCGACTCAGGCGCAAGAAGTGTATGACGTCACCGGTGCCGGCGATACGGTGATTGGCGTGCTGGCGGCGACGCTCGCCTCCGGCAACACTCTGGAAGAGGCGTGCTACTTTGCCAACGCGGCGGCTGGCGTGGTGGTCGGCAAGCTGGGGACATCCACCGTGTCACCTATCGAGCTGGAAAACGCCGTGCGCGGGCGCGCGGAGACCGGGTTCGGCGTGATGAACGAAGACGAGCTGAAACAGGCCGTTGCGGCGGCGCGTAAGCGCGGCGAGAAAGTGGTGATGACCAACGGCGTGTTTGACATTCTGCATGCGGGCCACGTTTCTTATCTGGCTAATGCGCGTAAGCTCGGCGATCGGCTGATCGTTGCGGTCAACAGCGATGCGTCGACCAAACGTCTGAAAGGCGAGTCTCGTCCGGTTAACCCGCTGGAGCAGCGCATGATTGTGCTCGGCGCGCTGGAAGCCGTCGACTGGGTCGTCTCATTTGAAGAGGATACGCCGCAGCGCCTCATCGCCGGTATTCTGCCGGACCTGTTGGTCAAAGGCGGCGACTATAAGCCGGAAGATATCGCGGGTAGCGAGGAAGTCTGGGCGAACGGCGGCGACGTTCTGGTGCTGAACTTTGAAGATGGTTGCTCTACGACCAACATCATTAAGAAGATCCAGAAAGACAGCGGGAAGTAATTTGTGACGCCGGGCGGGCGTTCTGGGAGATCGGGGCTGCGTATCGTGCGGCTGAAGAACCCCGGATAACGCCCGACAAAGAAAGCCGACGATCGTAAGATCGCCGGCTTTTCTTATTTATTGATGACAGAGATGATTCAGCGCAATAAACAGGCGATCTGAGCGCATTTTTCGTACAGAAAGCGTTAGCGTAAGTATAAATACTGAAGTCAGTAGAAAGCATATGACCAATCAGAACACACACGGCTGAAGGAGTATGCGGATGAATCATCACGAACTGTATTCAATGAAGAACTTTGATTTTCTGGCCCTGAGTTTCGCCAGAATGTATGCACAAGGTCATGCCGTTGATCTGCAGGCCATTGTCGGCAATATGGATGAAGCTCAGCGTGAATGGTTTTGCCAACGGTATGAGCTCTACTGCCGTCAGGTCAGTGAAGAGGCGGCGTCGGAGCCAGAGCTGGAACACTGATAAAACAACGGGCCTGACGGCCCGTTGTTTTTTACTGCTTTTCTTCGACGGTCGGGGCGGCCGCGCGGCTTTCCAGATCGCTGATTCGCTGCTCCAGCAGCGCCAGTTTTTCGCGGGTGCGCAGCAGCACCTGCGTCTGCACATCAAACTCTTCGCGACTGACCAAATCCAGGCGGGTCAGCTGCGACTGGAGTACCTGACGGATCTTTTTCTCGACATCTTCCCCAAGATCGCGAAGGCCTTTCGGCATCGATTCATGGACCTGGCGGGCGATTTGTTCAATTTTTTTCGGGTCAATCATGGTGGTTTCCTGCTCTGGTCGATTTATCGCTCATTGTAGTGCGATCGACGCTACCTATAAACCAGAAATGTTTGAAGCTTATGCATTGCCGATGATAATCAATAGCGTTATAGTGATCTCGCTTATTCTCAGGGCGGGGCGAAATTCCCCACCGGCGGTAAATCAACCATAGCGTTGAAAGCCCGCGAGCGCTTTCTGTGAAAGCAGAAAGGTCAGCAGATCCGGTGTAATTCCGGGGCCGACGGTTAAAGTCCGGATGGGAGAGAGTAACGGCTCAGTCGGGTTTCGATCCGCTTGCGTTGACTTTTGCCGCTAAACCGGCGCTCCTAAGACTGCCCTGATTCTGGTAACCATAATTTTAATGAGGTTTATTTACCATGAATCAGACGCTCCTTTCCTCTTTTGGTACCGCTTTTGAACGTGTGGAACACGCTTTAAATGCACTGCGCGAAGGCCGCGGTGTGATGGTGCTTGATGATGAAGACCGTGAAAACGAAGGCGACATGATTTTCGCCGCCGAAACCATGACCGTTGAGCAGATGGCGCTGACCATTCGCCACGGCAGCGGCATTGTCTGCCTGTGCCTGACCGATGAACGCCGTAAGCAGCTTGACCTGCCGATGATGGTGGAAAACAACACCAGCGCATACGGCACCGGCTTTACCGTGACCATCGAAGCTGCAGCAGGCGTCACCACCGGTGTTTCCGCCGCTGACCGCGTGACCACCGTGCGCGCGGCCATTGCCGACGGCGCTAAACCTTCTGATCTCAACCGTCCAGGCCATGTCTTCCCGCTGCGCGCGCAGCCGGGCGGCGTGTTGACCCGCGGTGGTCATACTGAAGCGACCATCGATCTGGTGACGCTGGCGGGCTTTAAGCCGGCTGGCGTGCTGTGTGAACTGACCAACGACGATGGTACGATGGCGCGCGCGCCGGAGTGCATTGCGTTCGCGCAGAAGTATAATATGGCCGTAGTGACCATTGAAGATCTGGTGGCCTATCGCCGCGAACATGAGCGCAAAGCCAGCTGATTCTGGCCCCGCGTCATAGCAAAGCCCACCTCTGCGTGGGCTTTGTTGTTTTTGCCATCAGCCAATGCCCATTGCCTGCAGCGCAACCAGACTTAATCCCATCACCGACATGCCGCACAGTACGCCATAGCTTGGGTTGCTCTGCGGATCGATCTCTTTTGCCAGCGGCATTAGCTCATCGACCGACAGCGCCACCATGATCCCGGCAACGGCTGCCATGATGGCGCCCATCATGACGGGTGACACCAGGCTTCCGAGGATCAGCCAGGCCAGCAGGCCGCCGAGAATCTCCGCCATACCGGAAAGCCCGGCCCAGAGTACGGCCTTATACCGTGAACCGGTGGCGGCATAAACCGGGCCGGCCACCGCCAGCCCCTCGGGAATATTGTGTAAAGCGACCGCCAGCGCGACGCCCATGCCCAGCTCAAGGTTATTACTGGCCGTTACAAAGGTGGCGATCCCTTCCGGGAAGTTGTGCAGGCTGATGCCCAGAGTCAATAACATTGCGGTTCGGCGGAGGTTACGCGGACGCGGCATACCTGGCGACATGAGATCCTGTGGATGCGCGTGGGGCAGCATACGGTCGAGCGCAAAATAGCCCAGCAGGCCGATGACAAACATACCGTAACCGAGCAGCGGCGACATGCCCTCCGCGTTCAGCGCAGCGGGCAGCATCTCCATCAGTGAGATAAGCAGCATGATACCCGCGGCAAAGCCCAGGGAGAATCCCAGCAGCCGGTTGGATGGCTTCTGGCCCAGCACGCCAAAAATAGCCCCGATGAATGTGGCGCTACCCGCCAGCAGCGTCAATATTAAGGGTGACGACATTATTCATTTCCTTTGATAATGATTATCATTAATGATATCCAGATTATCAGCTCACGACGAGAGGGAGATGCGACCCTTTACAGCGAATTACATTCAAATTTTCTGACGATCATCATCATGCTTATCTGAGTTTATCCTGACGCAAAAACGCGTAATGTGAAGGCATCACAATTCCTCTGTTTAAGGATATCACCATGTCCCGTATCCGAATGCCAGCGTTGTTTTTAGGCCACGGCAGCCCGATGAACGTGCTGGAAGATAACATCTATACCCGCGCCTGGCGGCAGCTGGGCGAAACATTGCCGCGGCCAAAAGCTATCGTTGTGGTTTCTGCGCACTGGTTTACTCGCGGTACCGGGGTAACGGCCATGGAAACGCCGAAGACGATCCACGATTTTGGCGGCTTCCCGCAGGCGCTGTACGATACGCATTACCCGGCTCCTGGTTCACCTGAACTGGCGCAGCGTCTGGTTGAGCTGCTGGCGCCGGTGCCTGTGACCCTGGATAAAGAAGCCTGGGGCTTCGATCATGGATCATGGGGCGTGCTGATAAAAATGTATCCCGATGCGGACATCCCGATGGTGCAGTTGAGCATCGACAGCACCAAACCGGCAGCCTGGCATCTGGAGATGGGGCGCAAGCTGACCGCGCTACGTGATGAAGGCATCATGCTGGTGGCGAGCGGTAACGTGGTGCATAACCTGAGAACGGCACGCTGGCATGGCGAGAGCACGCCTTATCCGTGGGCGGAATCATTCAATGACTACGTCAAAACCAACCTGAGCTGGAAGGGACCGGCTGCAGAGCATCCGCTGGTGAACTATCTGGCGCATGAGGGCGGATCGCTTTCTAATCCGACGGCGGAGCACTTCCTGCCGCTGCTCTACGTTCTGGGTACCTGGGACGGCGAAGAGCCGATATCTATTCCGGTGGAAGGGATGGAGATGGGATCGCTGAGCATGCTGTCGGTGCTGATTGGGGCGTAGAAGATAGCGGAAAAACCCCGGCAGGCGTCAGCGCTGCCGGGGCAAATCTTATTCGACGAAAATGTGCGGATAGAAACGCGACAGATCCTGGGTGATCAGCGCCCGATCCTCGCGTACGCCGATCCCGGCTGGCCGATCGTTGATGAGCCAGCTGCCGATCAGCGTATAGCTGTCGCCAAACTTCGGCAGCGGATAGAACTCCTGCACGATGGTGCCTTCTTCTCCGTATGGACCCTCTACCGCTTCCAGCACTTTGCCGTTTTCCACGATCGACACGTTGGCCCCTTCACGGGAGAAGATCGGCTTAATGACGTACTTCTCCATCTCCGGATGCGCATCTTCGCTGAAGTAAGCCGCCAGCAGGTTAGGGTGGTTCGGGAACATCTCCCACAGCAGCGGAAGCAGAGCTTTGTTCGAGATGATGCTCTTCCACGCCGGTTCGAGCCAGCGTACGCCCGCGTCTTCCAGTTTGGTAGAGAACATCTCGCGCAGCATATACTCCCACGGGTAGAGCTTGAACAGGTTGCCAATCACCTGATCCTGCAGGTCGGTAAACTGACCTTTTTCACCCAGGCCGATATCTTCGATATACAGAAACTCGGTGGCCACACCCGCTTCTGCGGCACAGTCCTGCAGATACTGAACGGTACCGCGATCTTCTTCGGTATCGCGACAGCAGGCCATATGCAGCAGCTGGAAGCCAAACTGTTCGCGCAGCTCGGAAAAACGCTCGATCAGCTTTTCCTGCAGGCTGTTGAACTGGTCGCTGCCTGCTGGCAGCTGGCCGGCGTTGATCTGATCTTCCAGCCAAATCCACTGGAAAAAGGCGGCTTCATACAGCGAGGTCGGGGTGTCGGCGTTGTTCTCCAGCAGCTTCGGCTCGCCCACGCCGTCCCATGCCAGATCGAGACGCGAGTAGAGCGACGGCTGGTTGGTTTTCCACGACTGGCGAACGAAGCCCCAGGTGTGTTTCGGAATGCGGAACTTCGCCATCAGTTCATCGCTGGCGACGACTTTTTCCACCGCCTGCAGACACATCTGGTGCAGCCCGGCGGTGACCTCTTCAAGCTTTTCAACCTGCGCCAGCGTCAGTTTGTAATAGGCTTCTTCGCTCCAGTACGGCTCGCCATACATGGTATGAAAGTTGAAGCCGTATTCGGTCGCCTTCTCACGCCAGTCCGGGCGCTCCGTGATGCTGATTCTTTCCATGTGATTTAGCCGCCCATTGAGCGTTTAGTCGAACTGGTGCCTGCCGCGCTGCGCTGCATAGCAGATTGCTTCGCGACCGATTCACCAAAGCCGCCGCGGGTGACGGTGCTGGTGGTGGCGGGTTTTGGCGCCATCGCCGTTTTCGGTACGTTCATCGTCCGGCCCGGCTGTGCGGCGCCGTAGCTCTTACCGCCGGCATCGGTGTACTGGCCATAAGCTGGGCTGGCCGGGTTTTTCGAGCTGAACAGCGGCTGCTGTGCACCCATGCCGCCACCCATCATACGGCCCATCATGTAGCCTGCCATCAACGGCATCCAGAAGCTGCCGCTGCTTTGTGCCTGCGCCTGGTTTTCTGGCGCGACGCCTGCCTGAGCCGGCGTTTGCTGGCACTGGCCTTCGCCGAATTCAGCGACGCAATCTTCACGCGTGGCATATTTCGGCGCGGTACGTACCGCTTCCTTCTGTGCGTTGTTGAAAGCGGTGGTGCATTCAGCGCTTTTTCCCGGGTTGGCTGCAGAGCAGTCATCGGCGTTTTGGTACAGAGAAACCGTCTCGTCGGTTTTTTCACAACCGGCAAGCATAAATACGGCCGTAACGGCAAGGGCGACCGGCGTCAGATGGCGCGCGCTCCAGCTTTTACGGAACGAGGCATGATTGATATTTTTTGTCCGTTTCATATTTGTCTTCCAGGACCCAGTGGTATTGCGGTTTGTTAACGCTCAGGATAGAGGATGAGTGGTGGAAAATGAAGCGAAGAGGGAGGGAAAGGAGGGGATCTTTACGTTGCCTTACGTTTAGCGCTTCGCTTAGCGGAATTCGTTAAGCGAAGCGCCATGACGCAACGACGATTACTGGCGGAAAGGATTCGCGCCGCTGGTTTTCGTGGTGCGGGTCGAAGCCGGTGTTGCCGCCGGGGCTGCATTGCTGCTGTAGCCATCAGCGTTAGCATCCTGCTGCGGGGTTTCCGGTGCGACGCTATCTGGTGATGTTGAGACCGGTTTGCCCAGCGTGTTGTTCAGCGCAACCAGATCCTGCTCGTTCAGAGTACCGAGCGCAGATTTAATGTTCAGCTGGTTAATCAGGTAGTTATAACGTGCGCTGGAGAGCTGCTGCTTCGCGTTGTACAGGGTGGTGGTGGCATCCAGGACGTCGACGATGGTACGCGTCCCCACGGAATAGCCGGCTTCCATGGCATCAAGGGAGCTCTGCGCAGAGACCACCGCCTGTTTGTAGGCATTGATGCTGCTGATAGAGGCATTGATGTTATTAAAGGAAGAACGAACGGTCTGAACCACGCTGCGATGCGAGCTTTCCAGCTGTTCGCTGGCGCCAACGAAGTTGTACTGCGCCTGTTTCACCTGCGAGTTAACCATCCCGCCCTGATACAGCGGCAGCGAGAAGCTCAGACCGATTTTGTTCTGTCCGGCATCGTTGTCGTTATATTGGGTGCTGTTGTGGGTTTTGGAACCGCTGTAGGAGGTGTTTGAGACCCCGGTCGAGGCGGTTAAATCCAGGGTCGGCAGATGGCCGTCCTGCGCCTGACGAATCTGTTCGCGGGCGAGATCCTGGTTCAGACGCGCCTGCAGCAGCGACAGGTTACGGTTTTCCGCTTCCTTCAGCAGCGCATTTACCGTCTGCGGTTTGTTGGTTTTAAAGCCGTCTACGTTCAGCGATGCCAGCTCCGGATAGTAGTTGCCGGTGACCTGGCGCAGCGCTTCTACCGCGTTGTCGAGGTTGTTGCGCGCGGTTACTTCGTTTGCCAGCACTGAATCGTACTGTGAACGGGCGTTCTGCACGTCGGTGATTGCCACAAGGCCAACGTTAAAGCGCTGTGTGGTCTGATCCAACTGGCGGTAGATTGCCTGCTTTTGCGCTTCGGTATAGGAAAGCGTATCAATCGCGCTGAGGACGTTAAAGTAGGCTGTCGCGGTGTTCAGAATCAGCGTTTGCTGATCGGTCTGATAGGTGACATCCTGAATACCGGCCGCTTTTTCCTGCAGCGTCAGGGCGCGCCACTTCGACATATCAAACAGGGTCTGCGTTAACTGCAGCGAGCCGCTGGTGACGTTCGAGTTCACGCCGTTGCTGTCGCGATAGCCATTGGTGTAAGTATAATCTGCGCCCAGACCAAGCTGAGGCAGTAACGGGCTACGTGCTTCATTGATCTTCTCGAATGCAGCATCACGATCGGCTGCTGATTTACGCAGGTCAGGGTTGCTGACGCGCGCCTGCTGATAAACCTGCATCAGGTTTTCTGCCTGGCTCATGGCGCTGAAGCCAGTCAGGCCCAGACCGATGAGGATGGGGAAAAGTTTCTTCATTTGCATTCCTTGTTGTGAAGCATAAAGCGCTGCCCAAATTCTAAATATATTTGCTGATTGTATCGAGTCTGCCGCGGTAAAAAGTTGGCGTTACGTGCCATCCGGCGGTAATTTGCACCAATCTAACATACAGACTGTAAAACGATAGCCAAACGGCTTATAAATCCTTACTTTCGGATGCGCAGGACAGAGACAATGAGCAAGCCCAATCAGCAAGGAATTACCTTCTCTAAAAACGATGTAGAAATTATTGCACGCGAAACGCTTTATCGTGGTTTTTTTTCGCTGGATTTATACCGTTTTCGCCATCGCCTGTTTAACGGTGGGATGAGCGGCGAGGTGACGCGCGAAATTTTTGAGCGCGGGCATGCCGCAGTCTTGCTACCCTTTGACCCGATACGTGATGAAGTGGTGCTGGTCGAGCAAATCCGCATCGCCGCGTATGATACTAGCGAGAGCCCGTGGCTGCTTGAAATGGTCGCCGGTATGATTGAAGACGGCGAGACCCCCGAGGACGTTGCCCGCCGCGAAGCGGTAGAAGAAGCCGGGCTGATCGTCGGGCGGACAAAACCGGTCCTGAGCTACCTGGCAAGCCCGGGCGGCACCAGCGAAAGGCTGTCGATTCTGGTCGGTGAAGTCGATGCAACGACGGCAAAGGGGATTCACGGTCTGGCGGATGAAAATGAAGACATCCGGGTGCATGTGGTAAGCCGGGAGCAGGCTTATCAGTGGGTTGAAGAGGGGAAAATCGACAACGCGGCCTCTGTCATCGCCCTGCAATGGCTGCAATTGCATTATCACAATTTACGTAATGAGTGGACAAAATGAAGCGTTATACACCTGACTTCCCGGAAATGATGCGCCTGTGTGAAACCAATTTTGCTCAGTTGCGCCGCTTGTTGCCTCGAACCGATGCAGCCGGCGATGTCGCGGGCTATCAGGTGGGCAATGCGCAATATCGATTAACTATCGTCGAGTCGACCCGCTACACTACATTAGTGTCAATTGAGCAGACGGTTCCGGCGGTAAGTTACTGGAGTTTACCGTCAATGACGGTACGTCTGTATCATGATGCGATGGTCGCTGAAGTGTGTTCGACTCAGCAGATCTTTCGCTTCAAAGCAAAGTATGATTATCCTAATAAAAAGTTGCATCAACGCGACGAAAAGCATCAAATTAATCAGTTCCTGGCGGACTGGCTGAGATACTGTTTAGCACATGGAGCGATGGCGATTCCGGTTTGTTAGCGTCGTGAAACCTAAGGACACCATTTGGAAAGCCTGTTGAATCTGCCTCTGGCTGGTGAGACCAGAGTCAGGATATTACAAATTACTGATACTCACCTGTTTGCTGAAAAACATGAAACGCTGTTAGGTATCAATACCTGGGAAAGCTACCAGGCTGTGCTGGATGCCATCCATGCCTCACAGCGTCCATGCGATCTTATAGTAGCAACAGGCGATCTGGCGCAGGACCATTCAGCCGCGGCCTACCAGCACTTTGCTGAAGGTATCGCGAGTTTTGCCGCGCCCTGCGTCTGGTTGCCGGGCAATCATGACTTCCAGCCGGCGATGTACAGCACGCTGCAGGAATCAGGTATTTCCCCGGCCAAAAGGGTTTTGCTGGGCGATCATTGGCAAATATTGCTGTTGGACAGCCAGGTGTTTGGCGTTCCCCACGGCGAGCTGAGCGACTTTCAGCTTGAGTGGCTGGAGCAGAGGCTGGCGGAAGAGCCTGAGCGTTATACGCTGCTGCTGTTGCATCATCATCCGCTCCCTTCGGGTTGTAGCTGGTTGGATCAACACAGCCTGCGTAATGCCGGGGCCCTGGATCGAGCGCTGGCCGCTTTTCCGCGCGTAAGGCATTTACTCTGTGGCCATATTCACCAGGAACTGGACCTCAACTGGAACGGGCGGCGGATGATGGCAACTCCCTCGACCTGTGTACAGTTTAAGCCGCATTGCGCCAATTTTACCCTGGATACCATTTCTCCCGGCTGGCGCTGGCTGGAACTGCACGCCGACGGTACCTTGACCACGGAAGTTTGTCGCCTTAACGGCGTGAAGTTTCACCCGGATATCGCTTCAGAAGGATACTGATGGCTACGCTCCTTTATCTGCATGGTTTTAACAGCTCACCGCGATCGGCAAAAGCGACGGCGTTGAAGGACTGGCTGACGCAGACCTTTCCCGAGATTACGATGGTGGTGCCTGAGCTACCCGCCTATCCGGCAGAAGCGGCGGAGATGCTGGAAGCCATTGTGCTGGAACGCGGCGGGGAACCGCTGGGGGTGGTAGGCTCCTCGCTGGGTGGCTACTATGCCACCTGGCTATCGCAGTGTTTTATGCTGCCGACGGTGGTGGTTAACCCGGCGGTACGCCCGTTTGAACTGCTGAACAATTTCCTTGGCCCCAATGAGAATCCGTACACGGGGCAGCAATATGTGCTAGAGTCACGCCATATTTACGATCTCAAAGTCATGCAAATCGACCCGCTGGAAGCGCCTGATTTAATCTGGCTGCTGCAGCAAACGGGCGATGAAGTGCTTGATTACCGCCAGGCCGTTGCTTACTACGCCTCATGCCGGCAGACGGTAGAGGAGGGCGGCAATCACGCATTTGTCGGCTTTGAAGATCATTTCACTCAGATTATCGATTTTCTGGGTCTGCGTTAAGCGGCCCTGGATGACCTACGAATACACACCATGACGCAATCTTCATATAACGCTGATGCCATTGAGGTACTCACCGGGCTAGAGCCGGTTCGCCGCCGTCCGGGGATGTACACTGACACAACACGTCCTAACCATCTCGGTCAGGAAGTTATTGATAACAGTGTGGATGAAGCACTGGCTGGCCATGCCAAACGCGTGGAGGTCATTCTTCATGCCGATCAATCGCTGGAAGTGATCGACGATGGGCGCGGGATGCCGGTTGATATCCACCCGGAAGAAGGGGTTCCGGCGGTTGAGCTGATCCTGTGCCGGCTGCATGCGGGCGGCAAATTCTCCAGCAAGAACTACCAGTTCTCGGGTGGCCTGCACGGGGTGGGTATTTCGGTGGTCAACGCCTTGTCAAAGCGCGTGGAAGTGAACGTGCGCCGCGATGGCCAGATCTACAGCATCGCCTTCGAGAACGGCGATAAAGTTGAAGATCTCCACGTCACCGGTACCTGCGGTAAACGCAATACCGGAACCAGCGTGCATTTCTGGCCGGATGAGAGCTTCTTTGATAGTCCGCGCTTTTCCGTCTCGCGCCTGACGCATGTACTCAAAGCCAAAGCCGTACTCTGCCCTGGGGTCGAGATTGTCTTCCGTGACCAGGTAAACAACAGCGAACAGCGCTGGTGTTACCAGGACGGCCTGACCGACTATCTGTGTGAAGCGGTGAACGGCCTGCCGCTGCTGCCGGAAAAACCGTTCGTCGGTAACTTCTCCGGCGAAACCGAAGCGGTCGACTGGGCGCTGCTGTGGCTACCGGAAGGCGGGGAACTGCTGACCGAAAGCTACGTTAACCTGATCCCGACCATGCAGGGCGGTACCCACGTTAACGGCCTGCGCCAGGGTCTGCTCGAAGCGATGCGCGAGTTCTGTGAATATCGCAATATCCTGCCGCGCGGCGTGAAGCTGTCTGCGGAAGATATCTGGGATCGCTGTGCCTACGTGCTGTCGGTGAAAATGCAGGATCCGCAGTTTGCCGGTCAGACTAAAGAACGTCTCTCTTCGCGTCAGTGCGCGGCATTTGTCTCCGGCGTGGTGAAAGATGCCTTCAGCCTGTGGCTGAATCAGAACGTGCAGGCGGCGGAGCTGCTCGCCGAGATGGCCATTTCCAGCGCTCAGCGCCGGATGCGCGCGGCGAAAAAAGTGGTGCGTAAAAAGCTGACCAGCGGCCCCGCGCTGCCGGGCAAGCTGGCAGACTGTACCGCCCAGGATCTGAACCGTACCGAGCTGTTCCTGGTCGAAGGGGACTCGGCGGGCGGCTCTGCCAAGCAGGCGCGCGACCGGGAATATCAGGCGATTATGCCGCTGAAGGGTAAAATCCTGAATACCTGGGAAGTCTCATCTGATGAAGTGCTGGCGTCGCAAGAGGTCCACGACATTTCGGTGGCTATCGGCATCGATCCGGATAGCGACGACTTAAGTCAGCTGCGCTACGGCAAGATTTGTATTCTCGCGGATGCGGACTCCGATGGCCTGCACATTGCCACGCTGCTGTGCGCGCTGTTTGTGAAGCATTTCCGCACGCTGGTGAAACACGGGCACGTCCACGTTGCGCTGCCGCCTTTGTACCGTATCGATCTCGGCAAAGAGGTTTACTACGCGCTGACGGAAGAAGAGAAAGCCGGCGTGCTGGAGCAGCTCAAACGTAAGAAGGGCAAACCGAACGTACAGCGCTTTAAAGGGCTGGGTGAGATGAACCCGATGCAGCTGCGTGAAACCACGCTTGACCCGAATACCCGCCGTCTGGTTCAGCTGATTATCAGTGATGAGGATGAGCAGCAGACCACGGCGATGATGGATATGCTGTTAGCCAAGAAACGTTCGGAAGACCGTCGTAACTGGCTGCAGGAGAAAGGGGATATGGCGGATCTGGAAGCCTGACCTACTGTTTAAGCAGAACTGGCGCTCCGCCAGTTCTGACTCACTTCTTATTTTTTCTTCGCGCGCAGGCTTAAATGCCGGACTGCAGAATACGGATGCTGGTCTCCAGCACGTCGCCTTTCACCGCTTCAGCGTAGGCTTTCATATGCGGAGTTTGCAGATGCGCTTCAAGATGGGCAACGCTTTCCCACTGTTCAACCATGACGATCGAATCCGGGGAAGTGCTCTGGAAACTCACGCCGGCAGCGTGGTCAACCAGCGGCGCATAGCCGTGGCAGCCCTCTTCCTGTAAAACCACCGGAACAAGTTTTGCAAACTGATCAAGTACCGCCTGGCGATGATGTTGGCCCGGGCGTGTACGAATTTCTGCGATCACTGTTAACATGATTAACTCAACTCCTTCTGTATGTAGACCTTTAGTTAACCAAAAATCTGCGCCAGATGCTTGCGATATTCTGCTATGTCACGCGGAACATCCGGCATTTTAATGACGTCGTTGGCGATAAAGGTCGGCAGAGGGGTCATGCCGAGGAACTGGTTGGCTTTATGGAACGGCAGATAAACGCCGTCAACGCCCACGCCGTGGAAGAACTGATCTTTATCGGTAAAGGCATCCATCGGTGCGTTCCAGGTCAGGGAGAGCATGTACTGCTTGCCCTGAATCAAGCCGCCGGAACCATATTTCTTGCTGGCGTCGGAGCGGGTGCGCCCGTCGCTGGCATACAGCGAGCCATGCCCTTCGGTGAAGACGTCATCAATATATTTCTTCACGGTCCACGGCGCGCCCATCCACCAGCCCGGCATTTGCCAGATAACCACGTCGGCCCAGAGGAAATTCTGTACTTCCTGCTGGACGTCGTAATCGCTTTCCGCACGAACGATTTTAACATCATGCCCGGCGTCGCGCAGATAACCATCCGCGACCTCGGTCAGGGTGTCATTCAACTGGCCGTTTGAATGGGCGAATTTCTTCGCGCCGTTGATAATCAGGATGTTGCTCATTTTTTACCCTTCAGGTTTCGAGTTTGTCACTGATTTTACCCCGCGAGGCGGGGCGGTAAAATGAGCAAAATGTGCAAAGTCTTTTGCGTTAATTGCAATAATTGCTACCAGCGCACGCGCGCCGCGAAACCGCCTCCGGGCGCGTTGCTGAAGTCTACTGTCATCCGGTGCAGCGCGGCAATGCGGCGGACGATAGATAATCCCAGCCCGCTACCGGGCTCATCCTGACCGGGAGGGCGATAGAATCGTTCGCCGATCCGCGCCAGCGCTTCGGGGCTGACGCCCGGGCCATTATCGCGTACGGAAAACTCACGTGCATCAAGAGTGATATCGACCTGGCTGCCGGGGGGGCTGTAGCGTACGGCGTTATCCAGCAGATTACGCACCAGCAGACTCAGCAGCAGCGGCTGGCCAGGCTGCATGACCTGAGTTGCGTTCAGATGCAGGCGAAGCTCAATGCCCGCCTGCTGCGCAGAGTGGTACATCTCCATGACCGACGATTGCAGTAGCTCATCGATGGCAATCGTATGCACATCATCAAGCTGCGCCAGAGAATCGAGACGCGACAACGTTAAAAGCTGGTCTACCAGCCGGGTTGCGCGGTCAATCCCTTCATGCAGCTGCGCCAGCGCTTTCTCCCGCCCCTGCGGGTCGTCCATTGACAGCTGCGCGACTTCGGTCTGCACCTTCAGGGCCGCAAGCGGGCTGCGCAGCTCGTGTGCGGCATCGGAGGTAAACCGGCGCTCGCGTATCATGGTGTCATGGGTACGGGCAAACAGCTGATTCAGGGCATCGACCAGCGGCCGGACTTCACTGGGCACCTTGTCGACGTTAAGCGATTCAGCCGAGTCCGGCGCGCGCAGACGCAGCGTTCTGGTCAGCTGTTTTAACGGCGCCAGCTCCCGGCTCAGCAGCACAATCAGCAGCAGGAACATCAGCGGCAGCGCCACCAGCCAGGGGGTCAGCTGGGAGGTGACGATATCCAGCGCCATTTCCCGCCGGTAGTCCCACTCCTGACCCACGACAATACGGTAGCGGCCATCGCCGGTGGTTAACTGCAGGAAGCGCCATTCATCATCATCGTTATTCAGATAGCCATCGCTGAAGCCTTCCCGACGATTTTGCCACGGGATGTCCTGACCATTCTCGCCGTCGTGAAGCAGACGCTTGCCGTCGGCCGTGAAAATCGCGAACGCCAGCGCGTCGTCATCGAGGTGGCCGTGTTTGATCTTCTTTTTTGTCCGCACCGGCGCCGTGAGCGTATGCAGCTCGTCGAAATTCATGGCGCTCAGTCGGCGGGCAAACAGCAGCTGTTGGGTATCAAAGAGCTTATCCAGCTTTTCCGTGGTTTGTTGCCAGGCAATCAAACAGGCGATGCCCCAGGCTGCACTGGTCAGCAGGAAAAAAAGGAGCGTCAGGCGGACGCGCAGGCTAAGTCGTTTCATGCATCACCGAGGGTATAGCCGATACCGTGAACGGTACGAATAAATTCACTGCCGAGCTTGCGGCGCAGGTGATGAACGTGCACCTCGACCGCGTTGCTGGAGACATCGTCGTCCCAGGTATAGAGTTTCTCTTCAATGAGCTTGCGTGGCAGAACGCGTCCGGCATTGCGCATCAGCAGCTCCAGCAAGGCGAACTCTTTTGGTTTCAGCGCCAGGTTGTCGCCGTTCACCGTCACGGTCAGGCCAATGGGATCGAGCGCAACGTGGCCATGGCGCAGCTCGCTGCTGCTCTGGCCGTGGGCGCGACGAATCAGGGCCTCCAGACGAGCGGCAACTTCAATCAGCGCGAAAGGTTTACACAGATAGTCATCGGCGCCGAGGCGCAGCCCTTCAACCCGCTGGCTGAGCGCATCGCGGGCCGTGAGGATCAGTACCGGCTCGTGGCGGCCCTGATGGCGCCATTCGCGCAGGATATCCAGCCCGTCGATACCGGGCAGCGTCAGGTCGAGGATCGCCGCGTCATAGGGCGCCGTATAGAGCGCGGCTTTGCCCTCTTCGCCACGGGTAAACCAGTCGATGCTGAAGCCCATTTTCGTCAGCCCGACTTTAATGCCATCGCCGATGAGCTTGTCGTCTTCCACCAGTAAAATGCGCATTGGCCGCTCCTGTGGCTGTCATGTGTACGCGCAGTAAACCGCGTTGCGGCAGGCGCTGTACAGTAATAAAATTTCTTTTTTCTGCTTAAGAAGTCGTTAAGTTTTGCCTGATGTAATCATGGTCATATAACCAGACAAGGGAGAACATCTTATGAAGAAAATGGCTGCAATGACCGCGATCGTCGCTTTAATTTCTATGCCGGTGCTGGCTGCTGAACAAGGTGGTTTTAACGGACCGGGCGCGACGCAAACCAGCCAGACGTCTACGCAAAAAGGCGGTTTTATTGGCCCGAGCGGGAGCGTAACGACGGTGGAAAACGCCAAATCCTTGCGTGATGACACCTGGGTGACCCTGCGCGGTAAAATCGTGCAGCGGATTTCCGACGATCTGTATAAATTCCAGGATGCTTCCGGGACGGTGAATGTGGATATTGACCATAAGCGCTGGAACGGCCTGACCGTCACACCGCAGGACACCGTTGAGATCCAGGGGGAGGTCGACAAAGACTGGAACTCGGTTGAAATCGATGTGAAGCAAATCACTAAAGTCGCGCCGTAATCTCGACATCGCGCAAGATCGGTCAGGAATCGCTATCCTCGCTCTGCCAGAGTATGTCCGCAGGAGGAGACGATGAACGAGACCAGAACCAGCCCGGCGTACGCCGGGCGTTTCCAGCGAGTGTGTTTATACATTGAGCGTCATCTCGATGAACCCCTGTCGCTGGAGACGCTGAGCGCGATCGCGCACAGCTCGCCGTACCACTTTCACCGGCAATTCACTGCCTGTAGCGGCGTACCGCTATATCGCTATATCCAGTGGCTACGTCTGCGCCGCGCTTGCTGGCGACTGGCGTTCAGGCCGCAGGATAAAATCATCGATATTGCCCTTGATGCCGGCTTTCAGAATCCGGAATCGTTCAGTCGTGCTTTCCGTGCCGCGTTCGCTCAAAGCCCCAGCCAGTTCCGTCAACAGCCGGACTGGCAGGAGTGGCACCGACGCGTTCCGAAACATACGTTACAGGAGCAACATCCGATGGTGGTTAAAATAGTCCAGTTCCCTGAGACGCAGGTGGCGATGTTGCGCCACCGCGGCAGTCCTGATTTGGTCAATGCTACGGCGGCGCAGTTTATTGCCTGGCGTAAGGCGAGCGGGTTATCGCCGATCGCCACCAGCGCGACCTGGGGCGTGTCGTGGGACGATCCCGCGACCACCCCCGCTGACGATTTCCGTTTTGATATCTGCGGGTCAGTCAGTGAACCGATAGCGGAAAACACCTTTGGCGTGGTGAATGGCACTATTCCGGGCGGGCGATGCGCAGTGGCGCGCCACCACGGCTCTCTGGATACGCTCGCGCAAAGCATCTGGTCTCTCTACCGCGACTGGCTACCGACGTCGGGTGAAACGCCACGCGATTTTCCGCTGTTTTTTCGTTACCTCAACTTTGTCCATGAAGTCGGCGAACACGAGCTACAGACCGATATTTATCTGCCGTTACGCTGATTAGCGCCAGCGGAATCCTCAGCCGATCTCACGGCCTGTGACTCAGGGCGTGAGATCGGGTATTATCGCCGGTAGTTTTGCCGCCCGCACGGTCGGTACGCAGATTGAGGATTCACGATTAATGAGCGATATGGCAGAGCGCCTTGCGCTGCATGAATTTACGGAAAATGCTTACCTGAACTATTCCATGTACGTCATCATGGACAGGGCGTTGCCGTTTATTGGCGATGGTCTGAAGCCGGTCCAGCGTCGCATCGTTTATGCGATGTCTGAGCTGGGGCTGAACGCCAGCGCGAAGTTCAAAAAGTCCGCCCGCACCGTGGGTGATGTGCTGGGTAAATATCACCCGCACGGCGATAGCGCATGCTATGAAGCTATGGTGCTGATGGCGCAGCCATTCTCCTACCGCTACCCGCTGGTGGATGGGCAGGGGAACTGGGGGGCGCCGGACGATCCTAAATCCTTCGCCGCGATGCGTTATACCGAATCCCGTTTGTCGAAGTATGCGGAACTGCTGCTGGGCGAACTGGGGCAGGGAACTGTCGACTGGGTGCCGAACTTCGACGGGACGATGCAGGAGCCGAAAATGCTGCCTGCGCGTCTGCCGAATATTCTGCTGAACGGCACTACCGGCATCGCCGTCGGTATGGCAACCGATATTCCTCCGCACAACCTGCGTGAAGTGGCGCAGGCGGCGATTACCCTGATCGAAAAACCGCAGACCTCGCTCGACGAACTGCTGGATATCGTTCACGGACCCGACTACCCGACTGAAGCCGAAATCATTACTCCACGCGCGGAGATCCGCAAAATCTACCAGAACGGCCGCGGTTCGGTGCGGATGCGCGCGGTATGGAAAAAAGAGGACGGCGCGGTCGTGATTACGGCGTTGCCGCATCAGGTTTCCGGCGCCCGCGTGCTGGAGCAAATTGCCGCTCAGATGCGCAACAAAAAGCTGCCGATGGTTGACGATCTGCGCGATGAGTCGGACCACGAAAACCCGACTCGCCTGGTGATCGTCCCGCGTTCGAATCGCGTGGATATGGAACAGGTGATGAATCATCTGTTCGCGACCACCGATCTTGAAAAAAGCTATCGCATCAACCTGAACATGATCGGCCTCGACAACCGTCCGGCGGTGAAAAACCTGCTGGAGATTCTCGCGGAGTGGCTGACTTTCCGCCGCGATACCGTGCGTCGTCGTCTGAATTACCGCCTGGAGAAAGTGCTCAAGCGTCTGCACATCCTCGAAGGTTTGCTGGTCGCGTTCCTCAACATCGATGAAGTGATTGAAATTATCCGCCACGAGGATGAACCGAAGCCGGCCCTGATGTCGCGTTTTGGCATCAGCGAAACCCAGGCGGAAGCGATCCTTGAGCTGAAACTGCGTCACCTCGCCCGACTGGAAGAGATGAAGATCCGCGGCGAGCAGAGCGATCTGGAAAAAGAGCGCGATCAGCTGCAGGCGATTCTGGCCTCTGAACGGAAGATGAACAACCTGCTGAAGAAAGAGCTGCAGGCCGATGCCGAAACCTTCGGCGACGATCGTCGTTCACCGCTGCGCGAGCGCGAAGAAGCAAAAGCGATGAGCGAGCACGACATGCTGCCGTCTGAACCGGTGACCATCGTACTGTCGCAAATGGGCTGGGTGCGAAGCGCCAAAGGCCACGATATTGACGCGCAGGGCCTGAGCTATAAAGCGGGCGATAGCTGGAAGGCGTCGTCGAAAGGCAAGAGCAACCAGCCGGTGGTGTTTATTGATACCACCGGGCGTAGCTACGCCATCGATCCTATTACGCTGCCGTCGGCACGCGGTCAGGGCGAGCCGATTACCGGTAAACTGACGCTACCGCCGGGCGCCAGCGTTGAACATATGCTGATGGAAAGCGACGATCGCAAGCTGCTGATGGCCTCCGACGCCGGCTACGGTTTCGTCTGTACCTTTAACGATCTGGTAGCGCGCAACCGCGCAGGCAAGGCGCTGATTACGTTGCCAGATAACGCGCGCGTCATGGCGCCGCTGGTGATTGAAGATGATTCAGACATGCTGCTGGCGATCACCGCTGCCGGACGCATGCTGATGTTCCCGGTCAGCGACTTACCGCAGCTGTCGAAAGGTAAGGGGAATAAGATTATCAATATTCCGTCGGCGGAAGCGGCTTCCGGTCAGGATGGCCTGGCGCACTTGTTCGTGCTGCCGCCGCAGAGCACGCTGACTATCCACGTCGGGAAGCGCAAGATTAAACTGCGTCCCGAAGAGCTGCAAAAAGTCACCGGTGAGCGCGGTCGTCGCGGCTCGCTGATGCGCGGACTGCAGAAAATCGATCGTGTGGAAATCGATTCACCGCGTCGGGCATCGTCGGCGGGCGATAGCGAAGAGTAAGATGAGCCTCCCCTGCTATCCGGTAGGGGAGGCTAAAATTTGCCGCAAAATCGTTGTTTATTCAGGTGTTGCGATTAACAATAGGCGCAAAATCATTCAAGATACGTCGGGGCGGCCAGCAAATGACCCCCGACGCCTGCAATCTGCTAAACAGCGAGTCAGTACCCTATACACGTGAGCGGCGCTTAAATGCCACGGCGAGCGTGTCAGGCGTGTCGTGCACGTGCGGTCACGATGTACCGGGCGATATTGCCGTTCGCGCGCATACGAGCTGAAGTTTAACGGGTATCATTCTAAGCGGTTTGGGTTTTAGAGGTAGCTATGCTATTTATTTTTCGACTAATTGTTGTTGTTATTTATTGTCTCTTTGTGTGCATATTTGGCTGTATTTACTGCTTGTTCAGCCCGCGTAATCCTAAACACGTGGCCACCTTCGGGCATCTGTTTGGCCGACTCTCTCCGCTATTCGGCCTGAAGGTAGAAACGCGTAAGCCTGCTGATGCAGAGAGCTATGGCAATGCGATCTACATCGCTAACCATCAGAACAACTATGATATGGTGACGGCATCAAATATCGTACAGCCGCCGACCGTGACCGTGGGTAAAAAGAGCCTGGTGTGGATCCCGTTTTTTGGTCTGCTCTACTGGTTGACGGGGAACCTGCTGATTGACCGAAATAACCGGGCGAAAGCGCATGGCACTATCTCGCAGGTCGTCAATACGTTTAAAAAACGCAAAATCTCTTTCTGGATGTTCCCGGAAGGTACGCGCAGCCGCGGCCGCGGTTTGCTCCCCTTTAAAACCGGCGCTTTCCACGCGGCTATTGCCGCTGGCGTACCGATTATTCCGGTGTGCGTTTCCAATACATCGAATAAAATTAACCTCAATCGCCTGAACAATGGTTTGGTGATTGTCGAAATGCTGCCGCCGGTCGATACCAGCCAGTTTGGTAAAGAGGGCGTACGTGCGCTGGCAACGCACTGCCGCGAGCTGATGGCGGCGAAGATTGAAGAGCTGGATCGCGAAGTTGCTGAGCGCGAAGCAGCGGCAAAGAAATAAACCAGGAACTGCCGCGATAGCGCGAGCACAGGGCTAGCGGGAAACGAATTCCCTTTTTGATGAGTTAGTATTCCATGGAGTTAATATGTCACTCAGTCGGCGTCAGTTTATTAAGGCTTCAGGCGTAGCGCTGTGCGCGGGAGCCGTGCCGCTGAACGCACATGCCGCCGGCCAGCAGCCAGCCTTGCCGGTTCCACCGCTGCTGGAATCCCGCCGCGGTCAGCCGCTGTTTTTAACTCTGCAGCGGGCGCACTGGTCATTTACCCCGGGAACGCGCGCCTCGGTATGGGGTGTGAACGGCCGCTATCTCGGGCCGACGATCCGCGTGTGGAATGGCGATGATGTTAAGCTCATTTACAGCAACCGCCTGACGGAAAACGTCGCCATGACCATTCGGGGCCTGCAGGTTCCCGGTCCGCTGATTGGCGGCGCGGCGCGAATGATGTCGCCGAACGCTGACTGGGCGCCGGTGCTGCCGATTCGCCAGAGTGCCGCCACGCTGTGGTATCAGGCGAATACCCCGAACCATATGGCCAGACAGGTCTATAACGGTCTGGCGGGTATGTGGCTGGTGGAAGATGAAATCAGCAAAAACCTCCCGGTTCCTAATCACTATGGCGTGGATGACTTCCCGGTGATTATTCAGGACAAGCGGCTGGATAATTTCGGTTCGCCGGAATACAGCGAGCCCGGCAGCGGCGGTTTTGTCGGCGATACGCTGCTGGTAAACGGCGTACAGAGTCCGTATGTCGAAGTGTCGCGCGGCTGGGTGCGCCTGCGTCTGCTGAACGCCTCTAACTCCCGCCGCTATCAGCTGCAGATGAGCGATGGCCGGCTGATACATGTCATCTCCGGCGACCAGGGCTTTTTACCCGCGCCGGTGTCGCTGAAACAGCTGTCGCTGGCCCCCGGCGAGCGGCGAGAAATTCTGGTGGATATGACCAACGGCGATGAGGTGTCGATTACCTGCGGCGAAGCGGCGAGCATCGTTGATCGTATCCGTGGCTTCTTCGAACCGTCGAGTATCCTGATTTCTACGCTGCTATTAACGTTGCGTCCAACGGGCCTGCTGCCGCTGGTCACCGATAGTCTGCCGGTGCGTTTGCTGCCGACGGAGTTCTTGTCCGGCACGCCGCTTCGCTCACGGGATATCTCTCTGGGCGACGATCCGGGCATTAACGGTAATCTGTGGGATCCGCAGCGCATTGATATCACCGCCCAGCAGGGCACCTGGGAGCGCTGGACGGTGCGCGCCGATCGGCCGCAGTCGTTCCATATCGAAGGGGTGATGTTCCAGGTGCGTAACGTGAACGGGTCCGCACCGTTCCCGGAGGATCGCGGCTGGAAAGATACCGTCTGGGTCGACGGGCAGGTGGAACTCCTGGTGTACTACGCGCAGCCTTCCTGGCCGCATTTCCCGTTCCAGTTCCTGAGCCAGACGCTGGAGCTTGCCGACCGGGGTTCAATTGGCCAGATGCTGGTCAATCCGGCGCCGTAATGCCTCATACCCTGACTGAATCGCGGTCAGGGTATAAGAAAATCTCCCTTCATTTCCATCATCGATCCGGCTTATAATCGCCGCCCTTTGATTATTTTTTTATCATTTTTTCCGGAAGCAATATGAGCGCAATATCCCTGATCCAACCGGATCGTGACCTTTTTTCCTGGCCGCAGTACTGGGCCGCCTGCTTTGGCCCGGCGCCATTTTTACCAATGTCACGCGAAGAGATGGATCAACTTGGCTGGGATAGCTGCGACATTATCCTGGTCACCGGCGATGCGTATGTCGATCATCCGAGCTTCGGAATGGCGATCTGCGGACGCATGCTGGAAGCGCAGGGATTCCGCGTCGGGATTATTTCCCAGCCTGACTGGAACAATAAAAATGACTTTATGCGCCTCGGCAAACCGAATCTGTTCTTCGGGGTCACCGCCGGCAATATGGACTCGATGATCAACCGCTACACCGCTGACCGTAAGCTGCGCCACGATGATGCTTATACCGCGGGCAATGTTGCCGGTAAACGTCCTGACCGCGCCACGCTGGTCTATACCCAGCGCTGTAAAGAAGCGTGGAAGGATGTCCCGGTTATCCTCGGGGGGATCGAGGCCAGCCTGCGTCGTACCGCGCATTATGATTACTGGTCTGATACCGTGCGCCGTTCGGTGCTGGTGGACTCGAAGGCCGATATGCTGATGTTCGGCAACGGCGAGCGTCCGCTGGTTGAAGTAGCGCATCGTCTGGCTGCCGGTGAGCCGATTGGCCAAATTCGCGACGTGCGTAATACCGCCATTATGGTCAAAGAAGCGCTGCCGGGCTGGAGCGGCGTGGACTCTACCCGTCTGGATACTCCGGGTAAAATTGACCCGATCCCGCACCCGTATGGCGAAGACCTGCCGTGCGCGGATAACAAAACCGTCGCGCCGCCAAAACAAGAAGCCAAACGCGTCACCGTTCAACCGCCGCGTCCGAAGCCGTGGGAAAAAACCTATGTCCTGCTGCCTTCCTTTGAGAAGGTGAAAGGGGACAAGGTGCTGTACGCCCACGCGTCACGTATTCTGCATCATGAGACCAACCCGGGCTGCGCGCGCGCGTTGATGCAAAAGCACGGCGAGCGTTATATCTGGGTTAACCCACCGGCGATCCCGCTGTCGACGGAAGAGATGGACAGCGTTTTTGCGCTGCCGTATAAGCGCGTCCCGCACCCGGCATATGGCGACAGCCGTATTCCGGCTTACGAAATGATTCGTTTCTCGATAAACATTATGCGCGGCTGTTTCGGCGGCTGTTCTTTCTGTTCCATCACCGAGCATGAAGGTCGCATCATTCAGAGCCGTTCCGAAGATTCGATCATCAACGAGATCGAAGCGATTCGCGACACGGTTCCCGGCTTTACTGGTGTTATCTCCGATCTTGGCGGTCCGACAGCCAACATGTATATGCTGCGCTGCAAGTCGCCGCGTGCGGAACAAACCTGTCGCCGTTTATCCTGCGTCTATCCGGATATCTGCCCGCACATGGATACCAACCATGAGCCAACGATCAATCTGTATCGTCGCGCTCGCGATCTGAAAGGGATTAAAAAAATCCTTATCGCCTCTGGCGTGCGCTATGACATCGCCGTCGAGGATCCGCGCTATATCAAAGAGCTGGCGACTCACCACGTTGGCGGCTATCTGAAGATTGCCCCGGAACATACGGAAGAAGGCCCGCTGTCAAAAATGATGAAGCCGGGTATGGGAAGCTATGACCGCTTTAAAGAGCTGTTCGATACCTATTCGAAGCAGGCGGGTAAAGAGCAGTACCTGATTCCGTACTTTATCTCTGCGCACCCGGGCACTCGCGACGAAGATATGGTGAACCTGGCCCTGTGGCTGAAAAAAAACCGTTTCCGTCTCGACCAGGTGCAGAACTTCTATCCGTCGCCGCTGGCCAACTCGACCACCATGTATTACACCGGCAAGAATCCGCTGGGTAAGATTGGCTATAAGAGTGAAGAGGTTGTGGTGCCGAAAGGCGACAAACAGCGCCGTCTGCATAAAGCGCTGCTGCGTTACCACGATCCGGCGAACTGGCCGCTGATTCGTCAGGCGCTGGAGAGCATGGGCAAGAAGCATCTGATTGGATCGCGCCGTGACTGTCTGGTTCCTGCACCAACGCTGGATGAGATGCGCGAAGCGCGTCGTCAGAACCGCAACACCCGCCCGGCGTTAACCAAACATACGCCCATTGTGCATCAGCGTTCGAACGCCGGGGAGACGGCGAAGAAGCCCGTAAAACGTGGCAAGGTTGCCAGCCGTTAAGTCTGTTGTATGGCCCGGTGGCGCTTAGCGGGCCGGTAAAAACGGTGAACCACAGGCCGGATAGGCGTTAGCGCCATCCGGCCTGTTTACGTTCTATCCGCCGAACTGATCCGGATCCGGCCCCAGACGTTTGTTCTGGTCCAGTTTTGCCATCTCACCCAGTTCGTCTTTATCGAGACGGAAATCCCAGACGTTGAAGTTCTCCGCAATACGTGCCGGCGTTACCGATTTCGGAATCACCACCAGCCCGTTGTCCAGGTGCCAGCGGATAACAATCTGCGCGGGCGTTTTACCGTATTTATCCGCGAGTTGGTGAACGATTTTTCGATCGAAAACGCCTTCTCCCCCTTGCGCCAGCGGGCTCCAGGATTCCGTCTGAATTTTATGCGTGGCGTTCCAGGCATGAAGCTGACGTTGCTGGAGTAAAGGATGAAGCTCTACCTGGTTTATCACCGGCACGACGCCGGTTTCATCCAGCAGCCGCTGGAGATGGTGCACCTGGAAGTTACAGACGC
Organism: Klebsiella sp. YJ; assembly: GCF_002108615.1. Classification (NCBI taxonomy): domain Bacteria; kingdom Pseudomonadati; phylum Pseudomonadota; class Gammaproteobacteria; order Enterobacterales; family Enterobacteriaceae; genus Klebsiella; species Klebsiella sp. YJ. The sequence continues at coordinate 222,619 of NZ_MTEG01000006.1, forward strand.
CGATGCTTTTGACCAGCCCCTCTTTTTGCAGCTCAACCATGCCTTTCCAGGCGTCAACGTAGTGGTCAATTGCCGGAACCGGCCAGTGCATAAGATAGAGATCGACATAATCGAGCTGCAGCTTGCGCAGGCTCTCTTGCAGCGCTTCACGAGGGCGTTTTTGGTCGTCGTTCCACAGTTTAGTGGTGATAAACAGCTCATCGCGGGGGATGCCTGCGCTGCGCAACGCATTGCCGACACCGGTCTCATTTTGGTATGCGGCGGCGGTGTCAATAGAGCGATAACCGACTTCCAGCGCCTTATGAATGGCGGAGACGACTTCCTCGTTGCCTGCTTTCCACACGCCGAGACCCAGTTGTGGCATCAGGTTGCCGTCGTGCAGTTTTATAACGGTTGGATGTGTCATGCCTTCCTCCTGTTAATGAAACTCAGCGGTGTACATTCCGCTAAGGGGTAGCATTAAGTCTGGACGAAATAGCTAAAAACGGTAGTAAAACTCTTCTCCTTCCCGCAAGTTCGCGGCAAGAAGAAGAGAGGGATAAAGGGAAACTTAGCGTGCGGCCTCGTAAATCCGACGGCTGACCTCAAGGGTGATATCCTGATTTTCACCCAGCGCCGTCATGCCGTGTTCTTCCAGTTTAGCCAGTAACGCCGGGATAGAGCTACCGTCCAGACCGTAGTCGGAAAGACGGGTCGGTACGCCAAGCTGTTCGAAGAAGTTACGCGTCGCGGCGATAGCGGCATCGATACGTTCGTCTTCAGAACCCTCGGTAATATTCCAGACGCGAGCGGCATATTGCAGCAGTTTCGCGCGTTTAGTATCGCGTTTTTCATTCCACAATACTGGCAGCACGATGGCCAGCGTCTGGGCATGATCGAGGCCATGCATCGCGGTCAACTCGTGACCCAGCATGTGCGTTGCCCAGTCCTGGGGAACGCCAGCGCCGATCAGGCCGTTTAACGCCTGGGTCGCGGCCCACATAATATTGGCGCGAACGTCGTAATTTTCCGGCTCCTTCAGCGCTTTCGGACCCTCTTCAATCAGGGTCAGCAGAATGCCTTCGGCAAAGCGATCCTGAATTTTGCCATCAACCGGATAGGTAACGTACTGCTCAACGGTATGGACAAATGCGTCAACCACGCCGTTGGCCACCTGACGCGGCGGCAGGGTATAGGTGTAAACCGGATCGAGGATCGCAAACACTGGCTGGACATGAGCAGACATGAAGGCGCGTTTGTCGCCGGTGGTTTTACGTGAAACCACGGCACCTTTATTGGATTCGGAACCGGTTGCCGGCAGCGTCAGCACGGAGCCCATCGGGATCGCACTTTTCACGTGGCTGCCGTAGGTTTCGAGAATTTCCCACGGATCGACGTTTTCGTCATAGTGCGCCGCTGCGGCGATGAATTTCGTGCCATCCAGTACCGAACCACCGCCGACGGCGAGCAGGAAGGTGACGTTTTGTTCACGGGCGATTTTCACCGCGTTCATCAGCGTTTCGTAAGAGGGGTTTGGTTCAATCCCGCCAAACTCCAGAACGTCGAAGCCGTTCAGGGCGTTGAGGACCTGATCGAGCACGCCGGTTTTCTTCACGCTGCCGCCGCCGTAGGTCACCAGAATCCGGGCATCCGCCGGGATTTGATCGCGCAGGTTATCGATGGCGCCTTTACCAAACAGGATGCGGGTTGGGGTATGTAGATCGAAATTGTTCATTATTCGTGCCCTCAAAAAAAGAAAACTGCCGACTGAGAGGATGCCTCGGCCAGATGACGGTCATTGTGGTCCTGTCGCCGGTTCCTCTCAATGCACATTCCTGCCGTTGTCTTGCCCATTTCTCCACTGGGCTGGAGAAAAGGCAGAAATATGCGCACAATGCAGAGGTGAAAAAACGTCTGGAGAAGCACCGAAAATGAACCGCGCCGAGATATGCCAGCTGTTGACGGAAAAGGTTAATGCACTGAAAGATAACGAAGAAAATCTTAGCTTGCTGCTGCCAGATATTCGTCTGTTGTACGGTACGCAGCCGGGTACCCGTACGCCGGTGATGTACCAGCCAGGCATTGTTTTTCTCTTTTCGGGTCATAAAATTGGCTACATCAATGAGCGGACTTTTCGCTATGACACCAATGAATATCTGCTGTTGACGGTACCGCTGCCGTTTGAGTGCGAGACCTTCGCGACGCCAGAGGTGCCGCTGGCGGGATTGCGCCTGAATGTGGATATTCTCCAGCTGCAGGAGCTGCTGATGGACATAGGCGAGGATGAGCTGTTTCAGCCGGCGATGGCCTCCAGCGGCATCAACTCGGCAGCCTTATCGGAGGAGATCCTGTGCGCGGCGGAAAGGCTGCTGGATGTGATGGAACGTCCGCTGGATGCGCGTATCCTCGGCAAACAGATTATCCGCGAGATCCTCTATCACGTGCTCACCGGGCCATGCGGCGGGGCGCTGCTGGCGCTGGTCAGCCGACAAACCCACTTCAGCCTGATTAGCCGTGTTCTGAAGCGCATTGAAAGCCAGTACACCGAAAACCTCAGCGTCGATCAGCTGGCGGCGGAAGCCAATATGAGCGTCTCGGCGTTTCATCATAATTTCAAATCGGTGACCAGCACCTCGCCACTGCAGTATCTCAAAAGCTATCGCTTACATAAGGCGCGGATGCTGATGATTCATGACGGGATGAAAGCCAGTGCCGCGGCGATGCGCGTCGGCTACGAGAGCGCGTCGCAGTTCAGCCGTGAGTTTAAACGCTACTTTGGCATGACGCCGGGAGAAGATGCGGCGCGGATCAGAATGATTCAGGGACTGTGACGGAGAAGGGCCGGGGTTTCATTCCCGGGAAGGCGGGCAGCGCCGCTCCCGGGAAGGTTCTGTCAGGCGTTACAGAATTTTTTCTTGATAACCACGACCACGGTACCCACCAGCCCGGCCACCAGCAGCGCGATGGGCAGAATCATCAGGCAGGTCATGACCTGGTCTTCATGTCGCTTCACGAACGGGATCATGCTGAGCGCATAGCCCAGACCGGTAACCACGCCGACCCACAGCAGCGCGCTGAGCCAGTTGAAGAACTGAAAGCGGCGGTTGGAGAGCCCGGAAATGCCGGCCATCGTTGGCAGCAGGGTGCGCACGAAGGCGAGGAAACGACCGGCCAGCAGCGCCAGAAGACCATGTTTATCAAACATACAGGTCGCGCGCTGATGGTACTTCTGCGGCAGATGGGCGAGCCAGCCTTTGACGGTTTCGGTATTGCCAAGCCAGCGCCCTTGCAGATAGCTCAGCCAGCAGCCAAGGCTGGCAGCGGCGGTAAGGATGGCAAGAGTCGGCACAAAGTCCATGACGCCTTTGGCTATGAGCGCGCCGGCGAGCAGCAGCAGGCTGTCCCCGGGTAAAAATGAAGCGGGTAGCAGACCGTTTTCCAGAAACAATGTCATGAACATGACCAGATATACAACGCCCACGACCTGGGGGTTTGCCAGCGCGGCAAAATCATGTTGCCACAGGGCGGCGACAATCTCTTGAATGACAACCATGGACTTTCCTAAGTGGTACCGTATTTTTGATTAGTGTACTCCTGAAGAGCCCCGAACACCTTGATCTCGGGCGCAACAACAGCGGCCGCCTTACGCAGAACGTCCGCTATTGTTGCCACTCGCTGTCACTTTACACGATACGGGAGAAGCCTGCCGCTAAATCCGCCAGCAGATCGTCAACATTTTCTAAACCGATATGGACGCGAATCAGCGTGCCGCTGAAATCGACTTCAGCTTCCGGACGAATTGAGGCGATTTGTTCCGGCTGATTAGCCAGAATCAGCGATTCAAAGCCGCCCCAGGAGTAGGCCATGCTGAACAAGCTGAAGTTGTCGAGATATGCAGCAAGCCCGGCATCGGTCAGGCGCTTATTGAGGACAAAAGAGAACAGGCCGCTGCTGCCGGTAAAATCGCGCTTCCAGAACTCATGGCCCTTGCTGCCCGGTAGCGCAGGGTGGTTGACGCGCGCGACCTGCGGATGTTGCGCCAGCCATTCGGCGATACGCAGGCTGCTTTCGTGATGCTGACGCAGGCGGACGCCCAGGGTGCGCAGGCCGCGGCTGGTCATATAGGCGGTATCCGCATCGACCATTTGTCCCATCAGGTAGGCATTTTCCCGCAGCTGATCCCAACAGCGCGCGTTGGATACCGCGGTGCCGACCATCGCATCAGAGTGGCCTATCAGGTATTTCGTCCCGGCCTGGATGGAGATATCGACGCCAAAATCCAGCGCTTTAAACAGCACGCCGGCGGCCCAGGTGTTGTCGATCATGATAATCGCCTGCGGGGCAACGCGGCGTACGGCCGCAACGATTGCCGGAACGTCGTGCACTTCCATGGTGATAGAACCGGGTGACTCCAGGAACACCACTCGGGTGTTCGGCTGAATCTGGCGGGCGATATCGGCGCCAATCAGCGGATCGAACCAGCTGGTGGTTACGCCGAGCTTTGCGAGGATTTTAGTGCAAAAGTCCTGGCTGGGCTCATACGCGGTGTTGGTCATCAGGACATGGTCGCCCTGTTCGACGAAGGCCAGAATGGTATTGGCAACGGCTGCGGCGCCGCAGGGAAACAGCGCGCATCCGGCGCCACCTTCCAGTTCGCACATGGCTTCCTGTAGCGAAAAGTGGGTCAATGTCCCGCGACGGCCGTAAAACAGCTCGCCTTTTGCCCGGTTGCGGGTGGCGTGTTTTTTGGCTTCGACAGTCTCGAACACCAGCGATGAAGCCCGCTGAATCACGCTGTTGACCGAGCCCTGAGTATATTTTTTACTGCGCCCGGCATTGACCAGCGCGGTATCAAGATGTTTATCAGCCATGTTTTTTTTACCTGGTTTTATACGTCTGGACGTCTAAACTAGCATGAATGACTCAAGCTGTACCGGGGAATGGCCGATACGGGCAAAAATTTTGCGAAATCCGCGGTCGGCCACTTTTTTACTGCGTAAGCGCAAGGAATCTAAACGTGATTTGCTGCACAGTGTAAATACTAATGAGAACCACTATCAATTCGATGCTTTTTTGATATTATTGTGCTCAGATTTTGTGATTGACGTCCTGGAGATTCAGCGTGGGTAATAATTTGATGCAGGCGGACCTGTCCGTTTGGGGTATGTATCATCATGCCGATATTGTCGTTAAGGTCGTGATGATTGGCCTGATTTTGGCGTCGATAGTCACTTGGGCTATCTTTTTCGGCAAAGGTGCTGAAATCCTCTCCAGTAAGCGCCGCCTCAAGCGCGAACAGCAGCAGCTCAGCGATGCTCGTTCCCTCGATCAGGCCAGCGATATCGCAAACAGTTTCCACCCGAAAAGCTTAAGCACCCAGCTTATCAACGAAGCGCAGAACGAGCTGGTGCTCTCTGAAGGCGTCGAAGATAACGAAGGGATTAAAGAGCGTACCGGTTTCCGCCTTGAGCGTCGCGTGGCGTTCGTCGGCCGTTATATGGGCCGCGGCAACGGCTATCTGGCGACCATCGGGGCGATTTCCCCGTTCGTCGGCCTGTTTGGTACCGTCTGGGGTATCATGAACAGCTTTATCGGCATTGCGCAGACGCAGACGACTAACCTTGCGGTAGTTGCACCGGGCATCGCTGAAGCGCTGCTGGCGACCGCCATCGGCCTGTTTGCGGCGATTCCTGCCGTGGTTATCTATAACATTTTTGCCCGCATGATCGGCAGCTACAAAGCGTCGCTCGGCGATGTCGCCGCGCAGGTGCTGCTGCTGCAAAGCCGTGACCTGGATCTGAGCGCCAGCGGCGTAAAACCGGTCCGTACCGCGCAAAAATTACGAGTAGGTTAATGCTTTATGGCAATGCATTTTAACGAAAACCTCGATGATAACGGCGAAATGCATGACATTAACGTCACGCCGTTTATTGACGTCATGCTGGTGCTGTTGATCATCTTTATGGTGGCGGCGCCGCTGGCGACCGTGGATGTGAAGGTCAACCTTCCGGCCTCCTCAAGTCAGCCGCAGCCGCGTCCGGAAAAGCCGATTTATCTGTCGGTGAAAGCGGATAAAACGATGTTCCTCGGCAACGATGCCATTACCGAAGAGAGCATGATCGGCGCGCTGGATACGCTGACTGAAGGGAAGAAAGACACCACCGTCTTCTTCCGCGCGGACAAAACCGTGGATTATGAGACGATGATGAAGGTCATGGATACCCTGCACCAGGCGGGTTATCTGAAGATTGGTCTGGTGGGTGAAGAAACCGTAAAAGCGAAATAACCCTCCCGACGACGCTCCTCAGGCTGGCCATGCGCCAGCCTTTTTTATGCCTGATACGCCGCGGCGGGAGGTTGCAATCGCCATGGCGGGTTGCGATATAATGCCGAACGTTTTTTGTTAACTCACAGGATCTTATGGAACGCTTTCTGGAAAATGCTATGTATGCCTCACGCTGGTTGTTGGCGCCGGTTTATTTTGGTCTTTCGCTCGGGCTGATTGCGCTGTCGATCAAATTTTTTCAGGAGATTTTCCACGTACTGCCGCACATCTTTAGCGTGGGCGAGTCGGAGCTGATTCTGACGCTGCTGTCGCTGGTCGATATGACGCTGGTGGGCGGCCTGCTGGTGATGGTGATGTTCTCCGGCTACGAAAATTTTGTCTCCCAGCTGGATATCAATGAAGGTAAAGAAAAGCTCAGCTGGCTGGGTAAAATGGATGCCACCTCCCTGAAAAATAAAGTGGCGGCGTCGATTGTCGCCATCTCCTCTATCCATCTGCTGCGGGTGTTTATGGACGCGAAAAACGTACCGGACAACAAGCTGATGTGGTACGTCATTATCCATCTGACCTTTGTGCTGTCGGCGTTTGTGATGGGCTATCTCGATCGTCTGACCAAGGTTAAGCACTGATACACCAGCCCGGCGGGGCAGAGCCGCCGGGCTGGTGACTTATTTATCCGACGAGGTTTGCCATAAATTGAGCTGACCATCCGCGACGTGCTGGTCAATCTGCGCCAGCTCTTCTGCGCTAAACGTCAGATTTTTCAGCGCCTGTACGTTCTCCTCCAGCTGCTGCGGGCGGCTGGCGCCAATCAGCACCGACGTCACCCGGCGGTCTTTCAGCAGCCAGCTCAGCGCCATCTGCGCCATGCTCTGCCCGCGGCGGTGGGCCATCTCCTGCAATAAACGCAGACTGTTCAGATTTGACTCACTGAGCATATTTTCCGTCAGGCCGCGCGCTCTTTTGCCTTCGTAGAACATCCGCGAACCCTCCGGGATCTGCTGGAGATATTTACCGGTCAGCAGGCCCTGCGCCAGCGGTGTAAAGGCGATGCAGCCGACGCCGTTCTCCTCCAGCGTATCCAGCAGTCCGCTGGTGTCGACCCAGCGGTTGAGCAGGTTATAAGACGGCTGGTGAATAAGCAGCGGGATCTTCCAGTCGCGCAAAAGGGCGGCCATTTGCTGCGTACGTTCCGGCGAATAGGAGGAGATGCCGACATACAAGGCTTTACCGCTCTGTACCGCCTGCGCCAGCGCTGCGGCAGTCTCTTCCATCGGCGTATTTTCATCGACGCGATGCGAATAGAAAATATCGACGTAATCCAGTCCCATCCGCTGCAGGCTCTGATCGAGGCTGGCGAGCAGATATTTTCGCGAACTACCGTTGCCATAGGGGCCTGGCCACATGGAGTAGCCTGCTTTCGTCGCCACAATCAGCTCGTCGCGATAGGCGGCAAAATCCTCGCGCAGCAGGCGGCCAAAATTTTCCTCCGCGCTGCCGGGCGGCGGCCCGTAGTTATTCGCCAGATCGAAATGGGTAATGCCCAGGTCAAAGGCCTTGCGCAGCAGGGCGCGTTGGTCATCCAGCGCGTGACCGTGGCTAAAGTTGTGCCACAGCCCCAGCGACAAGAGGGGCAATTGCAGGCCGCTTTTACCGCAGTAGCGGTACTGCATGCGATCGTAGCGGGTGGCGTCAGCTAACCAGGACATGATCTCTCCTTATAAATTAAAACGTCGTTTCCATTTTAACTGGTATGGCACGCCGGCAGCGTTTGCTGGATCACAATGCGTAAGATTGCTGGCGTCACCGCGAGCTTATGCTTTGCTTAAAAGGGGTTAATTTACGGAGAAGAGATGATGACGCGACTGACGGCGAAAGATTTTCCGCAAGAGCTGCTGGAGTACTACGACTATTACGCACACGGCAAAATCAGCAAGAGGGAGTTTTTACAGATGGCCGGGAAGTACGCCGTCGGTGGCATGACCGCCCTGGCACTGTTTAATCTGCTGAAACCCAACTATGCGCTTGCCGGGCAGGTCTCGTTTACCGACCCGGATATTCATGCGGAATATATTCGCTATCCTTCGCCCGAAGGGCACGGAGAGGTGCGCGGCTATCTGGTGATGCCGACGAAACCCACCGTAAAACCGGCGTCGGTGATCGTCGTGCATGAGAATCGCGGGCTGAATCCCTATATCGAAGATGTCGCCCGGCGAGTGGCCAAAGCCGGTTACATCGCGCTGGCACCGGATGGCCTGAGTTCGGTGGGCGGCTATCCCGGCAATGATGACGAAGGGCGCGAGCTTCAGCAGAAAGTCGATCCGCAGAAGCTGATGAACGACTTTTTTGCCGCCGTCGCCTTTATGGAAAAGCATCCGCAGGCGAGCGGCAAAGTGGGAATAACCGGTTTTTGTTACGGCGGCGGTGTGTGCAATGCTGCCGCCGTGGCGATCCCGGAACTGGCCTGCGCGGTGCCGTTTTATGGCCGCCAGCCGCCGATCGCGGATGTCGAAAAAATCCGTGCGCCGCTGCTGCTGCACTATGCGGAGCTGGATAAGCCCATCACGGACGGTTGGCCCGCCTATGAACAGGCGCTGAAGGCGCAGCATAAAGTGTTTGAGGCCTATATCTATCCTCAGGTGAACCACGGTTTTCACAACGACTCCACGCCGCGTTACGACCGGGCCGCCGCTGAACTTGCCTGGCAGCGAACGCTGGCGTGGTTTGCCAAATATCTCGGCTAAAAAGGGCGGAAATAGCGCTGGCACTCGCTCAAAAAATCGCTATATAATTTTATATATAACGATTGGGGGTGAAAGCGATGGATAACCATTTTGGCAAAGGTTTAATGGCGGGGTTGAAGGCTTCTCAGGCTGAAAGCGCCAGCAACGCAGCCGGTTTTTGCGCGGATTATAAACGTGGGTTTGTCCTCGGTTATTCTCAGCGGATGTTTGAACAAACCGGCGATCGTCAGCTTAGCGCCTGGGAGGCCGGGATCCTCACCCGCCGTTATGGCCTGGACAGAAACATGGTCATGGACTTCTTCAGGGAGGGACATTCCTGTACTGCAATGCGTTACTTTATGGCGGGATACCGGCTGGAAAGTTAACTACCGAAGGCCGAGGCCTCCGGTAGGTGAGGCGTTATGCCTGGCGTTTGTCTTCGGTCAGGGTATCGAAGTCGCTGGCGCTGTGGCGTTCATGCAGTTGCTCGTTAAGCGGGCCGTTGGTCCGGTTGACGATACGCCCGCGTTTGACTGCCGGACGATTGCCGATGTCCTGCGCCCAGCGCAGGACGTTTTTATAGCTGCCGGCGTCAAGGAATTCAGCGGCGTTATACACCCCGCCCAGCACCACATTGCCGTACCACGGCCAGATAGCCATATCAGCGATCGTGTACTCTTCCCCGGAAACATAGCGGTTGCGGGCGAGCTGCTTATCCAGCACGTCGAGCTGACGTTTGGCTTCCATCGTGAAGCGGTCAATCGCATACTCGATTTTCACCGGCGCATAGTTAAAGAAGTGGCCAAAACCGCCGCCGAGGAACGGGGCTGCGCCCTGTAACCAGAACAGCCAGTTAAGGGTTTCGGTCCGCCCGGCGGGATCTTTAGGCAGGAAGAAACCAAACTTCTCAGCGAGGTACAGCAGGATGCTGCCGGACTCAAATACGCGCGTCGGCGGGGTGGTGGAGTGGTCGCTCAGGGCGGGAATTTTTGAGTTGGGGTTCACCTCAACAAAACCGCTGGAGAACTGATCGCCTTCGCCAATGCGAATCAGCCAGGCATCGTATTCCGCGCCGCTCACGCCGAGCGCCAGCAGTTCTTCCAGCAGGATGGTCACCTTCTGGCCGTTTGGCGTGCCCAGGGAGTAGAGCTGCAGCGGATGTGAGCCGACCGGTAGCGCTTTTTCATGGGTTGCGCCGGAGACGGGACGGTTGATGTTGGCGAACGCGCCGCCGTTGTTTTGCTTCCACTCCCACACTTTAGGTGGTTGGTAGTTATTCTCTGACATGAGGACCTGCCTTTTTAGTGAGCCGTTGAGGGAGTGTAGCAGGAGATGCTAAGCAGGTTTAACCGTGTGAGGCTTATTGGCCCCGGTCAGCGTCGCGCAACCGGGGCGAGGGGGACTCAGGCCATAATCCGCGCGGCCCATACGCTGATATCGTCGCTGCTGCCAAGGTCCGGCTGCACCAGACCGTTGACCATAAAGGTAGGCGAGACATGAATACCGTTCTGTCGCGCGTATTTGCAATGCCATTTAATTTCAGCCTGCAGCTCAGGGCGGGCGAAGGCCGTAGAGAGCAGAACCTGGCTATAGCGCTCAATGCGCTGGATAATCTGCTGCGGCGTGGTCTCCATATTCGGCCCGCTGCAATGGTCGGTAAATTCAAACTCTTCGCGATGGTCGGCGACGGCTTTTAACACCCTGTGCGCCTGCTCTCTGCCGTGCGGGAGCGTCGAGGCGGCAAGAATGCAGCGTACGATGACGCCGGAGAAAAGATGCCATGGCTGCGACTGCAGACGAATCTTGATGGTCACATTATCCGCGCCGACTTCGTCCAGTAGCTCGTCGAGCTTATTGAATGCCCGGACGGAAAACGGGCAGGTTGGCTCAAGGAAAACCTCAAAAGTACGTGGGCCGTGGCCCCAGACCAGCGGTTGAGCCTGCAGATGCGGTTGTGCGCTCATAATCAACTCCTGACGTTGTCTCATTCTTCGTTATGATTCCCTGAATCACCCGGGCTGTTGTCAACGGCAATGCAACCTGAAGTATTACGGGGAGATATTACAAATAACGATATCACTTTTACCCAAAGGCGCCGGGTTATTTTCCCGCAGGGCACGATCGCTGAATCCAATGAGTGGTATCATCATTTCACCTCTGTCTGGTAAGTGCCTGTGGCAGGATAAGAAGAGGGAGTTTTGTTCCGCCAACTGCCCGGGCTGCATTAATTTGAGGTCAGGCTAATGAGCAAAGGATCGACAAGTAGTGATGCCCCTTTTGGTACATTGTTAGGCTACGCGCCGGGGGGCGTAGCAATTTATTCATCGAATTACAGCAGTTTAAATCCGCGCGACTATCCGGATGACGCGACGTTCCGCAGCTACATCGGCAGTGAGTATATGGGGCATAAATGGCAGTGCGTTGAATTCGCGCGCCGCTTTTTGTTTCTCACCTACGGCTTTGTCTTTACCGATGTCGGCATGGCCTATGAAATCTTCTCCCTGCGTTTTCTGCGTGAAGTGGTCAATGACAATATTCTGCCGCTGCAGGCTTTCGCAAACGGCGCCCGCCGTCCGCCGATGGCCGGTTCGCTGCTGATTTGGCAAAAGGGCGGTGAGTTCAAGCATACCGGCCATGTTGCGGTGATTACGCAGCTGGTCGGCAATAAGGTCCGCATCGCCGAGCAAAACGTGATTCACGCTCCGCTGCCGCAGGGCCAGCAATGGACCCGCGAATTAACGCTGGAAGTGAAAGACGGTTTCTACACCATCAAAGATACCTTTGCCGATACGGAAATATTAGGCTGGATGATTCAGACCGCCGATACCGAGCACAGCCTGCCGCAGCCGGTGCTGCCGGGTGAAGCGATGGCGATTCAGGGCGCGAGATTGCCGAATAAAGGCCAGTTCCGCGGTAACTGGCTGAACGAGAAAGATTCACTGCAGAAAGCCTACGTGGCCGCCAACGGTCACTTCATCAATCAAGATCCCTATCAGTACTTCACCATTACCGAAAGCGCCGAGCAGGAGCTAATCAAAGCGACCAACGAGCTGCATTTGATGTACCTGCACGCCACCGATAAGGTGATGAAAGATGACAACCTGCTGGCGCTGTTTGATATCCCTAAAATTCTCTGGCCGCGCCTGCGCCTCTCGTGGCAGCGACGCCGTCATCATATGATTACCGGCCGCATGGATTTCTGTATGGATGAGCGCGGGCTGAAGGTCTATGAATACAACGCCGACTCCGCCTCTTGTCATACCGAAGGCGGGCTGATCCTCGAACAGTGGCTGAAGCAGGGCTACTACGGCAGCGGACACAACCCGGCGGAAAATCTGCTTGATGAGCTGGCGGGCGCCTGGAAACACAGCCGCGCCCGTCCTTTCGTGCATATCATGCAGGACAAGGATCTGGAGGAGAACTACCACGCGCTGTTTATCCAGCGCTCGCTCACGCAGGCGGGGTTCGAAAGTAAGATCCTCTTTGGCCTAGATGAGCTGCACTGGGATGCCGCCGGGCAGCTGATCGACGGCGACGGGCGTCTGGTGAACTGCGTCTGGAAAACCTGGGCCTGGGAAACCGCCATCGAGCAGGTGCGTGAAGTCAGCGCCGATGAGTACGCCGCCGTGCCGATCCGTACCGGACATCCGCAAAACGCCGTGCGGCTGATTGACGTGCTGCTGCGTCCGGAAGTGCTGGTCTTCGAACCGCTGTGGACGGTGATCCCCGGTAACAAGGCCATTCTGCCGGTACTGTGGTCGCTGTTCCCGAACCACCGCTATCTGCTGGATACCGATTTTGTGGTCAACGATGAGCTGGCGAAAACCGGTTACGCGGTGAAACCTATCTCTGGCCGCTGCGGCAGCAACATTGATTTGATTGGTCCGAAAGACGAAGTGCTGGATAAAACCAGCGGGCAGTTTGTCGATCGTAAAAATATTTACCAGCAGCTCTGGTGCCTGCCGAAAGTGGATGGTAAATACATTCAGGTGTGTACGTTTACCGTCGGCGGCAACTACGGCGGTACTTGTCTGCGCGGCGATGATTCGCTGGTAGTCAAAAAAGAGAGTGATATCGAACCGTTAATTGTGCTGAAAGACAGCGACGGCCGGTAGCCGGCAGCCCGGACAGCGCCGTAAACGACCTGTCCGGGCAACAAATCCTGCAAACACGATAAGTCACAAAGACAACAACAAGACAGAAAAGGAAAATAATATGCACGACAGGCGACTCGCCGCCCGCGCGGGTGAACTCAAGCCCTCCGCCGTCCGCGAACTTCTTAAGCACAGTAAACTGCCCGGCGTTATCTCTCTGGGCGGCGGGATTCCGGCTCCGGAGCTGTTTGATACCGAAGGTCTGAATCTGGCTGTGCAACAGGTGATGAGCGGGCGCTTCAACGATGCATTTCAGTATGGTTTGACCGAAGGCTACCCGCCGCTGCGTCAGGCCGTGAGCGAACTGTGTCAGGCGCGCGGCGTTGACTGCCAGGCCAGCCATGTTTATATCACCTCCGGTTCTCAGCAATCGTTGGATATTGTCGCCCGTACGCTGCTCGATCCGGGCGATGCGGTGGTGGTTGAGCGCCCGACCTACCTGGCGGCGCTGCAGGTATTCCAGTTAGCGCAGGCCAATATTCTCAGCGTGGATACTGACGATAACGGGATGCTGGTCGAACAGCTGGCCGACCTGCTGGAAACGACCCGCGTCAAAGCGGTTTATCTGGTGCCCACCTTCGGCAACCCCGGCGGAAAAACCCTGAGCGAAGATCGCCGCCGCCGTCTGGTGGAACTGGCGAAGCAGCATGATTTTGTCATCATCGAAGACGACCCCTATGGCGAAATCAGCTTTACCGATGAAGTCCGCCGTCCGCTGTATCAGCACGCGGTTGAGCTGGGCTGTGAAGATCAGGTGGTCTACACCTCCACCTTCTCCAAAATTCTCGCTCCGGGGATGCGTATCGGCTGGATTGTGATGCCGGACTGGCTGGCGCAGCAGACGGTGATCGTCAAGCAGGCGGCGGATCTGCATACCAACATGCTGTCGCAGGTGATTACGGCGGAATATCTGGCGATGAATCGCCTGGATAACCAGATCGCGCTGATCCGTGAGGATTATCGTAAGAAGTGTGTGGCGCTGGCGGATGCGCTGGAGTCGCGACTCGGGGAGCACATTGCCTTCAGCCGACCAAAAGGCGGGATGTTCCTGTGGGCTCGCTTCCGCTATTCGTTCGATACCATGGAATGGATGAAGAAAACGCTGGCAAACGGCGTGGTGTTTGTCCCTGGCGAAGCGTTCTATCACGATAATCCGGATACCCGTACGCTGCGTCTGTCCTACTCTACGGTCTCGGAAGAAGGGCTGATGACGGCCGTTGAACGTCTGGCGAAATCGCTGTAGCTATATAAATAACTCCGCGCCGCCGGGCGGCACGGAGTGTTAATCTGGTTTAATCGCTTTCGGCGATGCGGTCATCGAGCCAAATCAGCATCAGTGAGGAGAGAAATGCAACGCCGAGTGTGCCAATAAATAGCCACATAAAGAATACCTCAGAGGTTTTTTATTATTTTTCTGCTTTTACCGGTGAGTGATTGTTTCTGTTGATCATCGTGACTTTCGTCGCGGACTGGGAGGTGGCGAGCGTGAAGAAATCATCAGCATCAATATCAAAATTCAGCACGATTTCCCTGTATTTCCCGCAGTGAATTAACTCTTTCGCTTCTTGCATACTACTTGCTGTTATTGTCGGCATCGTCTTATCTCGTGTGAAAACTGGTTAGCAAAGTAAGAGCTTGTGCATATCAGATCAACTCTTTTTTATCGCCACCGGTAAGATCTGTTTTCCTTATTTTTTAAAGGGACAGCGCGGGCAGAATACCATTGCGGGACAGGGGGCCGCCCATTGCCGTCTGGCCTGGGATTTCAAAAGCAGCGTTAACGCTGTTTTTCGCTCATCAGCTGGCGGCAGCGCTGCTGATCCTGACCAATACTCTCTTGTTCTTGTTGGCTGAGCTGCAGCCAGGTCTGACGCATACGTTCGCCAAGTGCCGGGATATAGTGGTTTTTGCGCAGCGCGTAATCGGCATTACCGCCTTCGACAATATTTTCCATATCGCGAAGAAACGCCTGGCTATCCCGGTGGTCGATGACACAGAAAACCGAACGGTACCAGGCCATCTCTTCTTCGGAGTAGCGGGGCGTAAACCACCAGACAAGCAGCGCGATGAGCGCCAGCAGCGGAATAATAAGCGGTAATTTCTTCAGCATGGATTAGTCAGGGAGAGGAAACCGGGGGCGTAGTGTACCTGCTGCGCAAACGGGATGACATCCCGGAGGTCTTTTTTACCTCCGGGCGAGCGGGACAGGTCCCGTTAGCGCGGTTATGCGCTAACGGTAAAAGAGCTATAACAGACCGCTCTCTTTTGCGGTCCGGTCGATAGCGCGTTTGGTCTTCTCGACCAGCTCATCCAGTTCGCTGTGGCTGGCAATCAGCGCGGGAGCCATAATCATACGCCCCAGCGTAGAGCGGATAATGACCCCCTCTTCAAAGCCGATAGTCCGGCAGCGCCAGGCCAGATCGTTTTCATTCGCAAAGCGTTTGCGGGTCGACTTATCTTCGGCGAACTGCAGAGCGGCCACGAGGCCTGTGCCCTGGATTTCGCCAATCATCGGGTGGTGGCTAAACACTTCACGCAGCGTTTTTTGCAGATACGGGCCGGTATCGTCACGTACGGTGGTGACCCGGTTTTCATCGCGCAGTGCTTTCAGGTTGGCAATGGCGACGGCCGCAGCGACGGGGTGGCCGGAATAGGTCAGACCGTGGGCAAAGACGCCGCCTTTCTCAACCAGCACCTCGGCCATCCGTTTGCTCAGCACCAGGCCGCCCATCGGAACATAGCCGGAGGTCAGCCCTTTGGCGATGGAGAGCGTATCCGGCTCAAAGCCAAAATACTGGTGCGCAAACCATTCGCCGGTTCTGCCAAAGCCGCCAATCACCTCATCGGCGCACAGCAGCACGTCGTATTTGCGGCAAATGCGTTGAATCTCCGGCCAGTAGCTCTCCGGCGGGAAGATCATCCCGCCCGCCCCCTGGAACGGTTCGGCGATAAAGCCCGCGACGTTCTCCGCGCCGAGCTCCAGGATCTTCTCTTCCAGCTGGCGGGCGCAGCGCAGGCCAAACTCCTGCGGCGTCAGGTTGCCGCCGTGCATATACCAGTAGGGCTCATCAATATGCGCCACGTCGGGAATCATCCCCCCCATGGCATGCATGGCTTTCATGCCCCCGAGCGCGGTGGCGGCGAGGGTAGAGCCGTGGTAGCCGTTCCAGCGGCCAATCATCACCTTTTTCTGCGGCTTATCGAGAATCTGCCAGTAGCGACGCACGGTGCGGATCAGCACTTCATTCGATTCAGAACCGGAGTTGGTGTAAATGGCGTGGCTGTAGTGCCCGGGCAGCAGGCTGAAAAGGAGTTCGGACAGCTCAATCACCGTCGGGTGCGTGGTGTGGAAGAACATATTGTAATAGGGCAGCTTCGCGAACTGCGCCGCCGCGGCATCCGCCAGATCCTGGCGGCTGTAGCCCAGCTGGGTACACCACAGTCCTGACATACCGTCCAGATACTTGTTGCCGTCATTGTCCCACAGGTACAGGCCTTCGCCGCGTACCATGACGCGCGGTCCTTCAGCGTTCAGCGCTTTCTGGTCGAGAAACGCGTGGATATGGTGTGCGGCATCCCCGCTTTGATACTCGGTGGTGGATCGCGTCGGGTGAATCGGGTAAGTCATGTTATCTCTCCTGTAAGCGGAATCAGGGCAAGGCAAGGCCGTTGCCTGCTAGCGAAACTGGAACCAGGTCGTTTTAAGGGTGGTGAATTTGTCGAAGGCATGCAGCGACAAATCCCGACCAAAACCAGACTGTTTATTGCCGCCAAACGGCACGGTGACGTCCAGCGCATCCACGGTATTGACCGATACCGTGCCGGCGTTAAGCCGTCCGGCTACGCGGTGTGCGCGGTGCAGATCGTCTGTCCAGATCGACGCGGCGAGGGCATAAATATGGTTATTAGCCAGCTCGATGGCCTGCTGTTCATCATCAAAAGGGATAGCGGCAAGCACCGGGCCGAAAATTTCATCTTTCCACAGCGACATCTCTTCGTGCACTTCATCCAGCAGCGTGGGCTGAACGTAGTTGGCGATCCCTTCAATCTCGACCTCACGGCCGCCGGTCAGCACGCGTGCGCCGGCCTGTTCGGCAGAACGGATCGCGCGTATGACCTTTTGCGCATGCGCCGCGCTGACCATCGCGCCCATTTTGGCTGCCGGATCAAAGGGGTGAGACGGTGCCCAGGCTTTCATTTTGGCCTCTACCCGGGTGATAAAGTCGGCATAAATCGCGCGTTCTACCAGCAGCCGTGAGTTGGCGGAACAGACTTCGCCCTGGTTAAAACAGATACCGAAAGCGGCTTTCTCCGCCGCCAGGTCGAGATCCTGGCAGTCAGCAAAGACGATATTGGCGCTTTTACCGCCGCACTCCAGCCAGACCTGTTTCAGGTTTGACTGCGCGGAGTAGGTCATGAAGGCCTTGCCGACGGAGGTCGAACCGGTGAAGGTGATAACATCAATATCGTTATGCAGCCCAAGCGCGGCGCCCGTTTCGGTGCCGGGACCGGTCACCACGTTCAGCACGCCTGGCGGGAGACCCGCTTCGAGCGCCAGTTCACCCAGGCGCAGTGCCGAAAAAGGCGAGTTTTCTGAGGGTTTGAGGATCACGCTGTTCCCGGCGGCCAGCGCCGGCCCGAGTTTCCAGCAGGCCAGATCGAGCGGAAAGTTCCACGGTACGATTGCCGCCACCACGCCGACCGCTTCACGAGTGAGGGTGGCGAGCGACCCGTTACGCGTGGGGGCGACCTCGGCGTAAATTTTATCGACGCTTTCAGCGTACCAGGCCAGGACGTGCGCCGCGCCGGGAATATCAACATTCAGCGCATCGTTGACCGGTTTGCCCATGCTGGCACTTTCAAGCAGCGCCAGCTCTTCACGGTGTTCGAGAATCAGCGCGGAGAGCCTGAGCAGTACGGTTTTGCGTTCCTGCGGCGCCAGAGCGGACCACACGCCGGAGGCGAAGCTGGCGCGGGATGATTTTACTGCAATATCAATATCGTCTGCTTGCAGCGCCGTCACCCCGGCGAGCACGTTATTGGTCGCCGGGTTGACGGCCGGACAGACTTTACGGCTGATGGCGAGGTAGGGACGACCATCAACGATCGCGTGGCTGATAAAGCGTTGCTCCCGCAGTTTGTCCTGCCAAAAATTTCGATCAGACATACCAGACATGCGCCTCTCCCTTGATGTGTTGCTTATTTGTTATTGATTTGTTGCTATTGATTCATGATGCAGGAGGGGGCAGCGACGAGAAAGGACTAAAAATCTAGCTAACCTCTATAAAAAACGTAGCTAGTCCCGGAAAGGGGATAATTCTCCGGGGCGTGAGGCGCGGTTATTTCTGTGACGGTATTCATAAAATTTACGCGGATGAATTTTTAATGTTTTGTATTTAAAAGGATATTATTTTTATGCTTCGCTTTTATGAGCACAGCACCCGCTGCCTTTTAAATACATTAAATATTGTTTGATTTAATAACAGGTAATGAAAAAAAGATGAATGACCCTCATTCCTTGCGATCTGATGCCGCATGCTTGTCGTTGGCTCGCAGCTTTCCTGCGCTTTGTCTGTTAATTTTCTGTAAAAGTACGACCCGAGTCGGATTGTTGATCTTTTTCCGCTGGCGGGGTTGCCGGCGACGGGGAGCATCGTTTAAAGCTATTTAGCTTATCTCTCTGAGAATAAAAAATAAGGTGTCCCATGCCCCATTTCACCCTGAAGCAGCTCAAATACTTTGTTGCCGTTGTCGAAGCAGAGAGTATTGCGGAAGCCTCCAGACAGTTACATATCGCCCAGCCGTCAATTTCCATTGCGGTTAAAACCCTGGAAGATATGTTTGAACAGCAGTTCTTTATTCGCCACCATGCGCAAGGGGTTTCGCTGACCCCCAGCGGACAACGCTTTTATGAAAAAGCGAAAGAGCTGCTGCGGCTTTCGTATCAGTTTGAGCAAAATTCAAAAGCGGATAATGAACTGGTCTCCGGCATTATTTCATTAGGCTGTTTTGAAACGGCGGCGCCGCTCTATTTACCTTCGCTGATCGCCGGATTTAAAAAAATCTATCCCGATATCACCCTCAAAATTTGCGATGGGGAGCAGCATGAAATTACTCACGGTCTGCACCGCGGTCGTTTCGATCTGGCGTTTCTCTATGATCTTGAGCTGGATAGCGCGATTCACACCGAAAGCCTCAATGCGCCGCAGAAGCCTTATGCCCTGCTGCCGGCACATCATCCGCTGGCGCAGCGGGCGGCGGTGAAACTCTCCGAACTCAATAACCTGCCGATGGTCCTGTTGGACGTGGTGCCAAGTCGAAACTATTTCATCAGTATTTTCAAAGATAAAGGGTATAACCCTCAGGTTGCCTATAGCTCGCCGTCTATTGAGATGGTGCGCTGTATGGTCGGCCAGGGGCTGGGTTTTTCCGTGCTGGTAACCCGCCCGGTTTCCGACATGACCTACGATGGCCAGCAGGTGCGCTGCGTGGAAATTCAGGACGAGATGGCGAACTCGACGCTGGTGATGGCGCACTTGCGCAGTAGCGAGCCGACCAAACCGACTAAACTATTTATGGAATATTGTCGCCATGCGGTGCTCAGCCCGGCGGACATTGATGCGCGGGTGGCGTAAATTCAGCGGAGAATAAGAGACGGCTCGCCTTGTTGCGGGCCGTATCAGTCTCTGCCGGTGATGTTAAATATAAAAAAACGAGCCTCTGAATATATTTTTAATAGGCTTGATGGCTTGCGATTTATTTTTTATGAATAATCAGGCGCTCGCCGGATTATCTTTTATCGGTAATCTGCTAGAAATAATATTTTTATTCAGTAGATTCAAGATACTGCGTTCTGCATCACTATTTTATTCTCAGGTTCTAAATTTATAATAATTTACCTGCTTGTTACGGTTTATTAACCTCGGTCCTGCGCAGTGGTTTATTCCTGGCGATTGAACACCATTCGAAGGACACATTTATGACCGTAGAAAAAACGAACATTGATACGTTGATTGTTGGCGGGGGTCAGGCCGGTATTGCCATGAGTGAGCATCTGACAACGCTGGGGATCTCACATCTGGTTATCGAGAAAAACCGCATCGCCGAAGCCTGGCGAACCGGGCGCTGGGACTCGCTGGTGGCAAATGGTCCGGCGTGGCATGACCGTTTTCCGGGGATGGAATTTAAAGGGGGAAATCCCGACAGCTTCATTCCCAAAGACGATGTGGCGGAATACTTTGAAGATTACGTCAGGGCCTTCAATCTGCCGGTGCGTACCGGCGTTGAAGTCAAAAGCGCGGTGCGCAACAGCGGGCGACCGGGGTTTACCATTGAGACCACGGAGGGCGTCATTGAGGCCCAGCGTATTGTTGCCGCGACCGGGCCGTTTCAAAAACCGGTCATTCCTCCGATTGCGCCGCAAGAGGGCAGCATTCATCAAATCCACTCCGCCCGATATTACAACCCGCAGCAGCTTCCTGAGGGCGCCGTGCTGGTCGTTGGCGCGGGCTCTTCCGGCGTGCAGATTGCCGACGAGCTTCAGCGTGCCGGCCGTCGGGTCTATTTATCCGTCGGCGCACACGACCGCCCGCCGCGCGCATATCGCAACCGGGACTTCTGCTGGTGGTTGGGAGTGCTGGGCATGTGGGATGCCCCCGCCAGCGCCCCGGGCAAAGAGCATGTCACTATCGCCGTCAGCGGCGCTCATGGCGGGCACACCGTGGACTTCCGCGAGCTGGCGCATCGTGGCATCACCCTGGTCGGGCTGACGAAAGCCTTTGAATCCGGGACGGCGACCTTTCAGCCGGACCTGTGCGACAACATCCGACGCGGGGATGAGAACTACCTGGCGCTGCTGGATGCCGCAGATGCCTACATTGCGGCCAATGGTCTGGATCTGCCGGAAGAACCTGCTGCCCGCGAGTTTTTACCTGACCCGTCGTGTATGACTTCGCCGATCCTCTCTCTGAATCTCGCGGAGGCGGGGATCACCACCATTATCTGGGCGACCGGCTACGCCGTGGATTACAGCTGGCTCAACGTGAATGCTTTTAATGAGCAACGCCGTCCGCAGCATCAACGCGGCGTCTCCAGTGAACCCGGGGTCTATTTTCTCGGACTGCCGTGGCTGTCACGCCGGGGATCTACCTTCATCTGGGGCGTCTGGCATGACGCGAAACACATTGCTGACCATATTGCCACCCAGCGTAAGTACAGCCAGTACCAGGCCGCCGATCGGCGCTGAACGTTCGCCCACTAAACAGGATAAAAAAGATGCCAACGCATACCCGTATTCGCATGTTTAATACTAAAGAGACTTACCCCAATCAGAGCCTGGATAACGATTTATGTCAGGCGGTTCGCGCCGGGAATACCGTCTACGTGCGCGGTCAGGTGGGAACCGATTTTGCCGGTAACCTGGTCGGTTTGGGCGACCCGCAGGCTCAGGCCGAGCAGGCGATGAAAAACGTCAAACAGCTGCTGGAAGAGGCCGGAAGCGACCTGTCGCACATCGTGAAAACCACGACCTATATCATTGACCCGCGTTATCGTGAGCCGGTGTATCAGGAGGTGGGGAAATGGCTGAAGGGGGTTTTCCCGATCTCCACGGGGCTGGTGATTTCCGCGCTGGCGCAGCCGCAATGGCTGATGGAGATCGATGTGATTGCCGTCATTCCCGATGATTTCGTGAAGTAAGGAGCGACGATGACCTTTTCTATCGCAGCATATTGCCCGGAAAGCGGGCAGTTTGGGATTGCGCTCAGCTCCTCCAGCATTGCCGTCGGCGCCCGCTGTCCCTGGCTACAGGCCGGGGTGGGGGCGGTATCCAGTCAGAACATCACCTTACCGGCGCTGGGTCAGCTGGCGTTAGCGCAGCTGGAACAGGGACTAGCGCCGGATATCGCGTTGCGCAGGGCGCTGGCGGAGGATGATTTCAGCCGCTACCGGCAGATTATCGCCATCGACGCCAATGGACAAACCGCCGCCTTCAGCGGCGATAAAACCCTCGGTATCTATCATGTTGCCGAAGGAGAAAACTGTATTGCCGCTGGAAATATGCTGGCCAGCACGGCGGTTATTGAGGCGATGGTGGCGGGTTTTCAACAGAGCGAAGGCGAAATGGCGCTGCGCCTGCTGGCCGCGCTACAGGCCGGTCTGGCCTGCGGCGGTGAGGCCGGTCCGGTCCACTCTGCGGCGGTGAAGGTCGTGGATGATTATTCGTGGCCGCTGGTGGATTTGCGCATTGACTGGAGCGAGGACGATCCCATCGGCGAGCTGGCCGCGCTCTGGCAGGCCTATGAGCCGCAGATGCAGGCCTATATCACGCGCGCGCTCGACCCGCGGGAGGCCCCCAGTTACGGAGTACCGGGCGATGAATAATGAGCTGCAGTCGATACTGGCAACGCTACTGGCTTTTGATACCACCAGTCGCGAATCCAATCTCGAGATGATCGATTACATAAACCGCTTTCTGAGCGGTTTTGGCATTGAATGCCGGCTGTTCTACGATGACGACGGCAAAAAAGCCAATCTTTACGCCCGCCTGGGGCCGCCGGGGCCAGGGGGGGTAATGCTCTCCGGCCATACCGATGTGGTGCCGGTTGACGGCCAGCGCTGGACGGTCCCTCCTTTTGCACTTACCCTCCGCGATGGCCTGTACTACGGGCGCGGCAGCACCGACATGAAGGGCTTTATTGCCTGCGTGCTGGCCTCTGTTCCCGCCTTCCTCGCACAACCGTTAAGCATGCCTCTGCATCTGGCCTTTTCCTATGATGAGGAGGTGGGATGTCTCGGCGTCCGCAGTCTGGTGAACCATCTCAAAGCCTCAAAGGATAAGCCTGCGCTGTGCATTATCGGTGAGCCGACGGAGATGCGCCCGGTCTACGGCCATAAAGGCAAACTAGCCATGCGCTGCCATATTCACGGTAAGGCCTGCCATTCGGCCTATGCTCCCGATGGCGTGAATGCCATCGAGTATGCGGCGAAGCTGATTACCCGCTTAGGCGTATTGGGTGAAAAGCTGGCGCTCAGGCAGGATGCGCGCTTCGACCCGCCGTACAGCACCGTACAGGTGGGGCTGATTACGGGCGGCGCGGCGCTCAATATTGTGCCTGAGCGCTGCCAGTTCGATTTTGAAATCCGCCATTTGCCGGATGTGTCGCTCGCTGAGACGCTCTCCGGGCTGCAGGCGTATGCCGAAGATGAACTGGAGCAGGCGATGCGCGCGGTGGCGGAGGAGGCAACAATCCGCTTTCAGCCGCTCAGCCAGTATCCCGGCCTGCTGAGCGATCCGCAGTCGGCCTTTGCCGGTTGGCTGGCGCAATGGGCGGGAAATGATACGTTCTCCACCGTCGCCTTTGGCACTGAAGGCGGGCTGTTTGACGAAGCGGGCGTGGCAACCTTGATTTGTGGGCCGGGAAGTATGGAGCAGGGGCACAAGCCGGATGAATTTATTGCCCTGACGCAGCTGGATCAATGTCTGGCGATGCTGGATAACCTGCGCCGCTGGATGGCGGCCTCCTGAATCTTTTGCGCCCGGGGCCGGGCGCATTTCCGTCATCCTCTGTTCCCGCATTTTTTCCGCTCTCTATTTTCGCTCAGGCCATTCTTTAATTCTCCGCGGTCGTTTCCTGTTGCCCGCCAGCAATAAAAAAAGCTCCGGAATCTGTCCGGAGCTAAATGATTACTGAGGGAATCTGTGGCTTTAAATTTTCTCTTTCACAAAGGCCATCTTCTTGACCGTCTTCGCTCTGGAGAGGTAATAATAGACAGGAGAAACAACCAGCAAACCAATAATCCATGATAAGTCAGCGCCGCCAAATGACAGCGCAACAGGTCCGCTGTAGATCGCCGTCGACATAAACGGCACCTCCACGGCGATTCCCAGTAAATAACAGAAAATAGCCGTGGTATTAAAATAACCGTAGATTCCGCCATCGCGTTTAAAAAAGGACTCAACTTCATATTCGCCATGAGCGACCAGATAGTAATCCACCAGATTAATCGCCGTCCACGGCACCAGCACGTATAACAGCACGGTGATAAAGTTGGTGTAGATTAATAAAAAGTTTTCCTGACCATAGATCGCCAGCGATATTTCGAGAATCATCGTCAGGATGGCGGTAATTATTCTGGCGCGGGCCATCGGCGACCAGCCATCAATAAAAGTCTGGCCCAGGGTCAAGGTGCAGAGAACCCCG
Organism: Klebsiella sp. YJ; assembly: GCF_002108615.1. Lineage (NCBI taxonomy): Bacteria > Pseudomonadati > Pseudomonadota > Gammaproteobacteria > Enterobacterales > Enterobacteriaceae > Klebsiella > Klebsiella sp. YJ. The sequence continues at coordinate 246,962 of NZ_MTEG01000006.1, forward strand.
CAGTACAACATCATGGAGTTCGTGGCGGCGATCCCCAGTGCCAGTACCACAATGACCAAGGTGCCCATTCCACCGGTCAGATCTATAATGCCTTGAATAATATCATCATTACTAATACAGATAGCCACCAGCACGCCGAGGACCATCGGCAGGTAGGAGCCTAAAATGCAGCCAAAATAGCTGGCATAAAAAACGCTTTTATCGTTGGTGCTGTAGGGCATATAGCGTGAATAGTCAGAGACATAGGGGGCATAGGCCAGTTGCCACAGCGCCGCTATGGATACCGCGCCGAGGAAGCCAACTTTGTTAAAGCCGCCGCGATCGAGGAAATCAACCGGCAGGCCATGTACAAACACGATCCACAGAAATGTGGCGGCCAGTACAATACCGGAAATCCACGACATAATTCTGGCGTAGGAGTGGATGATTTTATAGCCAAAGATGGTGGCGAATAAACTGAGCGCCCCGACGATAATAATCCCGACGTCGGCGTTCATCGGCTTATAGATAGCGTGCATTGACTGCCCGCCTAATACCAGGCTGGAGGCGGTAAATCCGATATACATTAATACCACGATCGATACCACCAGTACCGACCCGTAGGAGCCAAACTGTCCCTTAGTTTGCACCATTTGCGGCACGCCGAGCCTCGGACCCTGCGCCGAATGTAATGCCATAAAAAGACCGCCAACCAGGCTGCCGATCAGCAGGGCAATCACGGACCAGAAAAAAGAAAGGTGGAAAATGGTCACCGACATGGCACCGGTGATCACGGTTAATAACATGATATTCGAGCCGAACCAAATGGTAAAAAGATCGCCAGGTTTACCGTGTCGCATATTAAGAGGAATAGGTCTTATGGTATTACTTTCGAGGTTTTCAACATGAACGGATTGAGGTTTAGTCATGGTGCTCTCTCATCACTGTAGGGCTAAATCAGCGTTAGATGGATATTCCAATGAGGAGTACAGCTAATCTACTCATCATAACATTTCGTTTACTATTGTCACAATCTCGCATCATTTTAGAAATTATTAAAAATGTCGAACGTCGATATAAAAAAAATGCTTTACCTGCGTCCTCGATCCTGAATCAACGCGCTGAATAAACCGTTAAATCTATTTTTTAGCGATTTATGCTGCTTTAATTGATATTTAATAATTAACCCGCTGGAAGGTTATTTTCAGACAGATAAAACTCCGTAGCGATGGCCGTTGCCTGGAATGATTGGTTGTACAGTCGAATGAGAAAGGCCTGCTAAATATGTGGAAAAGCGATCATCCCGGTATTAAGCAATGATATTTATGAGGGAATAGTACTTACACTCTGAAAATCAGTCTGTTACACCGTGGTATACAGTGATTGAGGTGTTGAAAGGATGGCCCAGGGCAATAAATTGTGCGTGGCGCTTCACAATGAAATGCATTTATCGGGAGTGTGCAGCAGATCAATATTTACAACACCTGGTGTTCTCTTTTCTCTTTATTTTGTCGCGAATATCGCGGCTGGAAACGGCTGTCGTCCCCCGCTATTGTGCCGGGGATAACAGCCTCTGACCGGGCAGAGGCTGTCTGTGCTCTCAGCGGTCAGTAGCCGACGGTGTACACCCGGCCGCTCTGTATCCCTTCCACGCTGCGGCGATAGGCCTGGGCAACGGCGGCAGCGGGGACGCTGGTGAAGCCGGGGAAGAAACCGTCATAAGCGGCGAGCGACTCCGCCAGTACGGTGGGGCTTATCAGGTTGATACGGATCCCACGCGGCAGTTCGCAGGCGGCGGCGCGGACAAAGCCCTCCAGCCCGGCATTCACCGTTGTGGCGTTGACGCCCTGGGCAATCGGTTCATGGGCCACTATGCCGCTGATAAGCGTAATCGAACCGCCTTCATTGAGATAATGCTGCCCGGTTAGCGCCAGGCGAATTTGCCCCAGCAGTTTGTCCTGCAGACCCTGGTTGAAATCCCGGTCCGTCATGGACGCCAGCGGGCCAAAGAACAGATTGCCGGTAGCCGAGACAATCGCATCGACCCGGCCGACTTTTTCGAAGAGAGCTTCGACGCTCGGCTGAGAGGTGATATCCACCTGAAGATCGCCCTGAGTGCGACCTACGCGAATGACTTGATGTTGACGGCTCAGTTCTTCGGCGACGGCGCGCCCGACGGTACCGCTGGCACCAATAACGACGATTTTCATGGCTGACTCCTGATCGGTTGTGAGCCTCTATTCTTTAATGAAACAGTTATCGGATAAACTGGCTAAAAGTTAGATGATTACTAACCAGAGGTTTGTAATATGGATAAGCTACGCGGAATGGAGACGTTTATTGCCGTGGTGGAGTGCGGCAGTTTTACCGACGCGGCATCGCGGCTGGAGATGTCGGCGGTCATGGTCGGTAAATATATCGCCCTGACGGAGCGAGAGCTTGGCACCCGACTGCTTGAGCGCAACACCCGGCGCCAGAGTCTGACTGATGCCGGGCGCGTCTATTATGAAGAGGCCAAACGGGTACTTGAACAGGTCGCGATTGCCGAAAGCTCGGTCGAACGATTGCGACTGGCGCCGGCCGGGACGCTGCGCATCAGCGCGCCGACCTCTTTTGGCGCCTGCGTGATTGCGCCGCTGACCGCCTCGTTTTTACAGGCGTGGCCGGATGTTCGCATCGAACTGGATCTGACTAACCGGATGATCGATCTCGTCGATGAGGGCTTCGATCTGGCGATCCGTATTGGTGATATTCACCACACCGATCTGGTGGCGAAATATTTCTGTCCTTATCGGATGGTGATTTGTGCCGCGCCCGCTTACCTGGCTCGTCACGGTACGCCAGTCGTACCGGCGGATTTGGTCGATCATCGTTGTCTGTCCCATACGGTGTGGACGGCGCGCAATGAGTGGACATTGCCGGGCGCGCAAGACACGGTGCGCTGGAAGCGCGATGCGATTCTGCGCTGCAATGATGGTTACGGCCTGCGCATGGCGGCGATAGCCGGAGCCGGGCTGCTGCTCCAGCCGGAGGTTTTACTGAGCGAGGCGCTGGCCAGCGGCAAACTGGTGCGGGTGCTGGAGGCCTATACCCCCCATCCGCGTCCGGTACATTTACTCTGGCGTCAGGATCTTCGCCCGCTGCCGAAGCTGACCCGCTTCGTAGAGCATGTGCTGAAAGAGGGAAAACGCTATTTATGAACGGCGGTCAGCGAGACGGCTATTTTAAGGCCGCCTGGCGAAAGCTGGCGCACCTGCGTGCGGCCTGTCAGGCCACGTTGGCACGTTCCGCAGAACCCGCGCCAGAAAACGTTCCTTCTCCCAAACTACCGTGACCGACATCGGCATGTCTCAGGCAAATCCCCAATACGCCGTGAAAAATCTGCTGGCCTGCAGTGGCCAGCATGATTCCGGCGGCGGATTTTTTTTTCAGTCGCCTAAAGCGTGCTGCCAGTCGGCGATCAGATCCTGTGGATCTTCAATCCCGACGGAGAGACGGATCAACTGAGGCGTGATGCCATTGGCCAGCCGTTGTTCCAGCGGAATCGAAGCATGGGTCATGCTGAACGGTTGGCTGACCAGGCTCTCCACGCCCCCCAGACTCTCTGCCAGCGTAAACAGCTTCAGCCTGCTGATGACCTGCTGCGCATAGGTATCATCGCCTTTCACCACCACGGAAATCATCCCGCCGGGGAGGGCCATCTGCCGGCGCGCCAGCTGATGGTGGGGGGGCGATGCCAGCCACGGGAACCAGACTTTTTCCACCTGCGGCTGCTGTTCAAGCCATTCGGCGAGGGCCAGCGCATTGCTGCTGTGACGCTCCATACGCAGCGCGAGTGTCCGGATACCGCGTAGCGTCAGGAAGCTGCTGAACGGGTCAAGTACGCCGCCCACCGCATTTTGCAGATAGCCCAGCTTCTCCGCCAGATCGCGATTGTCACCGACGACCGCCAGCCCGGCGACAACGTCGGAGTGGCCGTTCAGGTACTTGGTCGCCGAATGGACCACGATATCGAAGCCCAGCTCGAGGGGACGGTGGATGACCGGCGAGGCAAAGGTGTTATCGGTGACGCTGATAATATTGTGCCGACGGGCAATCGCCGCGATGGCGCTGAGATCCGCCAGCTTCAGCAGCGGGTTGGTCGGGGTTTCGACCCAGATCATGCGCGTATCCGGCTGAATGGCCGCTTCAATGCCGGCCAGATCGTCGGGCTTGACCCAGCTGACCCGCAGCCCCGCGCTGTGACGGCGGACATTTTCGAGCAGCCGCCAGGTGCCGCCGTAGACATCATCGACGGCCACCAGATGGCTGTCTTTATCCAGCAGCTCGAGGACGGTGGAAATCGCCGCCAGCCCTGATGCAAACGCGTAGCCGCGGGCGCCGCTCTCCAGCTCGGCAATCGCCGTCTCCAGCGCGTGGCGGGTCGGGTTGCCGCTGCGCGAGTATTCATAGCCGGTATGTTGCCCCGGCGCGGGTTGGGCAAAGGTGGAAGTGGCGTAAATCGGCGGCATAACGGCGCCGTGCCCGTCGTTAAAGATGCCGCTATGTACGCTCAACGTATGCAAATTTTTCATCTTTCGTCCTTAGTGTTTAAGTCGGTTGCGCCAGGTCGTCAGCACGTCGCTGCGGGTGATGAGACCCAAAAAGCGTTCGTTGTCAGCGATAACGGCCACCAGGCCGCGATCGAAAATGGCTTTCAATGCGCTTTCCGGCGCGTGTTTATCCAGCGTTTCTACGTTGCGGGTCATCGCCTCGCCAACGGGCAGTGAAAAGCGCCGGCTGTCGCCCCCGACGTGGCTGATCAGATCCCACTCGTCGACGATGCCGACGACGCGGCCGTTTTCCAGTACCGGCAGCTGTGAAATGTCATACAGACGCATGCGCGCGAGAATGGCGGCGAGGGTGTCATCCGGGGCGGCGGTAACGGTGGCTCCCTCATCGTGGCGCAGGGCGATAAAATCGCTTAAATCGCCGCGCGTCGGCCGGCTCAACAGGCCCTGCTGGCGCATCCAGTCGTCGTTAAACATTTTGGAGAGGTATTTGTTGCCGCTGTCGCAGGCGAAGGTGAGCACTCGTTTCGCGGTGGTCTGCGCCCGGCAGTAGCGCAGCGCGGCACTCAGTAAGGTGCCGGTTGACGAACCGGCAAGCACGCCCTCGCTTTGTAAGAGCTGGCGGGCGGTCGCGAACGCTTCGCTATCGCTGATGCGATAGGCCGTTCGGACGCCGTCCAGATGGGCCAGCGGTGGAATGAAGTCTTCGCCAATCCCTTCGACCAGCCAGGAGCCTGTTGCACCGTAGCGCCCGGTTTCAACCTGGTCGGCAAGGATCGATCCCGCCGGGTCGGCAAGAATAAATTCGGTTTTTGGCGAGTGTCTGGCAAACCAGGCCTGCAGGCCGCCGAGGGTGCCGCCGGAGCCGACGCCGACGACGATGGCGTCGATATCCCCGTCGAGCTGATCGTATATTTCGGGCGCGGTAGTGGTGGCGTGCGCCAGCGGGTTGGCTTCGTTATTGAACTGGTCAATATAGAAAGCGCCCGGTGTTTCCTCCGCCAGGCGGCGCGCATAATCCTGATAATAGGCCGGGTGGCCCTTATTCACATCCGAGCGGGTGAGGAGCACTTTGGCTCCCAGGGCGCGGAGATGGAAAATTTTCTCCCGGCTCATTTTATCGGGAACCACCAGCGTCAGGGCGTAATTTTTTTGCGCGGCGATCAGCGCCAGCCCCAGCCCGGTGTTACCCGCCGTCGCTTCAATAAGGGTACCGCCGGGTTTTAATTTCCCCAGCCGTTCCGCCTCGTTGATCATCGACAGCGCAACGCGGTCTTTAATCGACCCGCCGGGGTTCTGGTTTTCCAGCTTTAAAAACAGGCTGCAGGGGCCGGTATCCAGCTTATGCAGTTGAAGCAGGGGAGTGTGACCAATCAGGTCGCTAATGGAGTGAAAGACTGACATAACTATTTGCCCATTCGTATCGAGATATTTGAATGGTAGGTCTGCAAAATTGGTAATTTAAAGAATATTTGTCCGCTATTAAGAGCGAAATGGAATATAAGATGCTTTTTAGCCATCCGGAGGGAAAGCCTGTTAGCCGCCTGGGTGTGTTGATTTCCAGATAAGCCCTTTTTTGCCGTATTTTTCACCGGATTATCCCTTTCCTGGCGACGCTTATCTTTATTTCGGCAAAGGATTGGCGAAAATATTCCATAGGCTGCAGGAGATTTTTATGGTTGGTGATTATTATTTTTTCGCCAGCTGCGCAAATTCATTGGTCGCGTCAGCGACGCGCCGCAGGCGCGGCAACAACGAGTAGCGGTCGGCCCGCGCAAAACACAAAGTCGGCTATTTAATGCCAGTATTGATACATGCTGATGCGGTGTTCTGCATGGTAAGCTCTTTTAATAAGCTGTTCCCCGGAAAGAACAGTAATAAATAATGATGATTTGCAGAAAGGTGATATGTGCCGGAATTTATTTCATTAGCAATAAGCTCGTTTTGGCCGATGCTCTATGCCGGGCTGGTTTTTACTATTCCCATAACCTTAATTTCATTTTTCCTCGGGCTGCTGCTGGGGTTTATTGTCGCGCTGATTCGTTTATATGGCCCGGCACCGTTGAAAAACGTGGTGCGTTTTTATGTCTGGATTATCCGCGGTACGCCTTTGCTGGTGCAGCTGTTCCTGATTTTTTATGCCCTGCCCAGCGTCGGGATCACCCTTGACGCCTTTCCGGCCGCGGTTATCGGCTTTACCCTGAACGTTGGCGCTTTTACCTCGGAGGTGATCAGGGCGACGCTGCTGTCGGTCGCCAAAGGGCAGTGGGAGGCCGCGCACTCTATTGGCATGAGCTGGGGGCAATCGCTGCGTTATATTATTCTGCCGCAGGCGGCGAGAGTGGCGGTGCCGCCGCTGTCGAACACCTTTATTTCATTAGTTAAGGATACCTCGCTGGCCTCGGTCATTACCGTTCCGGAACTGTTTTTAGCCGCTCAGCGTATTGCCGCCGTCACCTATCAGCCGCTTATTCTGTATAGCGAAGCGGCTCTGCTCTATTTATTAATTTGTTCGGTTTTATCATATTTACAGTCCCGGCTGGAATTACGTTTAGAAAGAAATACGGTGGCAAAGGAAGAACATCATGATAACGCTGTCCGGACTTGAAAAGAGTTTCGCCCGCCAGAAGGTGCTGCATGATATTTCGCTAACGATTCCTGAGGGGAGCGTGACGGCGCTGATTGGCCCATCGGGCAGCGGTAAAAGTACATTATTACGCTGCATTAATTTACTGGAAATCGCGCAGGCCGGGAAATTAACGATTGGTAATGAGGAGATTATTTTTTCTCCCGCCGCGACGCCAAAAAGAAAAGACGTTCGGCGTATTTGCCAGCAAACCGGCATGGTCTTTCAGAACTTCCAGTTATTTCCGCATCTGTCGGTGCTGGAAAATATTATGCAGGGGCTGATGGTGGTGCAGAAATGGCCCCGCGAACGGGCAAGGGCACGGGCGGAAGAGCTGCTTGCTAAAGTCGGCCTGGCGCACAAGCGCCATGCCTGGCCGGCGATGCTCTCCGGTGGCCAGCAGCAGCGGGTCGCCATTGCCCGGGCGATGGCCCCCTCGCCGAAAGTGCTGCTCTGCGATGAGCCGACCTCGGCGCTGGATCCTGAACTGGCTCAGGAGGTGATCGCCGTTTTGCGCCAGCTGGCGCACGAGGGAACGACGATGCTGATGGCGACCCACGATCTTCGGCTGGCGGCAAATATTGCCAGCCAGGTGGTGTTCCTCGAGTCCGGTCAGATTGTGGAGAGCGGGACCTCGCGGGACATTTTTACCCGGGCAAAGAAAACGCGTACGCAGCTTTTTATTTCCACGCTGACCGAGACGTTTCCCGACTCCTGGGAAATTTAAAAAATAACCCGGCAATCCAGATAAAGGAGTAAATGATGAAAGTATTGATGACCGCATTGCTGGCTACCGCCATTCAACTGAGCGTGACGCACGCGGCCTGTGCCGGGGAAAACCTGGCGAAGATAAAATCAGCAGGAGTATTTAAAGTCGGTACCGAAGGGACCTTCCCGCCTTTTACCTACCATGATACTTCCGGCAAGCTGGTGGGGTTTGATGTCGATATCGCGCGTGAAATTGCCCGCCGGATTGGGGTGAAAGCGGAGTTTGTTGAGGGCAAGTGGGACGGTCTGGTGGCCGGGCTGGATGCTAATCGCTACGACGCGGTGATTAATCAGGTCTCGATTACGCCGGAGCGTCAGGCGAAATATGATTTTTCGGTCCCCTATATCACCCCGAAAGCGGTCCTCATCGTGAATAACAACAATCAGGATATTCACACCTTTGCGGATTTGAAGGGCAAAAAGTCCGCCCACACGCTGACCAGCAACTACGCGCAAATTGCCCGTGAAAATGGCGCGGAGGTGGTGGGGACGGATGGCTTTGATCAGTCAATCGCCCTGGTATCACAGGGGCGCGCGGATGCGACCATCAACAGCAACCTCTCGTTCCTCGATTTCAAAAAGCACAAGCCCGACGCGCCGGTGAAAATTGTGGCGGAAAGAACCGATGCTGAACAAGAAGCGGTGTTGATCCGCAAAGGGGAACCGGAGCTGCGCCAGGCGATCGATGCCGCCATCGCCGATATTCGCGCCGACGGCACCTATCAGCGAATTTCCAGGCACTATTTCGGCGCGGACGTCTCGAAATAGCCCCGCGGGCTACGTTAGCACGCTGTTTCTGGCCAGACTCGCCTTGCGGTACTGCAGCGGCGTCTGGCCCATCATCTTCCTGAAGCAGGTAATAAAGTAGGTCACTTCGCGAAATCCGACTTCGGCCGCAATCTCATCCATACTGACGCTGGTGCTGCGCAGGAGATCGCAACTGCGCTTTATTCGGCGCGTCAGCAGATACTCGTGGATGCTGCCGCCCGTTTGCTGGCGGAATATGCGCGAGGTGTAGCTGCGCGACAGGCCCAGCGCCTGGGCGAGTTCATCCAGCGAAAATTTGTTGGCGTAGTGAGCCTCCACCCAGCTCATAATCCGCGACGCGACCGTCTGCTGTCGGGGAATACATGGCTCGGGTAGCGCGGGGAGAAAGCCCATTATCTGCATCACCAGAAAGGCCACCTCGCTGGTGGCGATCTGCCCGCCGTGATACAGCCCGTCAAATTGGGTCAGAATTCTCTCCATGAAAGGGCCGTGTTCGCTGAGGTCGTAAATTTGTGCCGGCGCGTTGCTGGCGGCAAGCGCGGCAAACTGGGCCTGATGGCGCGAAAACCCCCCCATAATGCTTTCAACTACCGACTGTTCAATATGCATCGTGGTGCGGTGATAGGGATTTTTCTCGCTGTGGTCGACCTGGACTTTGTGCAGGCGAAACGGAGGAAAAATAAACAGGCGCCCCGGGCGAGCGGTGTAGTGCTGGTTATCTACCACCACAATGCCATAGCCGCTGGAGATATAGAGGAATTCGACGCACTGGTGCCAGTGGTAGTAAATCGCGCTGGTTGAGCGCAATCGGTTAAAAGAGATCGCCCGGCTATCGAGTGTGATGCGTTCCAGCCGCTGTGGTTCACTCATTTTTCCTCCAGGACAACAGATTTAAGTTTTTACGCCATCATTTGCAATTTATCCCCCCGGCAGCGTGAAATATCCAGCAAAAATGAAATGGCGGTTTAATTTTGTGATTGTGCTCACTTAGCCGCACAAATAAAAGCGACTATCCTTCCTCCCGTTGACGTATAAATAATTTTATAAAATCGAAATAACAATAACTTATCTAATTCTCGTGTCATGACGGGAGGACCTTTTGCAACCTGAAAATATTCATCTGACCAATCCTTTAAGAACCGGCAACGACCTCCGGCAGCTGGTCAATGAGCTGCTGAATGCCGTGTCGCCCAATTTTAAAAATGATGCCAGCCGTGTCGATCTGGCGAATTTCACCGCCCATTACGGGCAACGCGTGGCGAGTATGGAAACCTTCTCGCGCCTGCTGTGGGGCGTGACGCCGCTGCTGGCAGGCGGCAGCGAGCCGCAACAGTTTTCTTTCTACCTGCAGGCCATTAAAAATGGAACCAACCCGCGGCATGCCGATTACTGGGGAGAAGTGAACCCCTACGATCAGCGCATCGTGGAGATGGCTGCCTACGGCCTGCTGTTAGCGCTGGCGGGCGATTGCGTGCTGGCGCATTTCAACGAGCAGGAGAAAGCCCATCTCTGGCGCTGGTTGCAGCAGAGCGAGGCGCAGGCGATCCCGGACAATAACTGGCACTTCTTTCCCATTCTGGTACAGGTCGGTTTTCATCACGCCGGGATGCCGACCAATCCTCAGGTGCGGGAAGCGCATTTTAACGCCATGGAACGCTACTACCTGGGCGACGGCTGGTATTCCGATGGCCCGGACAGGCCGCGGGACTATTACATTTCGATGGGCTTCCACTTCTACGGGCTGATTTACGCGAAGCTGATGGCCGATATCGACCCGCAGCGCTGTGCTGAACTGCGTCATCGGGCGCTGCTGTTTTCCGCCGACTTTATCCATTTTTTTGCCGACGACGGGGCGGCCGTGCCGTTTGGTCGCAGCCTGACTTACCGCTTTGCTCAGGCGGCTTTCTGGAGCGCGGCGGCTTTTGCCGGGCTGGAGGCATTCTCCCCGGGGGTGATCAAGGGCATCGTCCTGCGCCATCTCCGCTGGTGGCTGAAGCAACCGCTGTTCGATCGTGATGGCGTGCTGAGCGTGGGCTATAGCTACCCGAATCTGATCATGGCCGAGGATTACAATGCGCCGGGCTCTCCCTACTGGGCCCTGAAAACCATGCTGGTTCTGGCGATGGGTGAGGATGATCCCTTCTGGCTGGCGCCGGAGCTGCCGCTGCCGCCGCTCGCCGCGCAGCACAGCATCAAGCACGCCGATCAGGTGCTGGTGCATCAGACCGATCATCTGTGGATGCTCACTTCCGGCCAGCTTGAGCGGAATAACTTCGTCAATACCGAAGCGAAATATTGCAAGTTTGCCTACTCCACGCGCTACGGATTCACAATTGAGCGCGGACGCTATGGGTTAAGCCACGCTGCGCCTGACTCCATGCTGCTGCTTTGTGAGAAAGATGATTACTGGCGCGGGCGGCGCGACTGTGACGCGGTGACGACTGCCGATGGCATGATTTACAGCCGCTGGCGGCCGTGGCGCGATGTGGCGATTGAGACCTGGCTTATCGCGATGGGCGACTGGCAGCTGCGTGTACATCGTATCCGCACGGCCCGCGCGCTTGATACGGCCGAAGGGGGATTCAGCGTGCCGAACCGCCCCCTGCCTGAGGTGCAGGACGGGGAGGGCGGCTGCCGGATCATCACCCCTGCCGATATGTCGGCCATTCTCTGCCTGAGCCCGCAAAGGCGCTGCGGTGAGGCGGTACTGACGCCGCCTAACAGCAACCTGCTGTTTGCCGAACGCGCGGCGGTTCCGGTGTTACGCGGTGATTTAGCACCAGGAACACATCTGTTGTTAAGTGCGGTCTGGGCGGGGAATCCCGACACCTTTGCACCGCAGGGTTGTCCACAGGCCTTCATCAGCGATGATGCTGTACGCTTCGTGACGGCACAGGAAGAAAAACATCTTACGCTGTCCCCGGAGAACGTCCTATGACCACTTCATCCTCTGTGCGTGGCGCACAGTACAAAATGAGCACCTTTATCTTTCTCTACTTTTTTACCTGGTCTTCAAGCTTTGGCCTCTACGCGCTGTGGCTGAGCCAGAAAGTCGGCCTTGATAGCATCACCATCGGCAGCGTTTTCGCCATCAACGGCGTGTTCGCGGTGATCCTGAAGCCGGTTTACGGCTACATCATGGACAAGATCGGCATGAGCAAATGGCTGCTCTATTTTGTCTGCGCCGTGTCGGCCCTGATGGCGCCGTTCTTTGCCTTCGTCTATCAACCTCTGCTGCAAAGCCACACGACGATCGGCATCATCCTTGGCGCGCTCTATTTAAGTCTTGGCTGGTATGCGGGCGTCGCGGCGTCGGAATCGTATGCCGATCGCTTTAGCCGGCTGTACGGCCTGGAGTTCGGTCGTATTCGCATGTGGGGATCGCTCGGCTGGGCGATGGCCGCTTCCGTTTCCGGGCTGCTGTTCAACTTCACGCCGCTGGCCAACTTTCTGTTGAGCAGCAGCACGTCGCTCCTGATGCTGCTGGTATTAATCAGCCTGAAGATCGGCGATGAGCAGTTGCGTAACAACAGCGTGATTTCGGCGAACAAAATCGTTTTTAGCGACGTGATGCAGTTACTGAAAAGCCGTAAATTCTGGATGTTCAGCCTGTATGTCGCCGGTGTCGCATGGATGATGTTTATTGCTGAGCAGCAGTTTCCGCGCTACTTCGTCTCCTTTTTTGCCACCAAAGAGCAGGGGAATGCCTGGTACGGCTATCTCAGCACCGTGCAGTCCGGTATGGAATTCGTGATGATGATGTTCATTCCGCTGCTGGTGAATCACTACGGCGCAAAGCGGGGGCTGCTGTTCTGCGGCTGCGTTGTCGGGGCCAGGCTGATCGCCTCAGGCTTGACCAGCGATCCGGTGATCATCTCGATTATCAAACCGTTTTATGGCGTCGAAATCGCGCTGTTGCTGATTTCGGTCTTTAAATACATCGCCGAGCACTTTGACCGCAGAGTCAACGCCACGATGTACCTGCTGGGCTATCAGGCGATGATCTACGTCGGTTCTATTGTGGTGGCGCCGCCGGCGGGCTACCTCTACGACAAAATCGGCTTTGAGCATACTTATCTGCTGATGGGCAGCTGCGCTCTGCTGTTTACCCTTATCTCCGCTTTTACGCTCTCGCGCTGTCGCTCGACGTGGGACGCATCGCGACCTTTTTCCCCGGCGCTGGACGCCACCCCGGTTGAACCGGCCAAACATTAATTCAGGAGTTGTTATGTCCAAAAAGGTGATTACCGAAGCCCTCCGCCCCGTCGAGCTGTATCAGGTCGACCGGCTGGCGCTGCGCCAGAAGCTCGATGATGCGCTGACCCGCGTGACCCGCAAGCTCGATAAAAACATTGTCGCTTTTGGCGATAAATTCCCGGGCGAAGCCTGTGAAAACGGCATCTGGCCGCGTTCTGAAAACGTCGAGTGGACGACCAGCTTCTGGCCGGGCCAGCTGTGGCTGGCGTGGGAAATGAGCGGTAATCCCGCCTATCGCGAGGCGGCAGAGCGCTATCTACCCTCTTTTGCCCGGCGCATCGAGGAGCGTATCGATACGGCGACCCACGATCTGGGGTTTCTCTATACACTCTCCTGCGTCAGCGCATGGCGACTCACCGGCAATGAGGCCGCCCGCCAGAGCGCGCTGCTGGCCGCGGAAACGCTGATGGAGCGCTTCAACCCGACGGCCAGAATTATTCAGGCCTGGGGGGATCTGAACGACCCGGAACAGCAGGGGCGGATGATCATCGACTGCAATATGAATCTGCCGCTGCTCTACTGGGCCAGCGAGCAGACCGGGGACCCGCGCTATGCGCAGGCGGCCACGGCCCATGCGCAACAGGCGGCGCGCTATATCGTGCGTGAAGACGCCTCGACCTACCATACCTACTACATTGACGTGAACAGCGGCGAGCCGCGTTTTGGCAACACCCATCAGGGCTATAGCGACACCTCCTGCTGGTCCCGCGGCCAGGCATGGGGCATCTACGGCTTCCTGCTCAGCTATCGCTATACCGGTGATAAAAGTATGGTGGAGCTGTCGCGCAGCCTGGCCCACTACTTCCTCAACCGTCTGCCGGAAGATGATGTGTGCCACTGGGATCTGGCCTTGCTCGGTACCGACGCGGTACGCGACAGCTCGGCGGCGGCGATTACCGCCTGCGGTCTGCTGGAGCTGGTCAATGCGCTGCCGGCGCTCGATCAGCATCGCCCGCATTACGAGGAGATGGCGTTGCGTATCGTCCAGTCGCTGACCGATAACTATCTGGCGACCGACGATGACCCGACCGAAGGGCTGCTCAAGCACTCGGTTTATCACATGGGCAGTGGAAAAGGGGTGGATCAGTGCTGCAGCTGGGGTGACTACTTCTATCTTGAAGCACTGATACGTCTGCGCCAGACCTGGTACTCGTGGTGGTAATGGCGAAATGGAGAGAGAGAACATGAAAACGGTAGCGGTTTTATTGGCCCCGGGCTTCGAAGAAGGGGAAGCGATTGTCGCAATCGATGTTTTACGGCGCTTGAAGATCCACGTGCAGACGATTGCCTGCGCGCAGACGCGCGAGGTGGTTAGCTATCACGCTATTCCGATGATGGCGGACAGGACGCTGGCGGAAAGCATGGAGCAGACTTTTGACGCGGTGGTCCTGCCGGGCGGGCCTGAAGGGAGCGTCTTTCTGGCCCAAAGCGAGCAGGTGATCGCCTTTGTACGCCGCCACGATGAGCTGGGTAAATACCTGTGCCCGATTTGTTCCGCCGCGGCGCGCGTGCTGGGGGGCAACGGTCTGCTGAAAGGCCGCCGCTATGTCTGTTCCGGCGAGCTCTGGCGGCAGGTGAGCGACGGCGTATATGTTGACGCCGATGTGGTGGAGGACGGCAATCTGATTAGCGGTCGGGGGCTCGGGAAGGTGTTTGATTTTTCCTTGACGGTGGCGGCGCGTCTGCAGGGCGATGAGGCGGCGGCCCGTGAGCATGCGGAGCATATCTATTACCGCTGGTAGCGCAGGGGGCGGTCGCCGGTTATCAGGCGCGCTGAGGTAAGCAAAAACTGGCCCGGGCAGATGTCCCGGGCTTTAGCGATAAGGCCTGTCGTTTGTACCCGCCCCCCATCGCGGCCAGACAGGTTATTGCCAGGAAAGGGTCATGCTCGCCAGGGGGTAGGCAGAGCCCGGTACCAGAGGTATCGCCGCATCGATGTTTTCTCTGCCTCTGAGGTTGGGTTACGTCATTCGATAACGCCAGGTCCGCATCAGTCATACATGGGCGAGAAAATCTTGTCAGCCCATAGACTTCTCCGTTAGTCATGGCTTCGCATATGGCAGAGCTGAAAATCACTTCCTTTACCGATGTTCAAATAATCCGCTGTCGGAAAACATAAATCTGGTTCTGTAATGGTGAAGGTGTCTTTCCTGGTTATGATTTTTATCGCTATAAGGATTTTGTTTTAGATGGGGTTTTATTTTTAATGTTTATTGTTTTAGTTTCAGAGTGGTGAGGGGGGATTTCAAGGGCCAGTGATATGATTTTAGAGGGGGTGTTTTGTAAATAAAGCAGAGTCAGTAGCTTTGGGTTTCTTCGGGGCTTTCAGCTATTCATCGGCATGCCTGTCTTCGGTGGGAGCTGGCGCGGCGAATAGTTTATACAGTCAAGTGGAGATGAATCAGTGCCACATTATTCCCTGATTTATCCTTTCTTTTTTCAATTGCGGAAGGTGTGAATCCAAGAGCCGTGTAAACCAGTAACCCGCTTGTATTTTGATTAAAACAGGAGACGGCAATCTCTGATGCCTGATACTTCTCGCGAGCAATTGAACACATTGTCGCTATTAGATAGCGGCATACTCCCTGTCCTCGGAACTCAGGAGAAATAATTACGTTTCCTATAGAACAGCACCCTCCCTGTTCCCAGCGGTAGATATTTGCAAAACCTACGGGGACTTCATTAATAACAAAAACGGTTGAGTCCTGGCGCTGGGTAATCGCTTCTCGCAATTGAGAGACGGTAAGAGGGAACTCTGCTTTTGGGAAGAAATAGAATAGTTCTGTGGGGTTTTTGATAAAGTTGCATATTATGGCAATGTCTTCCTCTGTTACTGCTCTATGTTTTAACCCCTTTATATTCATCGGTATTATCCCTCAACAAACACTGAAAGTGGATGTGCGAAAATATTCTAATTATTGTATTAGAATAGGTCAATTACAGCGTCATCTTTTCGTCTGATTTATTCCCCTCCGGGGAATACCGGAAGGAACGGGTCAGCAAAACCGTTGACGGCCGTTAAAATAATAGCGTGAGAAGGATCAATCTTGTGTCGAAACGGGTCGGGCGGATTCAGCTGAAGATGAACAATTAGCCTGGTAAAGAGAGAATCATTATAATTATGTTTGGCGTTGAGGTATTATATTTCCATTGACGATATTTTATGCTGTTAACGCCGCGGTTTTTCTCCGGTGAATTGTGCGCAGATTGAGCGCAGTGAGATTCTGATACCGGCTATGAAACAGCAGGGGATTCTCCCCCCGGAACGGCATACCTTTGCAGTTAAGGTCATAGAGCTGACGGTTGGTTGAGTGAGGTGCGAAATCAGGGCGCATCGTTTCCCTTTGCCTGCGGGAAGCCCTCTTTGCTCATCATCTTGTCGGTAGGGGGATGCGGCTCGTGTTGCAGACGTCAGAATTTATCTCGTTGTTGAGCAAAGCAGTACCGTGACAACAGTCCAGGAACGGGCGCACAGCGCAAGCGCGACTGCGGGGGGATGGCTGAGTACCTGTGCTCTTTTTGCATTGGGTGCAGGCATCCGGCAACGTGTTTTTCGTCGATGAATGCTTCATTAACGCGGGGAGAGGCAGGGGTCAGAGACTGCGGCAGCGTGGTTACTTGCCGCCTCCTGTCTTTGCGCAGTGCAAAGCAGTGTATCAATTGAATGTTTATCGCTTAAGATTTTCAGTATAAAGCTAATATTGCATCCTTTAACAGGAAAACGACGTATGAAGCCAAAACAAGCGGAAATTATCCGTCATTCCATGTCCCTGTTTAACCGGGAAGGGTACCAGTCGCCAAGCATCGACCGAATTTCGGAAAATGCGGGCATCTCTAAAATGACGTTCTACCGCTACTATCCGGATAAAGAAGCGCTCATCCTCGCCATTTTACAGCTGAAAGAATACGAGTTTATGCAGGATCTGCAGAACATTATTGCGGATAAATCCTCGGCGCGGGAGAAGCTGTTTGCCGTCTTTGAATACTACAACAACTGGTTTAAGTGCGAGGATTTTCATGGCTGCATGTTCACCCGCGCACTCTTCGAATATGGCACTTCTTCCCAGTCCATCCGGATGACCTGCTCGACGTTTAAATCACGCCTTTACCAGTTTTTTCGCGACATTCTGGTGTGCGTATTAAAACCGGAGCCGGCGGAACGGGTGGCGATGATGATGGTCATGCTGATCGATGGCGCAATCGCCGCCCAGCAGGCTGAGTCATCTGAGTGCCGGGAGATCCCCCCGGGAATGACGGCCTGGAGTGCGGCGAAAGCTCTTATTTATTCCGAAGGCGAGACGCTCTGATCATCGCACCGTGTTGGGTATTTCAAGTGCGCGTAACGTCTCCAGCAGGCGATCGTAGTAATCGTTGCAGGTTTGCAGTCGCAGCGCGGCGCCGAAGTACACTTCCTCCATCGCTGCCGGATGTCTTTTACCTGTCGGTACGATAACGTTATTCAGCCATCCATCGGCGTGCCCGATATCAACCGTGATGTGTTCAGCATAATAATGCACATCGCGTTCTGTCATGCCAATACGCAGGCAACCGGCGACCAGTTTTTGATACTGGGGGGGATCGAGTAATTCAGTCATCGCCATCACGCCAGGCGATTTGTAGTAGTGCTGCCGGTTCACGCCGCCAGGCATGAAAGCGTTATATCCCGCAAGCCCTTGCCAGTCATACAGATGGGTAAAATGATTATCGGGTAAGGCAATATCCCGACGCTTCAGTAAATCCTTATACAGATTGACGTGCGTGATTTCATTGTTCCTCGATAACGTGCGCCTGACCAGCCGCGATAACAGCAGAACCCCTTTCCAGTGGAATGATGGTCCTAACGCTGGTTTCACTAGCGGCAAGCCCTGGTTTCACATCAATCCAAACTATGTGCAAATCAATGCCGAGCGCGAGTCGGCCCAGGGAGATTCGGTGCTGAATGACTATAAAAAAATGATTCAGCTGCGTCATAAAATTCCGGCGCTGGTGTATGGCGCCTATCAGGATCTCAATGCCCAGGATAATACTGTCTATGCCTGTACGCGAATCCTGGGCAGGGAGCGCTATCTGGTCGTAGTGAACTTTAAAGAGCAGCCTGTTCGCTATCTCCTGCCGTCCAGTGATGCCATCGAGCAGGTTGTTATCGAGACTAATCAGCATAACGATACGCCGCAGGGAAGTACCTCTATCGCCTTAAGCCCATGGCAGGCGGGCGTGTATAAACTGCATTAATCAGGAGAGCAGGGCATTCATTTACGCATCACAAATGATTCGGAAGGGGCGGGCCAGCGTTCAGCATCGCTATTTCACAGAGAGGGCCCGCTGGGGTGTTGAACAGCGCGCTTGTCGCGCTGGCCCCGGAGGGGTGAGCGGCGCGCCGCGAATAATCGAACGAAGTTCGATGAAGAGTCCGTGCTGCAGAAAGCAAAAAACCAGCCCTCAGGCTGGTTTTTTTAAATAAGTGGTGCCCGGACTCGGACTAACGCCGCAGGCGTTGAACAGCGCGCTTGTCGCGCTGGCCCCGAAGGGGTGAGCGGCGCGCCGCGAATAATCGAACGAAGTTCGATGAAGAGTCCGTGCTGCAGAAAGCAAAAAACCAGCCCTCAGGCTGGTTTCTTTAAATAAGTGGTGCCGGACTCGGACTAACGCCGCAGGCGTTGAACAGCGCGCTTGTCGCGCTGGCCCCGAAGGGGTGAGCGGCGCGCCGCGAATAATCGAACGAAGTTTGATGAAGAGTCCGTGTTGCAGAAAGCAAAAAACCAGCCATCAGGCTGGTTTCTTTAAATAAGTGGTGCCGGACTCGGAATCGAACATTTGTGCAATCCTATATTTTATAGAATAAAAATAAGTATGCAGTGTTTTTTACCAACGTACATTTACCAACAAATCATAGGTGTTGTCAATTTAAATCAATAAGTTACACTATTATTCGTTAGTAAACATCGGTTTTTAGATAGTGTAAATATCGTGTTGTCAAATAAAAAAGCACTTTTTGCTAGAATGATAACTAATTGTTTTTAATTGATTTCTTGTGTTTTTCCTCTGTTCCCTTCCAAAAAACAATGAAAATAACAAAAACAGGTGTTGATTGTCATAAGCGATATTCGAATAATAGCGACATCAAATAACAAAAGGAAAAATATATGAAAGAAAAAACAAAACTGATCCGCATTTCTGAAGTAATCGATCGTACAGGATTTTGCAGGGCTTGGATTTATCGATTGATTAAAAATAATAGTTTTCCATCACCTGTAAAAACAGGTGAACGGTCTATCGCATTTATTGAAAGTGAAGTCGATCAGTGGATTGATAAAAAGATTTTTTATTCGCGTAATCAAGCTGCGTAAAACGTATTACAAGCGATTTTATCTTTACTGATCATTAAATCCCATTGCTTTTACTATAAAACGTCTCAAAATCGCGTACAGAGCGTTTTAAGGCCATATATGAAAAATATTATATGTTTAAAATAAAAGGCTAGGTTTTTATCTGGCCTTTTTTATTTATTTGGTTTTATCTAATTGATCATGGTTGTTAAAATATTCTTGATTTACGCTTGACATATAATATATAGAGATCTACAAAGAATGAAGATACAAAAAAAGCCAACTTTGAAAGTTGACTTTTTAAGGACTAAAAAAGTTTCGACGACTTTTGAAGTCTTGTAATCAGTTAAACAGGAACGTGATTACAAATATAAATAAAGTATTATCTAATCAACTTATATTTGTCAAATCTAAATCTGAACTTTTTACAAGCCTGTCAAATACCATTCCCAGAATCCTTTTTAGTCTCAAAAGCAATAACGTTAAAACCTGTTGTATCGGGTGCGATCATACGAAGGTCCCTCAAGTGATGGTGAAGATCGAGTTATTGTAGACAGCGGTTAACCGGGAGCGATGTTGTCAGCCTGAATCGCCTTACCTAAAATTTATAAAGCGTTATAGCTTCTTTAGTAAAACGAGAAGTGCTTAAAAGATCATGGTAGGGTTTGCGCGGGTCGCGGGGGGGAGTATCAGATTGGAAACAGCCTGAATACTTTTTGAGTAATCAAAGCGCAATGAGCATTCTTTTTTCCTTTCTCTATCTCTTTAGCGATTTTCATTTTTCGCACGGGGGGAGGGGGGGGAATGCTCCAAGAAAAACTAAGTTTTCCTAACGGAAAACTACTACGACTGAAAGTCGCCATCTAAAACCCAAGAACCTAAGCTGATAAAATTCTAGTACTACTAGTACAAAAAAATTAAATAAAAAAGAACATGAAAAACCAAAACAGGAAAATATAAAACAGTAAGGTTTCATGTCATAAACTATTTATAAAAAATAAAACACAACAGGCAATATTATTTAAATGTTGTATTTTAGGGCGTAATGGAAATTTAAATTTAAGGCAGATAATTTTTAATATCTGCCATTTTATAAATCATTTTATATCTTCTGGATCTTCCATGCTAAAACTGGTTGCTGGTTTTACGGTCTGTTCGATAACATCAGCACCATATTTAGCTGCTAAAAAACGCTCTCTGTATAAATAGTACGCAGCATCACATACCTTATTTGTAAAATAAACATTGAATCCGCCGCCTACTACCGCACCTGCAACAGGAATCGTTTGTGCTAATTTTGCTTTGGTGAGTCTTATACCTAATGTTTTAGATATTTGTTGAATGACTTTGACAAAAGCTTGTTTATTAAGCTCATTCCATGTTTTTTTTCTGGCGACATCTTGAGATATCTTTATGAGTTGAGACATGGCTAAATTTTTAGACAGATCTGTTGGTGATGAAGATAAACCTAATATATTAAAAGCAAATAATCTTTCTTCTTGCCGTTCTATGTCGAAACCATAATATGTGGCATATTCACCAATAGCACGTAAATTTAGAGTTATCAAAGATGGAATGTCAATGATCATTCCAGCCATACCTACCGCGCCAGTTCCAGCACCTTCAGTGAGTGCGATTCCTTTATATTTTGCTGCTAACCATCCGACTGTTTTATCTACATGTTCTAGCGTAAGTGATGATATATCTTCATGTGAGTTTATATGATGATGACCATCACCACGGAACTCTTCAAATATAGCCTCACTCCGCACACTCCATTGTGCGGCATCATTACATACACTTACAAGACCATTGATTGATTTTTTATGACATGACCAACAGTCTCATTATCTAATATAACATCTCCGACATAATCTAATGGTTTATTTATAACGCTTAATGCTTTATCTAACCATGTTATTTCAGGGTTTTTCCAAGCATGAATTTCTACTAATGCTTTTTTATCATAAGGTGTTGGTTTCATATGTATATCCGCTATATATGCTGTGCGACCTCAGATTAACATAAACAGTAGTATCATCGATAATGATTTTCTGAAACCAATACAATAGACGCCAGCAAACGCACAAAAGCAAGTTTTGTCCCTTTCTGTCGCCGCCGATCAAACCCCATGCCTTCAAATCTGGGTGAGTTGATGGTCACGAACTTTGCCAGATTTCACATAGCAGCGGTACTTTTTACGCAAAGCTACCTATTACGCGCAGCTACCAGAAAGACAATATATTATTTACCCTATCTTTTATTTGCATTTTATTTGTCGTGCAGTGTATTTATTCATGTAGCCGCTATATTGACAAACTTTTTATATCGGTTAATTTATTTAAATATGGGTTGAGTTCAGCTTTATTTTTAGCTTTTCGGAAACTGAGGCAAGGTGTAATAGCGTATCCGCTATTTTACCCCAATCTTCGATTGGCCCTATCTCGCTTTGCTCGTAGGGTTGAAAAAGATCTACCCTTCCGCCTGAACACCCTATCAAGGGTTGGCGGTAAATAGTTTTACAATTCACTTCAAAACAAAAAGGAATAAATATGAAAATAGTTTTATCAGTATCAAAATGTTTATACATAAACGATTTAGATCGCTTACTTCCCTGTAATCGTTTTTTTGTTCATTTAGATTATAAGGATATTAGCAAAAAGGAGTCATTTGAGATGAATAGACACGACAAAGAAAGCTACAAACTTATCTTTGATAAGATTGTAGGTAATGACGTAATGCTTGCTATTGATGAAGACATATACAGCGAAGTTGTCGAAAACTTAACTTTATTATTCAAATGAGAGTTATGGAGATTAATATATGATTATAGCAATAGGAATGATGCTTCTTTGTATAATGTTGGGGGGGGGCATGATTAGGAGCTGCATTGGAAAAACAAATTCTTCAAGTGAAGCAAAACAAGCAATATCAGATGTTAGAAAAATAATCGATAAAAAAGCACTGATTAAATATAAGAGGAGTAATAGAATATGATTGATGATGACATAGAGGAACAGATAAGTTTAAAAATGAAGTTTGAGTTATTAGCAAGGTTTTTTTATTACATAGAACAAGATAAAGATATACCTTTTTGTGAAATAAATAGTGATGAACAAAGATTATGTTATTTTGTGTCTCATAGGTATATACAAGAAAATAAAGCTGATGATCTTCTAAAATCTTTGATTGATGAAAATGATGAAGACTATATAAAAGCTATAAGAGATTATATGTTTACTACATGGGAATAATAAAATATGGATACAGACAGAAAAAGAGGACGTATAGGGTTAAATCACGAAGAACGCAGAGATATATCAATACAGTTCAGAGTAAACAAATCAGAGTTTGAATATTTAAAATTATTAGTTGAAGCCTCTGGTTTAGAAAGAGGCCATTATATCCGGAAAGAGATTTTAAACGCAGAACCAGTGATAAAAAGAAAAATGCCAGAAGTTAATCAAAAAACATACTTACAGATGTCAGCTCTTGGTAATAACATAAATCAGGCCGTTAAAAAGTTAAATGGTAATGAACATTTTAATAAAGATGATGTTGATAAAATAATGTTTAATATTAAGCAAGTTGGCAGAAGATTGATAGAAGTGAATAAGGATTTAGGTTATATATGAAAGGAAAGGTAGCCAAGACTGGAAAGTCTTTTAAAAATAGAGTTGGTTATATATTAAAAGATGATCACAGTTTTATTTGTAGCAATATGTCAGCAGATAACAATAATGTTAGTGATTTAACTGATGAGTTTAAAGCTGTAAGCAGCTTTAGACAAGATATAAAAAAACCAGTGTTTCATGCATATTTATCTCTTCCAAAAAATGAACATTTAACAGATGAGCAATGGCAAGAGATAGCAAAAGACTATTTGAAAGAAATGAATATTGATATAGAAAAACATCAATATATTTGTGTGCGTCATAACGATACAGATAAAGAACATATCCATATTGTAGCCAACCGCATAGGTTTAGACGGTTCTGTATGGCTTGGGCAGCACTCAGCATTTAACACAATAGCAGCTTGTGAACGTCTTGAGATAAAGCACGGCTTAACCATCACGGATGGCTTAAAAGGTCAAAAATCAGAGGTATCAGCACCAACCAAGAACGAGATCGAGCAAGCCCTCAGAACTGGAGAAAAGCCAGCCCGTTTAGTGCTACAGAATGCACTACAAGCGGCTATGTTGGGTAAACCAGACCTACAGACGTTCATAGACAGACTACAGGCTGTAGACATCGATCCGGCCTTTAACGTTGCTTCTACTGGCAACGTCGCCGGGGTGTCATTTGGTATCAAAAATAATGAAAAAAATATTTTTTTCAAGGGTTCATCTCTTGGAAAAAAATTTAGTTGGAACACTATAAAAAGTAAGGTGAAATATGACAAAGATAGAGATGATGAACTCGTTAGAATTTTCTCAGCAAGAAAAGATGATGAACCAAATAGTATTGGACGATCACTTGTTGAATCAGATTTCAATGACGATAGAACCATTATCAGAAACGATGATGATATTATCAGAATCAGTCAGTACAGCATTAAATTAGACACAACAAACACTAACAAAAGTGAACAACTCATTAGAAGCAACAACAACCGCTTTAAACTCAGCGAAAAATATAATAGACCAACAAACAAAAAAATTGGAAGAACAACACAAAAAGCTGCACAAATACTCAACAGAGTTAAAAAACAATACAATGAAAAATCAGACAATGATTATAATCAAGGTGGCTTCAATAGTGGGAGTTCTAAATTTAGCGGCGGTTCTATTGGTAGGATACTTGATCATGCAGAAACAGCAAACGCAGCCACCAATCAATTTAGACTCAAGAGCGGTAGCCGTTTCAATAGTAGAGCAGCTAAGATCGAAGAAGTAAGAGAGCGTTTAGGTATTAAAAAACCAGTTATTCAGCCAAAGAATAAGGAAAAGCTGGTTAAAGAAGAAATAAAGAAAAAGCCATCTTATATGGTTGATTATGAAAATAGATTTAAATCGAAGTTAAAAGAAAATCTAAAGAAAGAACAAGCAAAAAAAGAAATGACACCACTACAGCAGGAAGACGATCAGCATTTAAAACCAAGAAGTTTTAAATCACGATAAAAGAGGCTTAAAGCCTCTTTTATTGTTTTCGGCAATCAGTTAATTTATTCTGGCAAAATCAAACGGCATAATATGCCTTTCTTTGTTTGCGTCTAAATAATCAGCCCACCATTGAAGCATTAACCGCCTTTGGGTAATATGCTTGGCTTTATGAATATAAGCAGCACGAACATTATTTTGTTCTTTATGGCTCATTTGCCTTTCTATAGCGTCTTCAGTCCATATGCCGGATTCAACCAGACTACTACAAGCCATTGTGCGGAAACCGTGGCCGCATATATCTTTTTGTGTATCATAGCCCATGAGCCTTAAGGATTTATTGATTGTGTTTTCGCTCATTGGTTTTCGGTAGTCATGGCTACCAATGAAAATTAATCCCTGCCCATCTGAAACATCATAACTAATCTCTTTTAGTTCTTCTAATATTTTTATAGCTTGTTTACAGAGAGGGACATAATGCGGTATCCGCATTTTAGATCCTCTCTCAGAAAATCTAACGTTCTCGATCTCGTCTCTTTCTGGCGGAATAACCCATAAAGCATTTTTAAAATCTATTTCAGGCCAACGAGCAAACCGCAATTCACTTGAGCGGATGAATACAAGCATAGTGAGCTTTAAAGCTAATACCGTTAATCTACGCCCATTATAAGCATCAATACGAGCAAGTAGATCGGGTATCTGCTCAAGTTCAAGCGCTGGGTAATGCGTTCTTTTAGGTGTGATTAACGTGCCGCCAAGTTCATTAGCGGGATTATGGGTAATCATATCTTCTTGAACAGCATAACGCATGATAGCTGTAATACGTTGTTTCAGGCGTGAAGCCGTTTCGTGTTGTCCTTTGACCTCAATTTTACGAAGAGGAAGAAGCAGATCGCGGGTAGTTAATTTCGTAATGTCTTTTGAACCAAGAGCGGGAAAAAGATGATTGATGAGGCTGTTCAGAATCCGTTCGCTGTGTTGAGGTATCCACCGCTCACTAACAGACATTTTTTTGTGCCAATCACGAGCTACAGCCTCAAACGTAAAATCTCCACGTTCTTCGGCCTTTACAGCTTTTTTCTGTTGAAGTGGGTCGATACCACTGGCTAACAGAGATTTCATCTCTAAGAGGCTTGTACGAGCTTCTGCGAGTGATACTGCGGGATAGGTACCAATTGAGAAGACTTTTTGCTTACCATCAAAGCGATAAGCAGCTTGCCAGTATTTGGAACCATTCGGATGCACCAGCAGATATAACCCCTTTCCATCCGATAGCTTGATCTGCTTGTCGGAAGGCTTGGCGTTTTTTACAGCAATATCAGTTAAGCGCATAGCAAGCCTCCTTGTGCAAATGTTGGTAAAAATCTCATCGAACTGAGATTACCAACACTTTTACCAACAAATCGGAGGCGCTGCCAGTAGATTTTAACGGACAGTAGTAGACAACTGGAAGGGGATAACTTGTTGACTTTATAAAGCAAAACGGACGTCAGTAGACGTCCGTTTCTAAATGATTGGTGCCCGGACTCGGAATCGAACCAAGGACACGGGGATTTTCAATCCCCTGCTCTACCGACTGAGCTATCCGGGCAACGGGGCGCATTAAAACCGATTCGCCTCGCTTCGTCAACGAAATTTATTTAAATCGATGCAGACTGCACAATCTATCACCAGTTTGAATTAAAAGCACCCGTTTTCAGGTGAAAAAAAGCGTCCAGGCCGCTGAAATCGGCATCGCCAGGAGCAGGGCAGGTAGCATGTTAACCACCGCAAACATCTTAATTCCGCAGATGCGCAGCCCGGTCGCCAGCAGCAGCATGCCGCCGACGGCGCTGAAATCGGCCATCATCATCGGCGTGGTGAGCGGCATGATCAGCGATGCGCAGGCCGCCAGCGTGAGCTGGATGAGCAGCATCGGGACGCAAATAGCTGAAACGGCAAATCCCAGCGTGCAGGCGAAAATCGTGGCGGTGAAAAAGTCGAGAAAGGCTTTGGCGATCAGAATGCTGGCATCGCCGGTCATCCCTTCGCGCATGGCGCCGAAAATCCCGGTACCGCTGGCGCAGAACAGGACAATAATGGCGACATAGCTCTGAATAAACGACGTATTCAACTGCGCCTTTTTTTTGCCCGCTGGCGTGAGCCACTGCTGAAGCTTGCTGACCAGAGTATTGATGCCTTTTTCCATATTGCAGGCTTCGCCAAGCAGCGTGCCGACCAGCGTGGAGAGCACCATCACCGGCAGGTTGGCGCATTTCACTACCAGCAGAATACCAATCCCCAATGAGGCCAGACCGAAAATAGAGGTCATCGATGTCCGAATTCGCTCCGGCAATCGTTGGCTTAACAGCGCGCCCAGTACGCCGCCTAAAAGGACCGCGCCGGCATTAATAAAAGGTCCTGTCAC
Organism: Klebsiella sp. YJ; assembly: GCF_002108615.1. NCBI lineage: Bacteria > Pseudomonadati > Pseudomonadota > Gammaproteobacteria > Enterobacterales > Enterobacteriaceae > Klebsiella > Klebsiella sp. YJ. Next base: position 273,744 of record NZ_MTEG01000006.1, read on the forward strand.
CATAGCAGTGCTCCTGTTCATTATCCCTGACAACGGCATCATTATGACCCGAAAGCAGGGTAAAGACCTGCAAATACGTCGCCAGTTTGCATACAGATTTCATCTTGCGCAGGTATGTCAAAGGTGACATTATTGCGCGAATTTTCTTCTCTTCAGCGATGAGGCCGCCGATGATCACCCCATCCGTACATCATCATTGCCGCTGCGCGCAGATGCGTAAGCCGTCTCATCTTGCTACTCTGCATTCTGATTCTCTGCACCCCATGCGGTGAAGGCAGCGCATGCTCACTGCAGGACAACAGTAAGATCGGACCCGGTCTGCTTTTACTGATGTCTGGCGGTCGGAGCTGGAATCCAGTCGGACCCTGACATTTCGTTGGGCAAGGCATCAACGCCTTGCCTGAAGCCTTTTACTCTCCGGAAACGGGTATTCGCGCTAATGAAATCAATGCACATTGCCGCCAGCCACGCGCTGGTCTCTCATCTCTCTACCCACCGTCGCGTGGTGGCGCTGGACAGTACTGATTTTACCGATGTGGCGGCAGTCGTCATTACCGCAGCGGACAGCCGCAGCTGCATCCTCTCTCTGCTTAAACGCAGCGGCTTTAACCTGCCGGTCTATCTGCTGACCGATAGCGACATGGCAAAGCCAGACGGCGTGACGGCGATCATCGGCGGGAAGGAGCAGGAGTGGCTCGAACTGGAAGCCGCTGCCTGCAGCTATGAAGAGAACCTGCTCCCGCCGTTCTTCAATACCCTGACGCAGTACGTCGAGATGGACAACAGCACCTTTGCCTGTCCGGGGCATCAGCACGGTGCTTTCTTTAAAAAACACCCGGCGGGCCGCCAGTTTTTTGACTTCTTTGGCGAAAACGTCTTTCGCGCCGATATGTGCAATGCTGATGTGAAGCTTGGGGATCTGCTGATCCACGAAGGCTCGGCGAAGCATGCGCAGAAGTTCGCGGCGAAGGTTTTCAATGCCGACAAAACCTATTTTGTCCTCAACGGCACCTCGGCGGCGAATAAAGTGGTCAGCAACGCGCTGCTGACGCGCGGTGACCTGGTGTTGTTCGACCGCAATAACCATAAATCCAACCACCACGGTGCGCTGATTCAGGCGGGAGCCACGCCGGTCTATCTCGAAGCGTCGCGAAATCCGTTTGGCTTTATCGGCGGCATCGATGACCACTGCTTTGATGAACACTACCTGCGTAATCTGATTCGGGAAGTGGCGCCGGAAAAAGCCGACGCACCACGTCCGTTCCGTCTGGCGGTCATTCAGCTGGGCACCTACGACGGGACGGTCTACAACGCCCGTCAGGTGGTGGATAAAATCGGCGGCCTGTGCGACTACATTCTGTTTGATTCCGCGTGGGTAGGCTATGAACAGTTTATTCCGATGATGGCCGACTGCTCCCCGCTGCTGCTGGAATTGAATGAAAACGATCCGGGCATTTTTGTAACCCAATCGGTGCATAAGCAGCAGGCGGGGTTCTCGCAAACGTCGCAGATCCACAAAAAAGATAATCACCTGCGCGGCCAGGCGCGATTCTGCCCGCATAAGCGGCTGAATAACGCCTTTATGCTACATGCCTCCACCAGTCCGTTTTACCCGCTGTTTGCGGCGCTGGATGTGAACGCCAAAATCCATGAAGGAGAGAGCGGTCGCCGGCTGTGGGCAGAGTGCGTGGTGCAGGGCATTGAAGCGCGCAAGGCGATTATCGCCCGCTGCAAAATGATACAGCCGTTTATTCCGCCGGCTGTGGCGGGTCGCCCATGGCAGGATTATCCTACCGAGACGATTGCCCGCGAGCGGCGTTTCTTCAGCTTTGAACCGGGCGCCAGCTGGCACGGTTTCGCGGGTTATGCCAGCGAGCAGTACTTTGTCGATCCCTGTAAGCTATTGCTGACTACCCCGGGCATTGACGCCGAAAGCGGCGAATATACCGGGTTCGGTATTCCGGCGACCATTCTGGCGCACTACCTGCGTGAGAACGGCATTGTGCCGGAGAAGTGCGACCTGAATTCGATCCTGTTCCTGCTCACGCCGGCCGAGAGTGCGGAAAAAATGGCCCGCCTGGTGGCGATGCTGGAGCAGTTTGAACAGCATATCGAAGCCGACACGCCGCTGGCCGATGTACTGCCGACTATCTATAACAAATATCCGGTTCGCTATCGCGATTATACCCTCCGCGAGCTGTGCCAGGAGATGCATGATCTGTATGTCAGCTTTGATGTGAAGGATCTGCAAAAAGAGATGTTCCGCAAGCAGAGCTTCCCGCACGTGGTGATGAACCCCCAGGATGCAAACCGCGAGTTTATTCGCGGCAACGTTGAGCTGGTACGGTTAAGCGAGGCCGAAGGCCGGGTCGCCGCGGAAGGGGCGCTGCCGTATCCGCCGGGCGTGCTGTGCGTGGTACCGGGAGAAGTCTGGGGCGGGGCGGTACTGCGCTATTTCCTGGCGCTGGAAGAGGGCGTCAACATGCTGCCCGGTTTTTCACCCGAGCTGCAGGGGGTATATAGCGAAACGGATTCTGACGGCATCAAGCGGCTGTACGGCTATGTGCTGAACCAGGCGGCTATGCGCCTTTCTTAATAGCGACCCCTCTCCTGCAGTGTGTCGGGAGAGGGGATGCGGTGGCTCAGCCCGCGCTATGTCGGTACATTCTGCGCGGATGGCCAATCTTACCGTATTGCATCTCCACGCTGAGAAAACCGCTCTCCACGCAGTGTTCCAGATAGCGGCGGGCGGTGGTTTTGCTCAGTCCCGTCGCGCTCGCGACTTCGTCCACCGAAAAGCAGCGCAGCGTATGGTGGCTAAAGAGATTTTGTACCCGCGCCAGCGTATTCCCCTCTATGCCTTTGCTGCCGTTATCCTGACGGTAGTTTTTCGCCTGCAGTTGATACAGGGAATCCACGTTTTGCTGATCGACGATCTTCCACACCCGCTGCTGTTCAGCGAACTGCATAAAGCGCTCAAGTGACTGGTTAAGACGCTTCCACGATACCGGCTTGAGGATGTAGTCGAACGCGCCGTTGCGGATCGCCAGGCTACAGGTATCCATATCGCTGGCGGCGGTGATAAAAATGACCGAACAGGGGGTACGTGCCAGCAGCGCATTACCGATAAGCGTAATGCCTTTCCCGTCCGGCAGGTAATTATCCAGCAGCACCAGCTGCGGCCGCTTACTCTCAATTTGCGTCTGCGCGTCGGCCAGGGATGACGCAATGCCCACCAGCCGCAGGCCCGGATGTTTGCCAATCAGCTCCGCATGCAGCTGCGCCAACGCGTGCTCGTCTTCCACGATCAGTACATCGATAAGTTCATGTTGCATAGTCGGTCTCTTCCAGTTCCTGTTCCGGGCGCCAGGCGCTTCCCGTGGCGGGAATAAACAGTGAAAAAATCGCGCCGCGGGGCATATTGTCGGCGACCTCGATCGTTCCGCCAGCCTGGCTGACATAGCTGTCGATCAGGTACAGTCCGATACCGTGGTCGCCGCAGGTTTTGGTGGTGATGCCGCGCTCAAATATCCTCTCGCGCAAGGCCGGTGTAATGCCGACGCCGCGGTCGGCGACTTCAATAATCAGCTCACGGGCGTTGAGCTTAATCAGCACCTCTACCGCCTCGTGCGGCAGCGGCGCGCGCTGCGTCGCTTCAATGGCGTTATCCAGCAGGTTGCCGATAATCGAAATCAGCTCTGCTTCGGCAAGCGGGGCGAAGGGGCTCGCCATCCGGCAGGCCGGATCGAAGCTGAGTTGCACCCCTTTTTCGCGGGCGCGGGAGGCCTTGCCTAACAGCAGACCGCACAGCGTTGGCGAATGAAAGCGCGACGAGATAAAGTCCAGCAGCTCCTGGGCGTGTTCTGACTGGGCCTGAATATAGCCAATGGCTTCCTCATAACGCCCCATATGCAGCAGGCCGGAGAGCGTGGTAATGCGATTGAGCTGCTCATGGCGCATGATGCGCAGATTGTCGACGTAGCGTTTCACCTGGCTGAGCTGAGCGCTGAGGGTGTCTATCTCATTGCGATCGCGGAAGGTTATCACCCAGCCCTGCAGCGAATCCTCCAGCATGATCCGTACGCGGCTGGCGATCACCGTCAGATCGTTGAACCGACAGATCTCATCATGCGTGTCCCGTTGCAGCATCGTTTGCGGTGAGAAGAAAGGGACGGGGGCGATCACCTGGCCGATCGGCTGTCCGCGCAGCTGTCGGGCGGGCTGGTTCAGGCCCAGCAGCTTCCGCGCAGCCTGGTTGATCACCTCGATCCGCAGATGGTCATCGATAGCGATCACCCCTTCGTAGATCGACTCCATCATCGCTTTTTGCTGGCGCACCAGCAGGCCGATTTCACGCGGCTCCAGCGAGAAAATCTGCTTCTTAATGCTGCGGGTAAAAAACCACGAGAACACGAACAGGGCAACGAGCAGCAAAACGGCAGCGAGCAGAATATTGACGGCTTTACTGACGGTAATGGTGTCGAGGTAGCTGGTGAGGTAGCCCACGGAGACAATCCCCACCACCTGACCGTCATCGCTGAAGATCGGTGCTTTACTGCGTAGCGAAATCCCTAAACCCCCCTGGCGAATGGTGGTGGTGGTTTTGCCCTTCAGCACCTCCTCATTATCACCGCCGACGAGCAGAGTGCCGACCCGGTCGGCGAAGGCCGAATGAAACAAATGACGGCCCTGATTATCGCCGACGACAATAAAACTGGCGTCACTGCGCGCCGCTATTTTATGCATAAAATTAGTGATTGCGCTAATATCCTTGCGGGCGACATTTTCACGTAATACAGGGATGATGGCGATCTCTTCTGCTTGTATTTTTGCCCGCGTGCTCATTTCCATATACAGCTGTTTTTCGACATCAATATAATAATAGCCTCCTAACAGCACGAAGAGCACTGAGAAAAAGGCCGTCAGTGAAATGAACAGCTTTATTTGAAATGAAACTTTCATCGCTATCACGCTGGGTATCAAGGGAAGTGGCTAATATATCATCTTTTTTCCGGCTGACATCTGCTTTGCCGGAAACTTGTGATCCTTTGCACAAGCGCTCTGCATGAGAAAAATATTGCTGTCGCCACAGATCTTAAATTTAGGTTAATAAATGTTATTTGTTTGTTCGTTTTAGAAAATAAACCATAAAAACCACGCTAATAAATAAACTGTGAATCACATTAAATAAAAGAAACCATTAAAACCATAGCGTCCATTAAAGTTTCGGTTTTAATATGCTGAGCCTCACATTAAGTCTGCTTCGGGCACATTAAGCTGCCTGCACAAAATAACCAAGGGGCTTAATCATGAGCACAACTGACGATTCTTTCTCTGTTACCCAGGACCCAATTGATATTCATAAACCTTCGCTCAAAGAGCGCTGGTGGCATATTATGGATAGCTGGAAAGTGGGGATTATTCCTTTACCGCTGTTTGTTCTTGCCGGGCTGCTGATCGCCATCGATTGTCTGGGGGGGAAGTTACCGAGCGATATCGTGGTGATGGTTGCCACGCTGGCATTTTTTGGTTTTGCCTGCGGTGAATTCGGCAAGCGTCTGCCGATTGTCGGCAAGCTCGGCGCGGCGGCGATTTGCGCGACGTTCATCCCCTCCGCGCTGGTTTATTACGGCCTGCTGCCGGACGTGGTGGTGGAGTCCACCACCAAATTCTACAAATCCACCAACATCCTCTATCTCTATATCTGCTGCATTATTGTCGGCAGCATCATGAGTATGAACCGCACCGTGCTGATCCAGGGCTTTCTGCGCATCTTCTTCCCGATGCTGTGCGGGGAAATCGTCGGCATGATCGTCGGCATGGGGGTGGGGCTGGCGCTCGGCCTCGAACCATTCCAGATCTTCTTCTTTATCATTCTGCCGATCATGGCGGGCGGCGTGGGTGAAGGGGCGATCCCGCTGTCGATCGGCTATGCGACGTTGCTGCATATGGATCAGGGCGTGGCGCTGGGACGCGTCCTGCCGATGGTGATGCTGGGCGGCCTCACCGCCATTATCATCTCCGGCTGTCTGAACCAACTCGGCAAACGCTATCCGCACCTGACCGGTGAAGGCCAGCTGATGCCAAACCGCGCGAATACCGACGAAACGGCCTCACAGCCTGCCTTCTCCGGCAAAGTCGACGTCACCGCCATCGCTTCCGGCGCGCTGCTGGCGGTACTGCTGTATATGCTGGGGATGCTGGGCCACAAGCTGATTGGTCTGCCTGCACCGGTTGGCATGCTGTTTATGGCGGTGCTGGTGAAGCTGTTTAATGGCGTTTCCCCGCGCATTCTTGAAGGTTCTCAGGTGGTCTACAAATTCTTCCAGACCTCTGTGACCTATCCCATCCTGTTTGCCGTTGGCGTAGCGATCACCCCATGGCACGAACTGGTCGCCGCTTTCACCGTCAGCAACCTGCTGGTGATTATCAGCACCGTCTCTGCGCTGGTGGCGACCGGTTTCTTCGTCGGCAAAAAGATTGGCATGCATCCGATTGATGTCGCCATCGTCTCCTGCTGCCAGAGCGGACAGGGCGGCACCGGCGATGTGGCGATTCTGACCGCCGGCAACCGTATGAGCCTGATGCCATTCGCCCAGATTGCCACCCGCATCGGCGGGGCGATCAACGTCTCCATCTCGCTGTTGGTTCTCGGCAACTTCCTCGTTTAAGTTTTCAGGAAAACATCATGAAACTCGCAAGCTTTATCTATCAGGGTTCCCGTAGCTTTGGCATCGTCAAGGCGGAAGGGATGATCGATTTAGGTCGTCGCCTCGGCGATCGCTACGGTGACCTCAAGGCGCTGCTGCAGGGCAACGGGCTGGCGGAAGCCGGCCGCTATCTCAACGATGCGGTCGATGTGCCGATGAGTGCCGTCACCTTCCTGCCGGTGATTGAGCAGCCGGAAAAAATCCTCTGCGTCGGCATGAACTATGCCGAAAAGCGCAAAGAGTTCGACCAGCACAATCCGGCGCCGACGCTGTTTGTTCGTTTCCCGGATTCGCAGACGGCGCACAACGCGCCGGTGCTGAAACCGCGCCATTCCAGCGAATTTGACTACGAAGGCGAACTGGCGGTGATTATCGGCAAAAGCGGCGAAAACATCCGTCGCGAGGAGGCGCTGCGCCACGTTGCCGGCTACAGCTGCTACATGGATGGCTCCGCGCGCGACTGGCAGCACAGCTGGTTTACCGCGGGGAAAAACTGGCGGCAGACCGGCGCATTCGGCCCGTGGATGGCGACCGCGGATGAGATCCCGGATCCGCATCAGCTGACGATCCGCACCTGGCTGAACGGCCGGATGGTTCAGGATGACAACACCAGCAGCATGATCCACAAGGTGGCGGAACTTATCGAGTACATCAGCACCTTCACCCGCTTAAGCCCGGGCGATGTGATCATCACCGGATCGCCGGGCGGGGTGGGGAAAAAGCGTAACCCGCCGCTGTTTATGCAGGAGGGCGATCGCATTGAGGTTGAGATTGAGCATATTGGCCATCTCAGCAATGTGATCATGGAAGCGCCAGCCAGCACGCTGACGACGGCACACTGAGTAGGGCGTGATGATGGACTCGCAACCCGCTATCGACTTTCGCTTCACGGAAGTGGCCCAACACCCGGAACGTCTGAGCCAGATTCGTTACCTGCTGACGGACAGCGGTCTGGGGATGGACAACGATATCACGCTGTTTGTTGAGGCCTGGTCCGGAAGGCAGCTGGTGGGCTGCGCGGGGCTGGCCGCCAACGTTATCAAATGCGTGGCGGTCGATGAGCAGCTGCGCGGTGTGAACCTTAGCGCGCGGCTGCTGGCGGAAGTGGAAAACGTCGCCCTCGCGCGCGGCCATTTTCATCTCTTCCTTTGCACCCGGCCCTGCAACGAGGAGCGCTTTGCCCGCAGCGGCTTCTGGCCTGTCGCCCGCAGTGGCAATAACGCGGTATTGATGGAAAACACGCCGCAGGGCATTACGCGCTACTGCCGTTCGCTGCGCCAGGAGCGCCGGCCCGGCCAGGATATCGGCGCGATTGTCATGAACGCTAATCCGTTCACGCTTGGCCACCGTCATCTGGTGGAACACGCGGCGGCACGCTGCGACTGGCTGCATCTGTTTGTGGTACGTGAAGACGCCTCTTTCTTTCCGTTCACCGCGCGTCTGGAGATGGTGCGGGCCGGAGTGGCACATCTGTCGAATGTCTCCGTGCACGAGGGCTCGCAGTACATCATCTCGCGCGCCACTTTTCCGGCCTACTTCCTGAAAGAGAGCGGAAAAGTGCAGCAGGCGTGGAGCGAAATCGACGTGCTGATCTTTCGCGACTACATCGCGCCGTCTCTCGGCATTACCCATCGTTTTATCGGCTCCGAGCCGTTTTGCGATATCACCCGTCAGTACAACCAGGCGCTGCACGAACTGCTGGCTGGCCACATCCACGTTGAGGAGGTGGCCCGAATCAAGGCCGGGGGCAGCGCCATTTCGGCCTCGGAAGTCCGTCGTTTACTTAAGACAGAACAGTATTCTCGTATTCGGGAGATTGTCCCGGAATCCACTTTCGCGCATCTCGAAGCGCACTACAGCGCGGAAGTCGCTTAACTATCAGGAAACGAACATGAAAATTGTAAGGGAGGCGCTGGCCGGTACGCAGGAGTCCAGCGACCTGATGGTGAAAATCGCCCCCGCCGACGGCGAGCTGGAGATTGTCATCCACAGTGAAGTGATGAAGCAGTTTGGCGAGCAGATTCGTCAGGTGGTTGAGGAAACGCTGCGCGCGATGGCGGTGCGGCAGGGATTGATTATCATCGAAGACAAAGGCGCGCTGGATTGCGTCATTCGTGCGCGACTGCAAAGCGCGGTGCTGCGCGCCGTCGATGAACCGCATATCGACTGGAGGACACTGTGATGAACAGGCTCCGTCGTAGCATGTTATTCCTGCCGGGCGCTAACGCAGCCATGCTCTCTACCGCCTTTATTTACCGTCCCGATTCGATCATGTTCGATCTTGAGGACGCGGTGGCGCTGCGTGAGAAAGACAGCGCGCGGCTGCTGGTCTGGCATGCGCTCCAGCACCCCATGTATCAGGATATCGAAACCGTGGTGCGCATTAACCCGCTGAGCACGCCGTTTGGCTTGCTGGATCTGGAAGCCGCCGTGCGGGCTGGCGTGGACGTGATCCGATTGCCGAAAACCGATACTCCGGAAGATATCGACGAACTGGAAAGCCACCTGGTGCGTATCGAGCGCGACTGCGGGCGTGAAGTGGGGTCCACCCGCATCATGGCGGCGATTGAGTCGGCCGTTGGCGTCATTAACGCCGTGGCCATTGCCCGCCGTTCCCCGCGGCTGATTGGGATTGCGCTGGCGGCCTTTGATTATGTGATGGATATGCAGACCGAGCGCAGCGACGGTACCGAACTGTTCTACGCCCGCTGCGCGGTACTGCATGCCGCCCGGGCAGCCGGTATCGATGCCTTCGACGTGGTGTGGTCAGATGTGAACGACGAAGCCGGATTCCTGCGCGAAGTCGAGTTGATCCGCAAAATGGGCTTTAACGGCAAATCGTTGATTAACCCGCGTCAGATTGACCTGCTGCACAATGCGTATGCGCCAACCCGGCAGGAGGTCGAACACGCGCAGTTAGTGATTGAAGCCGCGCAGGAGGGGGAACGCAATGGCCTGGGCGTGGTCTCGCTCAACGGCAAAATGGTCGATGCCCCGATTATTAACCACGCACAGAGAGTGCTGGAACGCGCGGCCGCCTCCGGCGTGCGCCGTTAAGGATAAAACAATGAACCAGACAGAACTTCTCCATGCGACCTTCCCTCATCTGCGGGATTTAAAACCGTTTGATTCTGCCCTCAGCGCTACGCCCTGGCTGGCCGACGTGGAGGAAAAGCATCGTCGTAAGCTGTGTGCATCCCTCGAAGAGGCGGTGGCGCGCAGCGGCCTGCAGGACGGAATGACTATCTCCTTTCACCATGCCTTCCGTGAAGGCGATCGGGTGATTAACAGCGTAGTGGCGAAGCTTGCGCAAATGGGTTTTAAAGGCCTGACGTTGGCTTCCAGCTCACTGATGACCTGCAACGATGCCCTTATCGAACATATCCAGAACGGAGTGATTCGCCGCATTTATACCTCAGGGATGCGCGGGAAACTGGCGGAGGCTATCTCCCACGGAGTGATGGATGAGCCGGTGCAAATCCATTCCCACGGCGGGCGGGTGAAATTACTACAGGATGGCGAACTGAACATTGACGTCGCGTTTCTCGGTGTGCCGTGCAGCGATGAGTTCGGCAATGCCAACGGGACCCACGGGCGCTCCTGCTGCGGTTCGCTCGGCTATGCGATGGTCGATGCGCACTTTGCCCGGCGGGTGGTGCTGCTGACTGAAGAACTGGTGCCATTCCCCAATATGCCGGCGAGCCTGATGCAGGATCAGGTGGATTACATCGTACAGGTTGATAGCGTGGGCGACCCGGCGAAGATCAGCGTCGGTGCGGCGCGCGTCACCAGTAACCCGCGTGAACTGATGATCGCCCGCTATGCGGCAGATGTGATTGAGCACTCCGGTTACTTCAGAGCCGGTTTTTCGATGCAGACCGGCTCCGGAGCGGCGGCTACCGCCTGCACCCGCTTTATGGAAGAGAAGATGGAGCGCAGCGGCGTGAAAGCCCGCTTTGCGCTGGGTGGGATTACCGGCAGTCTGGTGGATCTGCATGAGAAGGGGCTGATTGAAAAGCTGCTCGATACCCAGTGCTTTGACGGTCAGGCGGCCGCTTCGCTGGGGCGCAATCCCAATCACGTGGAGATCTCCACCAACGTTTATGCCAACCCGGGCAGCAAGGCGGCGAGCTGCGACCAGCTGGACGTGGCTATTCTCAGCGCGCTGGAAATCGACGTCGATTTCAACGTTAACGTGATTACCGGTTCCGACGGCGTGATGCGCGGGGCGTCCGGCGGTCACTGTGATGTGGCGGCAGCGGCAAACCTGACTATTGTCGTCGCCCCGCTGCTGCGCAGCCGCATTCCCACGGTAGTCAAGCGGGTGACGACGCGACTGACGCCGGGAGAAAGCATCGATGTGCTGGTCACTGACCACGGGATTGCGGTGAATCCGGCGCGACCGGAGATCCGCGCGCGCCTGATTGCCGCCGGGATGAACATCGTCGATATCGACGCGCTGTATGCGCGGGCTATCTCGCTAAGCGGGATCCCCAAACCCATTGAATTCACCGACAAAATCGTCGGCGTCATTCGCTACCGCGACGGGCGGGTGATTGATACCGTGCGCCAGGTTAAGGAGTAGCAACATGAACACTGCGACACCCGTGGCGGCGGGTGTCAGCCTTGAGGCGTGGCTGGCGGCGAAAGAATGCCGCGCGGCACGCCAGGCTGACTGGCTAAAACGTTATCAACAGCCGATTATTTCGCTGACCCTGGTGACACCGGGAACGGTAAAAAATAGTCTCCGCTACCGCAATACGATGGGCGTGGCGCTACAGATGTGCGACCAGCTGCTGTGGGAGAACCGCTGGCCGGTGCGGGATCGCCAGATACTGTGGCTCCCGACGGGGCCTGAGGCGATGTGGTCCGTGGCGCACAATGCGCCGGAGATCAAGGCCCACTGCGTGGCGTTGGAGCAGAGCCATCCGCTCGGCAGGCTGTGGGACCTGGATGTGATCTGCCCGCAGGATGGCCACGTTGGCCGCCTGTCGCTTGGCCTGCACATGCGCCGCTGCCTGGTGTGTGATGAGCCGGCGCATGTCTGCTCTCGCTCGCGCAAGCATCCGGTCGGGCAGGTGGTGGGAAGTGTGGAGAAGATTATCAATGACTGGTTTGCCCGCGACTAAATTTTGCGCCATTGAGGTCCCTCGTCTGGCGGAAGAGGCTCTGTGGCAGGAGCTGGAGCTGACCCCTAAGCCGGGGCTGGTGGACCGACTCAACAACGGGTCTCATCACGATATGGACCACGCTCTGTTTGTCCGCAGTATTACCGCGATTGCGCCGTGGCTCTCCCGCTTTACCGCGCTGGGGAGTGACTACGCAGACCAACCGGCAGGCGAGCAGTTGCGCCTGCTACGCCCGATGGGCATTGCCTGCGAGCAGGCAATGTATGCCGCAACCGGTGGCGTGAATACTCATAAAGGGGGGATATTTGCTCTCGGGTTACTCTGTTTTGCCGCCGGAAGGGTGCGGGAGGTGACCGCGTCAAACCTCTGTCGCGAAGTGGGAATTCTGTGCCGGGGGCTGGTGGCGCGCGAGCTGGCTGGCCGCAGCGCGGCAGCAACCGCAGGCGAACGTCAGTTCCGGCAGCTGGGTTTAACCGGCGCCCGCGGTGAGGCGGAAAGTGGTTTTGCGACGGTACGTCGCGTCTTGCCCCAGTGGAACGGCCGCCAGCTGCATGATTTGCTCCTGCGCCTGATGGCGGTGAATCCGGACAGTAATCTGGTGTCGCGCGGCGGTATTCACGGGCTGCGATATGTGCAGAGCTATGCGCGAACGCTGCTGGCAAACGGCTGGGATCGCCGGCGTTTACTGGAGATGGACCGGGCGCTGATAAAGCGTCATTTAAGCCCGGGAGGGAGCGCGGATTTACTGTCGGTGGCGTGGGTTTTAGCGAAGTGCGGTTAATTTCCCTCCCCCCGAAGAGAGGGGAGGGAACAATCGGTTAATGCGCGGGGGTGGTCTGCGCGCCGGCCGGTACACGCACGTGTTTGTATTTAAACAGCGCGATGAAGGCGATGGCCAGAACCAACGAGTAGGCAGCAAAGATCAGCCAGACAGGCTGCCAGTCGGTGATGCCGTTGGTGGTATACATCTCCACCACTTTCCCGCTCACCACGCCGCCGAGGATACAGCCGAAGCCGTTGGTCATCATCAGGAACATCCCCTGGGCGCTGGCGCGGATTTCAGGTCTCACCTCTTTCTCAACAAACACCGAGCCGGAGATGTTGAAGAAGTCGAAGGCGCAGCCGTAAACAATCATCGACAGAACCAGCAGCACGGTGCCGAACGGAGTCGGATCGCCATAGGCGAAGAGACCGAAGCGCAGCATCCAGGCGAAAATACTGATAATCATCACGTTCTTGATGCCATAGCGGCTCAGGAAGAACGGAATAGTCAGAATGAACAGGGTTTCGGAGATCTGGGAAATCGACATCATCACCGACGCGTGCTCAACGATAAAGCTCCCGGAGAACAGCGGGTTATTATCGAAGCTGTGCAGGAAGGTATTGCCGAACATGTTGGTGATTTGCAGCTCTGCGCCTAACAGCATGGAGAAAATAAAGAAAATCGCCATCCGTTTGTTTTTGAACAGGGCAAAGGCATCGAGGCCAAGCATGCTGCTCCAGCTCTGGTTTTTCTGCTGATTGGAGACCGGAACGTGCGGCAGCGTCAGGGTGAACAGCGCGAGGACAACGGAGAGCGCCGCACCGATGTAGAGCTGCATGTGGCTCAGCTCGAAGCCCGCGAAGCTGACGCCCCACATCGCCATAATAAAGCCGATGGTGCCCCAGATACGAATCGGTGGGAAATCGGTCACAATATCCAGACCGGCGGATTTCAGACGGTAGTAGGAAATCGTGTTGATTAAGCCCAACGTTGGCATATAGGCCAGCGAGTTAAGCAGAATCACAAAGAACATCTCCCCAGGCGTGGTGACCTGGGCCGCCATAAACAGCGTACCTGCCCCCACCAGATGGCACAGCGCGTAAACCCACTTCGCGCTGATCCATTTATCCGCCACGATACCCAGCAGCGTTGGCATCAGAACTGCCGCAATGCCGAGCGAGCTGTAAACGGCGCCGATAGACGCACCGTCGAACTTGAGCGTCACAAACATATAGGAGCCAAGTGTAGTCAGCCAACTACCCCACAGGCAGAACTGCAGAAACGACAATATTTTAAGCTGCAGCTTAAGGTTCATGTTATTTTCCTCACGAGTAAGCGGGGGATGTGTTGTGATAATTACATTCAGGGTTTCAATTTGATGAAATTCTATCAGTTAACGCCGCGATGTTTTGTTACCTTCCGCAAAAAAATGCAATCCCCATTAATTTGCAGATTAGATTGTGATGCAAATAACATTTTCCTATGGGAAAGGCGAGGTGAAGCGGGAAAACCCGACCCTCTCTGCTCGGGAAAGGGGCGGGCGAGGAGATAACCTTATTTCCGGCGGTAGGACTTCTGCGCCGTATTCACCTTATAAAGATAGCGGCGCGATTCCGCCGACGGGTGACGGTTGGTGAGGGTGGAATAGACATCCCCCGGCGTCATGCTGTTGATAATATTGGCTGCCTGGACCTTATCGCTGGAGAAGACGCGCAATACGCTGCCGGCGCCGCCGTTATACGCGGTGATCACGGCATAGCGGCGCGAGGTCGGGTTATCGATACCTGACAGATACACATTATTCAGCATCGCCAGATAGGCGGTGCCGGTATCAATGTTATTCGCCGGATCGAACAGATAGCTGCGGCTTGGCAGCCCCGATTTCCCCTGTGCACGGAAGACATCTTTCCCGGCACTGTGCTGCACAACCTGCATCAGACCCAGCGCATCAGCATGGCTCACGGCGTATGGGTTAAAAGAGGATTCGGTCTGCATAATCGCCAGAATCAGCGACTCATCGACGCCATACTTCCGCGCCGACTGGCGAACGTAGCCGATGTACTTATGCGCACGTTTGTCGAGGTGGTTCGGCACCAGATTAATGGTAATGCTATAGATCATCCGCAGGCCGTTGCTGCGGCTTTTCAGCCGCGTTTGCAACAGATAATCGGCATAGCGCGAGGCCCGCCACTCCCAGCGAATCGGATCGCCGTGGTTATCCACCACCTGTCCGTAAAGGAACGGCTCTTTCGAAATCTGGATATCATCGGCGTCGGAATAGAGGTCGATTGACCCCGGATCGTCGCCCATCAGCAGCGTCTTAATGATGGTCTGGCGTAAACGGCCGGTCGGATCGGTACCGGCGATGGTCTCGACGGTGATGGTGCCCTCATCAAAGTTGATGTGGCTACGGGTCTGATACTGATCGGTGTACTTAACGTAGTCTTTCGGCCCGGCGAGCAGAACTTCGTTATAACCCCAAATATTTTCGATGTTATGGGCGAACTGACCCATCAGAATATCGAAGCCGTTGGTGTCCTTAACCCAGGCTTCGTTATACCCATCGCCCTTTTTATTTGAGCTGGAACACGAAACGAGCAAAGGCGCAATGAGCGCTAGCGCTAAATATTTTTTCATCATTCCGGGAGTGTGCGTTGTGTTTGTTGTGCTTAAGAGTCAGAGGACTCTTACTTTTTTTCAGGCGGCGTGTAGCCTTCAATGTGCACATCTTTCCCTTCAAACAGGAACTGGATCATCTCCTGTTCCAGCAGCTTGCGATGTTCCACGTTCATCATGTTGAGCTTTTGCTCGTTGATTAACATGGTTTGCTTGTGCTGCCACTGAGCCCACGCCTCTTTCGAAATCTCGTTATAGATGCGTTTGCCTAACTCACCCGGATACAGCTGGAAATCCTGGCCATCCGCTTCACGCTGCAGGAAAGTACAAAAAATCGTTCTGCTCATTAGTCATCCTCTTTATTCGCCAGAAAGCTATGCAAGAGCCCCGGCCTTCAACTGTTGCAACAAGCGCTCCACGGGAGCCGCCAGTCCAACCGACGGCGGCTGCGCTAAGTTATACCAGAGTGTGCTGCCTTCATCCATGCATGCGCCAGATGAATCTATGCTAAGCCACATCGGCACAATATCCAGATGGAAATGGCTGAAAGTGTGGCGGAACGCGGTCAGCTGCGTCAGATCATCATCCTTTATCCCACGCTGAGCCAGCCATTTGCGCAGTGCGGCCTCCTCTTCAAACTGCGGAAAACAGAATAATCCGCCCCATAAGCCGATCGGCGGACGCTGGGAAAGCAACACTTCGTTGCCGTGCTGCATCAGCAGGAAATAGCCCGTTCGCTGCGGAATGGTCTGCTTTGGTTTTTTGCCAGGATATTGTGCCCATGAATGATTTGCGTAAGCGATGCAGCCGTTACTTAACGGACAGAGCTCGCATTTGGGTTTCGAGCGGGTGCAGACCATCGCCCCGAGATCCATCATCGCCTGGTTAAAGCGCTCGACCCCTTTTGCCGGCGTGACCTCTTCGCTGATCTGCCATAATCGTTTCTCAACCTCTTTTTTCCCTGGCCAGCCGTTGACCGCATAGCAGCGGGCCAGCACGCGCTTCACGTTGCCATCGAGAATGGGGTAATGCTTGCCAAGGGAGAGGGATAAAATTGCGCCGGCCGTGGAACGCCCGACGCCGGGCAGCGCCGCCACTTCGTCAAAGGTTTGCGGGAATTCGCCGCCGTGCAGGCTCGCCACCTGCTGCGCCGCCTTATGTAAATTGCGCGCGCGGGCGTAATAGCCCAGTCCGGTCCACAGATGCAGCACTTCATCCAGCGGCGCCGCGGCCAGATCGGTAACCGTCGGGAAGCGGGCCATAAAGCGTTCGAAATAGGGAATCACCGTAGCGACCTGCGTTTGTTGCAACATCACCTCGGAGAGCCATACTTTGTAAGGCGTTTTATCCATTTGCCATGGCAGGGTTTTACGCCCGTATTTGTCGTACCAGTCCAGCACCTGGGCTGAAAATTGCGCGGCGAGAAAAGTCAAAGCTACAGCTCCGGAATCGCGATATCAGGGTGGCAGATTGCAGCATAAGGGCGACAGGCTGTAAACCCTTGCATCCGTCGGGTAACTTTGGATAATGCCCGTTTTCCGAACACTCTCACAAGCAGACCTAACTTTTATGAAAAACGACGTCATATCTCCGGAATTCGATGAAAACGGCCGCCCGCTGCGCCGTATTCGTAGCTTCGTCCGCCGCCAGGGCCGCCTGACCAAAGGGCAGCAGCATGCGCTGGATAACATTTGGCCGGTGATGGGCGTTGAGTTCAACGATGCGCCGCTCGACTTCGCCGCGCTGTTTGGTCGCAACGCGCCGACTACGCTGGAGATCGGATTCGGCATGGGCGCTTCGCTGGTGGCGATGGCGCAAGCGAAGCCTGAGCAGAATTTCCTCGGTATCGAAGTTCACTCACCGGGCGTCGGTGCCTGCCTGGCCTCCGCCGAAGAAGAGGGTGTACACAACCTGCGCGTGATGTGTCACGATGCGGTCGAGGTGCTCCACACCATGATTCCGGATAATTCTCTCAACATGGTGCAGCTGTTTTTCCCTGACCCGTGGCATAAAGCGCGTCATAATAAACGCCGTATCGTGCAGGCGCCTTTTGCTGAGCTGGTGAAAAGCAAGCTTAAACTGGGCGGCGTCTTCCACATGGCGACCGACTGGGAGCCGTATGCTGAGCATATGCTGGAAGTGATGTCATCGCTGGAAGGGTATCGTAACCTGTCAGAAAGCAACGATTATGTACCGCGCCCGGAATCGCGTCCGGTAACCAAATTTGAACAGCGTGGCCATCGTCTTGGCCACGGCGTATGGGACTTAATGTTCGAGAGGGTGAAATAATGGCAAAGAATCGTAGCCGTCGTCTGCGTAAAAAAATGCATATCGACGAGTTTCAGGAAATCGGTTTTTCCGTCGCATGGCGTTTTCCGGAAGGGAGCACTGAAGAGCATATCGATCGCACCGTGAATGACCTGATTGAGGAAGTGATCGAGCCGAACAAACTGGCGTTTGACGGCAGCGGTTACCTCTCCTGGGAAGGGCTAATCTGCCTGCAGGAAATCGGTAAATGTACCGAGGAGCATCAGGCTATCGTGCGTAAGTGGCTGGAAGATCGCGGGCTTGCCGATGTGCGCACCAGCGAACTTTTTGACGTCTGGTGGGACTAAGTTTGACAAGGGTCGGCAATTGCCGACCCGTTTTGTCTTAAGGGAGTTTTATGATGCGCAAAACGCTGCTGGCGGTGGCGCTGTCCGTTACCGCTCTGTCCGCGCACGCGGACTACCAATGTAGCGTCACGCCGCGTGACGACGTGATCCTCAGCCCGCATCAGGTGCAGGTAACCGGGGAGAACGGCGATCTGGTGATTAAACCGGACGGCAATCTGACCTATAACGGAAAACAGTATTCTCTGTCTGCAGCCCAGCGTGAGCAGGCCCAGGACTATCAGGCCGGCCTGCGCAGCAGCCTGCCATGGATTGATGACGGCGCGCGTTCGCGAGTCGAAAAAGGGCGTCAGGCGCTGGATAAAATCATTACCGAGCAGGTTGGCGCCAGCAGCAGTATGCATAGTCGTCTGACCAAACTTGACGCGCAGCTGAAAACCCAGATGAACCGCATTATTGAACGTCGCAGCGACGGCCTGACTTTCCATTACAAAGCGATCGATCAGGTGCGCGCCGACGGCCAGCAGCTGGTTAATCAGGCGATGGGCGGCATTCTGCAGGACAGCATCAACGAGATGGGCGCAAAGGCAGTGCTGAAAGGCGGGGGCAATCCGCTGCAGGGGATCCTCGGAAGCCTCGGCGGCCTGCAAACGGCGATTCAGGAAGAGTGGAAAAACCAGGAAGCGGATTTCCAGAAATTTGGCAAAGACGTTTGTAGCCGGGTCGTCTCCCTTGAAGACAGCCGCAAGGCGCTGGTGAGCTCCCTGAAATAACGCTCTCTGCGGTGTGCCGCGGCCTTCACCGGGGCACACCGCGTTCATCCTTCTCAGGCACGTCCGTGCGATACGCGGGAACGACGGGCCAGCGAGTCAATAATCACCGCAATCGCCAGCACGCAGCCGGTAATGATGTAGCGTAGCGATGACGGCAGATTTAACAGCGTCAGACCATTCGAAATCGACTGAATCACGATGATCCCCAGCAGAGCGGACCAGGCGCTGCCGCGCCCGCCGAACAGACTGGTACCGCCAATGACCGCCGCCGCAATGGCGTTCAGATTCACGTCACCGGTCCCGGCCTGCTGGCTCGCCGAGGCCAGCCGGGAAGCGGCCAGAATGCCGCCGAAGGTGGCGAGGGTGCTACAGAGTACAAAGGCGCTGACGTAAATAGCCCGCACGTTGATCCCTGAACGGCGCGCGGCTTCGCGGTTGCCGCCGACGGCAAACATAGAGCGCCCCCATTGCGTCCGCTTGAGCGCATAGTTGAGCATCATCACCAACGCGACGAACAGGCCGAAAATCCACGGTACGCCGCGCCCGAGATTAAGGTAGAACACGGCGGCTTCAAAGATTACCGTCAGCAGAATCGCGCGCAATAACAGTGAGCTGACGGCTTCCGCCGACAGGTTCGCCGCCAGGCGGCGCGTACGCGTTTTGAGGCCAAATACCAGGATCGCCAGCCCGGGCAGCAGCGCCATAAGATGAGAGAACCAGCCCGGCATCACCAGTAGCTGACCAAACCGCACCAGCGGAGAGGCGTAGGGCAGGTTAATGCTGCCGCTGGGACCGAGGATATACAGCTGCAGCCCGAGCAGCGCCAGCAGGCCGGCGAGCGTCGCTACGAAGCTTGGCATGCCGACGCGGTTATACAGCAGGGCGTAAAGCAGCCCGACGGCGATACCGCACAGCAGCGCGACGGCAATCGCCGCGGCAACCGGCCAGCCGGCATTAACCCACAGCACGCCAACAATCGCCGAAGAGAGTCCGCTCATTGAGCCCACCGAAAGATCGATTTCGCCGAGCATCAGTACGCAGACGATCCCCAGTGAGATAAATCCAACGGTAGCGCAGTCAAAAAGCAGGTTAACCAGGTTATTGGGCGCGATATAGACCGGGTTGAGCCAGGTGAAAACCAGGGAGATCACGATCAGCCCGGCGATGACCGGCGCGGTCCCCAGATCGCCGGTTTTGATACGATTGATCTGCGCACGTACCACGCCGAACAGGCCGTCGTTGTGCTGGACGCGCTCATCGCTGCGATCCAGTGCGGGGCGGGATGCTGTCTTGCTGTTCATAAAATTAAATCACTCCGGAAGCGCTAGACTGTGATTTTCGTTCGACGCGACGTGAAACGGCATTCTCTGTTGCGCCGGTAATGGCCGCCACCAGATCCTGGTTTGAGGCGTCGGGGGTAAAGATGCCTTTATTGCGCCCGAGCCGCAGCACCACGATGCGATCGGCCACCGCACGGACGTCTTCCATGTTGTGGCTGATGATGATGACGCCGAGGCCGCGCTCGCGAACGCGCTCAATCAAATTGAGCACTTCCGCCGTCTGGGCCACGCCGAGCGCGGCGGTGGGCTCATCAAGCATGATGATTTTGGGGTTCATCAGCAGCGAACGCGCGATCGCCACCGTCTGGCGCTGGCCGCCGGAAAGCGAGGCAATCGGCTCGCGCACCGACGGGATTCTGGCCGCCAGCTCCTGCAATAACGTCCAGGCCCGTACCTCCATCGCCACTTCGTCCAGCTGCAGCGGCGAAATCTCGTGGCCTAAAAACAGGTTTGCGACGACGTCGAGATTTTCGCACAGCGCTAAATCCTGAAAGACCGTAGCGATACCGTATTCCAGCGCCTTGCCTGGGCTGTCGAGAGTGATGGCCTTACCGTCAAACTCAATGGTGCCGGTCGTGGGCTGGTGTACGCCGGCGAGAATTTTCACCAGCGTGGATTTTCCCGCGCCGTTATCGCCCACCAGCGCGACCACTTCGCCGGCATGAACCTCCAGCTCGATATCCGTCAGAGCGGAGACCGCGCCGAAGTGTTTGGAGACATGACTCAGTTTTAAAACAGGTTGCCTGGTGCCGGCGACGATGTCTGATTGTTGCGACATAAAAAAGACCTCAATGATGGTGAAACTACGCCCGTCAGCGACGACGGACGCAGGGGCAGCATTACTTCTCAATACCTAATTTCTGGCAGGCTGCGGCGTATTCACCGGTACACACCTGAGCGTAGGTCTGGATCTTTTTATCGAAAATTTCCGCTTTGATATTTTTGGCGGTGATGACTGCCGGGGTAAACAGCTGAGAAGGCGTGTTGTACAGCGTGGTGCTCGCCTGCGGTTTCTTACCCTGAATGAGTTCCACGGCCACTTTCGCCGCGGCTGCGGCAACGATTTCTGACGGTTTGGAGATGGTGTTGTACTGGTCGCCGGCGATGATGAGCTGCAGCGCGGCAATCGTCGCGTCGTTCCCGGTGACCGGCGGAACCGGCTGTACGCCGGCGGCTTTAAAGGCGGCAATGGCACCGCCGCCAGTGCCGTCATTGGCCGCGACGACGCCTTTAATTTTGTCCCCGAAGCGGGTTATCTGCCCGGCGGCCCACTCCTGCGCTTTAGGCGGCGCCCATTCCGGGGTATCAAACTCCGCGAGGGTGGCGTAACCCGATGCTTTCAGCCCACGATGAATACCATCGCGGATAAGCCCTGCGGCGGCATCGGTCGGCGAGCCGTTAATTTGCAGGACGCCGGCCCCTTTTGGCACGCCGCTCTCTTGCAGATGATTAACCAGCGATTGTGAAATCGCATAGCCGATACCTTCGTTATCAAACGAGACGTAAAAATCAGCTGGCTTATCGGGGATAGGGCGATCGTAAGCGATCACTTTAACATCCTGGGCCTGGGCATTTTCGACCAGGGCGGCGGCCGCGGAGGAGTCAACCGGATCGAGAACGATAATCTTCGCCCCCTGGGCAATGACCGAATTGAACTGCTGCTGTTGCAGCGTCGCGCTGGCGTTAGCGTTTTGATAAATGACCTTACATTCTGCGCACAGCTTGCTCATTTCCGCTTTGAATCCGGGGAAATCATGCTGCTCATAACGCGTGGAGGCCTGGTCGGGCATGAGAAATGCTACGGTGGCGGATTCGGCCGCTTGTGCCGACGCGGAAATACCGCCGGATATTGTTGCGAGTGCGATAAAAATATTACGGTAATTCATTATATTACCCTCTTTTTTATAGGTTTGAGCCCGCCAGCCGGAGCCGACGTCATACAGACTTTTTTAATAAGAGTTACTAATAATTCACATGTAGGATACTTCGGTTTTACATTTGCTCAACCGATGAAGCAGGATTACCACTGCACTAAAACGGAGTCAAGAAATGGAAAAAAGTCGATGCGGATTTGTGATTGGCTGCAAAGAATTGCATAAAAAGTGATCAGGTGATTTGACCGACACGGGGACAACAAAACGGACGGAGAAGTGGGGAAAAAGAGCAACAGCGGGCGGTCGAGGACCGCCCGGGGGGGGATTAATCTTCGCTGAGAAACAGCTCCAGCAGCGAGTTTAAAAACAGCTTGCCATGCTCGGTTATCTGCCAGCAGCGCTCATCTTCAACCAGGTAACCCTGGGCGATGGCGGCATCAATTTGCGGCCGGATCACGTGCTCTTCCAGACCGGTGTAGCGGCTGAATTCACTGCGCGGTGCCGCTTCCAGCAGACGGAAGCGGTTCATAAAGAATTCGAAGGGTTTGTCGGCGGCCTCCACGTCATGCTGACGTTCGAGGTAGCGGCCTTCCATGTAACCCCGCGGATGGCGCGTTTTTGCCGTACGTAAAATGCGCCCGTCCGGGAAGGTAATTTTCCCGTGCGCACCGCAGCCGATGCCAAGGTAGTCGCCAAAGCGCCAGTAGTTCAGGTTGTGCTGACACTGATAACCCGGTTTAGCATAGGCCGATGTCTCATACTGCTGATAACCTGCCGCCGTCAACAAACGATGTCCCTGCTCAAAGATATCCCACAGGGCGTCGTCATCCGGCAGCACCGGCGGACGGGAGCCAAACAGAGTATTCGGCTCAATAGTCAGCTGATACCAGGAGAGATGCGGCGGATTGAGTTCGATCGCCTGACGCAGGTCGTCCAGCGCCTCGTCCAGCGTCTGGTCCGGCAGGCCGTGCATCAAATCGAGGTTAAAGCTACGAAGGCCAAGCCCCGTTGCCAGATGCGCCGCGCGCTTTGCCTCATCCGGGCCGTGAATACGCCCCAGGCGCTGCAGTTTAGGTTCGCTAAAGCTTTGCACGCCGATGGAGATGCGATTCACGCCCGCACGCTGGTATTCTACGAAGCGATCGGCTTCCACGGTGCCTGGGTTGGCTTCCATGGTGACTTCCGCACCGGCGGCCAGCGGCAGGCAGTCGCGTACGCCGTCGAGCAGGGTTTGCATAGCCGGCCCGGAGAGCAGGCTCGGCGTTCCCCCGCCAATGAAAATCGTGCCGATTTCGCGTCCCTGGGCGTAGTCCGCATCGGTCCGCAGGTCGGTCAGCAGATGCTGCACATAATCATCGTGCGGCACCTCGCCCTTTAGCGCATGCGAGTTAAAATCGCAGTACGGACATTTTTGCACACACCATGGGATATGAATATACAGGCTCAGAGGCGGCAAATTAGCCATTACGTAACGCTTCCAGTAACAGTTTTAACGCGCGCCCGCGGTGGGAAATCGCGCTTTTTTCTTCACGGCTGAGTTCCGCCGCGGTTTTGCCTGCGGACGGAACATAGAAAATCGGGTCGTAGCCGAAGCCACCGTTGCCCGCCGCCTGACGGGTAATGACCCCAGGCCAGCTGCCGTGACAAACAACCGGCGTCGGGTCGGCCGCATGCCGCAGATAGACCAGCACGCAGTGGAATTGCGCCTGACGCTGGTCGTCCGGGACGTCCTTCAGGGCATCGAGCAGTTTTTCCAGGTTCTGCTGGTCGGTAGCGTCTTCTCCGGAGTAACGAGCTGAATAGATACCCGGTGCGCCGCCCAACGCGTCTACCGCGATACCGGAGTCGTCGGCAATCGCCGGTAAGCCGGTTATCTGCGCGGCATGGCGGGCTTTCAGAATCGCATTTTCGATAAAGGTCAGTCCGGTTTCCTCGGCGGAATCCACGCCCAGCTCGGTTTGAGCAACGATATCCAGTCCAAAATCTTCCAGCAGCGAGGCCAGCTCGCGAACCTTCCCGGCGTTACCGGTGGCGAGAACAACTTTTTGCATCATTAATCCTGTCTATTTTGTCAGCGCCGCGACCGCAGTCGGGATCTGTTGCGGGTTGATGATTTTTATCTGTTTGTGGCGGCCAAGCTCGCCTTTTTCAAGCAGCACCTGGCTTTTCGCGACACGAAACTGTTTGGCGAGGAATTTAACCAGATGGGCGTTAGCCTGGCCATCTACGGGGGGAGCGGTAATGGCGACTTTCAGTTCGTCGCCATGTAAACCAACGATGCTATCACGGCTGGCCTTGGGCTGAATATACAGCCGCAGCACCAGCCCGTCAGCGCAGGCTTCGACGGCACTCATAGCGCCATCCACAGCCCCGGAAGCAGAACGTTACCCGTCGCCTGTAGCAGTTCGGCGATGCCCATATTGACCACGTACAGCAGCAGCACCAGCACCATCGGCGAGAAATCGATACCGCCCATCGACGGCAGCATTCTGCGAATCGGGCGCAGCAGCGGGTCGGCCAGCTGCATCAGAACGAATTCCACCGGACTACGGCCCTGGCTTACCCAGCTCATGATCGCCATCAGCAGCAGCACCCAGAATATCAGCAGGCCGACGGTCTTAATCAGAATCAGCAGCGCGGAGATCCAGATAATCGGCTGGAAGGTGACCACCATAAACAGCACGATGGCTTTCACGACGCAGAGAATAAAGGCGATCAGCAGCGAGGAGCTGTCGATGGGGCCCATGGCCGGGATAATGCGTCGCAGCGGCCCGACGACAGGCTGGGTGACCTTAACGATAAACTGCGAAAACGGGTTGTAAAAATCGCAGCGTGCCCACTGCATCCAGACGCGTAGCAACATGATCATGGTGTAGAGTTCAATGACCGTTGCCAGCAGGAAAGTCAACGTCTTCATGGCGTTCCTCAGATTCCTTAATTTTTGCTGTAGTCGCGCGCACCGAAAATTGCGGTACCGATGCGCACCATCGTGCTTCCCGCCGCGATTGCGGCTTCCATATCATCCGACATGCCCAAAGACAACGTATCGACCGTAGGGTATTGCGTTTTCAATCGCGCAAATGCTACCGCCATTTGTTGGGCCACGGCAAACTGCCTTACATATTCTGACTCAGGTGCCGGAATGGCCATTAATCCGCGCAGCCGCAGATTGGGCAGGGCGGCAATCTCCGCTGCCAGCGCATCCAGCGCCTGCAGCAGAATGCCCGACTTGCTCTGTTCGTCACTAATGTTTATTTGAATCAATACATTAAGCGGCGGAAGATGCGAAGGGCGCTGCTCGCTGAGCCGCGTGGCGATTTTCAGACGATCGACGGTGTGGCACCAGTCAAAGTGTTCCGCCACCAGACGACTTTTGTTGGACTGCAGCGGCCCGATAAAGTGCCACTGTAGCGAAGAGGCGCCTGCTTCCTGGAAGTAGCGGATTTTTTCCACCCCTTCCTGGACGTAGTTTTCGCCAAAAGCCACCTGGCCTGCGGCTATCGCTTCTTCAATCGCACTCGCAGGCTTCGTTTTACTCACTGCAAGCAACGTAATTTCTTCTGGATCGCGGCCGCAGCGCGCGGCAGCGTCTGAGATTTTGTCCCGGACCTGTGCCAGGTTATGCGCAATATCGTTCATATTCCGAGGATGTGTTATGGAGCTGGAAGAAATCGTGGCCCTTAGTGTAAAGCATAATGTCTCCGATCTACACCTGTGCAATACCTCGGCAGCGCGCTGGCGTCGACAGGGAAAGCTTGAGCCGGCGCCATTTCACACGCCGGATATCGGGAAATGGCTTGACGGGTGGCTCGATGAGAAACAGCGCGCGCACTGGCAGGCCAACGGACAGGTGGATTTTGCCTTAACCCCCGACGGCGGACCGCGCCTTCGCGCCAGCGCATTTTCTCACGCTCGGGGTATTTCATTAGCGCTGCGCCTGTTGCCGGAAAGCTGTCCCCGGATTGAGGCGCTGCGTGTTCCTGCGGCGCTGACGGAACTGCTGAATGAAGAAAGCGGTTTGATTCTGGTGACCGGAGCCACCGGCAGCGGTAAGTCGACCACCCTCGCGGCGATGGTCAATCATCTCAACCAGCAGCGTGAAGGGCATATTCTGACGCTTGAAGATCCGGTGGAGTTTATCCATCACAGCAAGCGATGTCTGATTCAACAACGTGAAATCGGACGCGACTGTCCCTCTTTTTCCACGGCGCTGCGGGGGGCGCTGCGCCAGGATCCCGATGTGATTCTGCTGGGTGAGCTGCGCGACAGCGAAACGATCCGCCTGGCGCTGACCGCTGCGGAGACCGGCCATCTGGTGATGGCCACGCTGCATACCCGCGGCGCGGCTCAGGCGATTGAGCGTCTGGTTGATGTCTTCCCTGCGCAGGAAAAAGAACAAATACGTAGCCAGCTAGCGGGAAGTTTATGTGCGGTGCTGGCACAAAAATTACTGCCGACAGCGTCAGAGGGAAGAGTTGCGCTATACGAGCTTTTGGTGAATACCCCGGCGGTAGCAAATTTGATTCGCGAGGGGAAAACTCATCAATTGCCGGGGGTCATGCAAACCGGTCAACAGGCCGGAATGCTGACTTTTACGCAAAGTTTTCAACAGCGTGTGGCAGCGGGTCTGTTATAAGCGCTGTTTTAATATTCAGTTTTCATACCTGAGTGTTGTTATCGTAATGTTTTATTAATGTTTGTGGTTATTATGGCTGAATATAATTTAGCCATAAATGACTACGTCAAATTAATGACGGCTGTGAAAGGGCGAGCGGCATTTCCCTCGCAGAATAAAGAAAAAATAAGATTATCTTTTGACACTTTTCATCTCTTCGACTTATGCTGTTTATGGAAACAGGACGTTTCTTGTGAAATATTGTTTTGAAATGTAAATTTATTAATTATTTGTAATTTTAGGTTTAATTCATTTAACCGCCATGATGGTGGGTGCTTGCTAAGGAGAGTTTTAAGTGATTAATTTTTCAGGTAATTTATCTTCTTCTCGTCAGATCGTTTTTATTACTCATCCGTCAATTCAGAGTCAGGCATTTGCCAATTACCTGACCAATACATTGTCGGTCAGGGTGACGCTCCATAATATTAACAAACCGCTAACTCAGCGTCTGCCGAAAGAGTCGGTAATATTATTTGATATCGCCGTGTCGAATAAAAAGCTCAACGGGCTGTGGCGAGATATTATTCGATCTTGCGCGGAAAACCCGCGGCTGCTGATTATCAACAGCGCACAAAAATATGAGCTTTATGAAATGGCGCAGTGGCCAGCGCTGTATGGCGTTTTCCGCCATGACGATGATGAATCGCGTTTAATTGAGGGCGTTAAGGCCGTACTTAATGGCGAACAGACGGCTGAATTGAGCGTGATGCACCCGGCGATGTATGCCGCGGATCATACATCGATCCCGACGGAGAGTTCGCCGCTCACCGAGCGTGAATGTGAAATTCTCAATGAATTACGCTGCGGTGCAACCAATATGGATATTGCTCGTGCGCTGTTTATCAGTGAAAACACGGTACGTACACATCTGTACAATGTTTTCCGTAAGCTGAGCGTAAAAAACCGCACCCAGGCAGTCAGCTGGGCCAATGAGCATTTACGTCACTAGGCATTAAGACAGGCGAAAGAGCGATGGCGCCACTTCGCAGAAGAGGGCGCCATATCATCATTATGGCTTCGGGATCAGAAGCCCTGCTCGAAGTAGCTTTCCAGGATAATCACCGCGGAGGCAGAATCAATGCTGCCTTTGTTCAGGGCGCGGAATCCGCCGTGCTCAAATAGCCCGGCACGGGCTTCTACCGTGCTCAAACGCTCGTCGTGCAGAGTGATTTTCACCCCAAAGCGGCCGTGAATTTTATTGGCGAAGTTACGCGCGCGCGCGGTGAGCGGTTGCTCAGTCCCGTCCATATTCAGCGGCAGGCCGACGATGACGGCCTCTGGTTGCCACTCTTTAAGCAGCTTTTCGATAACGTTCCAGTCCGGTTTACCATCCTGCGCCTTCAGTGCAGGAAGAGGGCGGGCGGTCCCGGTGATGCGTTGGCCGACCGCCACGCCGATACTTTTGGTACCGAAATCAAAACCCAGCAGCGTTCCGCTCATTACGCGTGCCCCGCTATGCCGGGCATCGTCACAATGTCGATACCGATAAGTTTTGCCGCCTCGCGCCAACGGTCGGCAATAGGCGTTTTAAACAAAATATTCTGGTCCGCCGGGGCCGTCAGCCAGGCGTTATCAAGGATTTCTTGCTCCAGCTGACCCTTTTCCCAGGAGGAATAGCCCAGGGCGACCAGCACGTTAGCCGGCTGCTTGTCCGTGCCGAGCGTTTCAAGTACGTCGCGGGAAGTGGTGATCACCGTGTTATCGGAGATGCGAATGCTGGAGGAAAAATCAGAAGGCGGTGAATGCAGAATAAAACCGCGATCTTCCGCCAGCGGCCCGCCGAGCATCACCGGTTTATCCAGACGAATCTCCGGATTGCGCGGTTCAGCGACAATGTTTAACTTTTCCAGAATTCCGTCAATCTGCAAGTTTTCCAGCGGCTTATTGATGATAATGCCCATGGCGCCATCGTCGTTGTATTCGCAGATATAGACCACGGAGCGGCGGAATATCGGATCCTGAAGAGCAGGCATGGCAATCAGAAAGTGATGCTGTAAATTCATTGTCAGAGGTTCTGTTCCTGGTTCAAAAAGCAGCACCCAGTATGCGGGTAAAGCAAGGACCTGTCGATTCAACTTTATCTTTCAGGCGACAGGGGCGTTGATTTCCTCGCTCAACCCGGTCACATAGCGGACTATGCTCCCGGGCACTCGCTGCGTCATCGCCTGCCTGTAGCCTGAAATCTTTCGTTGAATCTCGCGGCGTATCCTTCAGGCGACAGGGGCGTTGATTTCCTCGCTCAACCCGGTCACATA